>JBOHER010000114.1:0-7318 GCA_050701115.1 Haloechinothrix sp. | reverse complement strand
GTACTAACTATGATCTTGGGCATTGCCATTGCTGTTGCTGTTCAGGGGCCGAGCGCCGCAGCTGCCGGCGTTGCACCGGCGCCGTATGTGGATGGCGCGGTCGGTTCCGTAGAGGAGAGTGCGCCAGCATCAGAGGTACAGGCCCGGCAGTGGCGGATATGGGGCTACTACGCCACACTTGGCCGCTGTGTGGAGGCAGGACAGACAGTGGGGAGTCTTGAAGTCGTTTTCCAATGGTATTGTGAACGAGCAAGAGGCATACCACCCTGCGGTAACGCGTACGCGCTCTGGATCCTTACGGATCCAGATATCAGCTCCGCGCCTGACGCACCGACGTTCCTCGGGACATCTGGAGCCTCAGTCATACAGTGTTGACCGGGTCGGGGGGGTGTGCTAGCCTCGGTAGGGGTTCGACGCCGCTATTGGCTGAGTTGCCCTGCCGAGGCTGGTTTGTATGGGCCGGCATCGCAACGTCGCAGCTGGAGATCAGGTCGTGAGCACGGCTAGACGCCCGTTCGGGCGCAGGTATCGGGTGCACATGGAGCTCACTCACCTGGGCGACGACCTTGCGAGCGAAGCGCGGGATGCGCTCCGCTCTGCTATTCACGAAAGAGCCGGCGATGTCGCGATCGAGCTATCCTTTCTGAGTTCCGGACGTCATCCTGTTCTGGTCCTGTCAGCTATTGTTCGGGGCGGCGATCCACTGGCGGCGGCCTCTCAGGTTAGCGCGTGCCTCAATCAGTCGTTGATATACACCGGCCTCTTTGACCACTTCGATGTCACCGGGAAGCTGTTGCGCGTGGCGCCACTCGAGACCATGGCGTAGCAACAGGCCCGCTAACCGCTGCCAAGCCATCCGGGTCGATAGTCACAATCTCCATGGTTCACTACCGGCCTGTGCGGATCCTGTGCTGTAACCTGGCAGGCTTGCCGTGCGGGCGTCGCTACTCAGGTCCCGTGTCTGGATGCACTCACACAGCATCAGGAGGAGGAGCCGAATGGCAGGATTCAAGTCCCCCGTTGCATCGATGATCGGGGCGAGGGCGCGCGCCGCGCTGGCCGTGTTGGTTCTCATCGCGTCCTCGACGGTCACGACGCTGGCGGTTGCGACACCGGCGCACGCCGTTTGCGCGGGGCGGGGAGTGGCTGGAGCAGTCGCGCAAAAGGAGGGTGGTCTCCTCCGTGCCCGTGAGGATACCCGGAGCGGCAACGCGAGCACCTGTGATGGTGACAGCACCTACCTCGGCCGGCTCATGGATGCTCGTGACATGGATGGCCGCTGCGCCTACGTCATCTGGCATGACCCCAGCCCGTCGGTCGTCGGGCAGGATTGCAGCTACAACACGTGGAACAACTACACCGCATGGGACCAGCAAGGAAACTCCGACGCAGACTTCGACCTCTGCGGCTCATGGAACTGTTCAACCGCAGGTGGCTACTTCCGGGACAGTGTGCGGGGTTACTGAACATCGACAACGGCAAGGTTCGGCGATTGCCCCGGGTGCTGATCCCGGTTGGTCCCGGTCGCAGGAGGAAATCGGAACCCACCTGTTTCGTAGGTCACAGGCAACTTCTGACCCCTGGTCCCGGTGGTCCGACCGCACTCTACGCGCCGAGCACGCAGTTGACCAGCCGGGTTAGCGACGGCATCAGTCTACGGAGTAATCCACACAAAGAGGGAGTAGTGATGATCAGAAGATCCGACTCTATCTCAGCTTTCAGGCGACCGGGGCGACGTTACTGGAGCGCCGCTCTGGTAGCGCTGATCTTCGCCGTTCCATCGGCGCTGACGATCGCGACTACCGCGACGCCGGCCCAAGCGATCTGCTTGGGCAAGGGCTTCCGTGTCTCCATATCTACCAACGAAGGAGGTGTCCTGCGGGCCCGTGAGGATACCCGGAGCGGCAACGCGAGCACCTGTGATGGTGACAGCACCTACCTCGGCCGGCTCATGGATGCTCGTGACATGGATGGCCGCTGCGCCTACGCCATTTGGCATGACCCCAGCCCGTCGGTCGTCGGGCAGGACTGCAGCTACAACACGTGGAACAACTACACCGCATGGGACCAGCAAGGAAACTCGGACGCTGACTTCGATCTCTGCGGCTCATGGAACTGCTCCACTGGCGGAGGCTATGTGAAGGGCCCGGTGTCAGGATACTGAACCGAGCGGTCAGGACGATGAGCGCGTGTGCCGGTAGGCGAAGCGCGTCAGCGAGGGGTGTGCCATGCGGCGACCAGTTCGAGTAGTGACTGTCGCGGGATTGGCGCTGCTCAGCGCCTGCTCCCCGACGACCACACCCTCGCCGCAGCGACCGCCGTCCGCGGTGTCGTCGCCGTTGGCGGATAGCCTGCTGGAGACGCCGGAGACGGAGACCGGCACGCGCGCGTCCGAGCAGGAAGCATACGACATGCGGCGCAACGAGATCATCGCCGAGTGCATGCGTGAGGCCGGGTTCGAGTACGTGCCCTATCAGTCGCCAGCGTCTCCGCAGGTGGCGCTCGGGCTGTCGGATGAGGAGTTCGTGCGCGCGTACGGGTTTGGAATCTCCACACTGATCGACTACGCACCGCCGGTGCCGGCCACCTCGGATCCCAACGACGGCGTCCGCGATGCCTTATCGGAGAGTGCCCGCCGGTCATATGACTCGACCATGCTCGAGTGCGAGCTCCTGGTCACGTCGGCTGTCGGGCTGCCGCCGGACACGGGGCGGGCCTACCTCCCACCGGCTGTGGCCGCCATGCAGGATGAGGCGTTGGACCTGATGTTCCAGGATCCCCGCGTCCGTGAGGCACGGGATGAGGCCCTGAGATGCATGGCGGAGCAAGGATTCGAGGGAGGCGACGAGCTGAGCGGCGAGATCGCCGATCGTACGATGCCATTCGCCCAGCGGTTCCAGCAGGGCCGGGACAAGCTGGTGAGCCAGGGGCACGACCCAGCCACCGTGCGGGTCGAGGACGTCTTGACGCCAGCGGAGGTGACGGAGCTCGCCGAGATCCAGCAATCCGAGATCACGGTCGCCGTCGCGAACTTCGAATGCTCCGAGGACTATCTTCGGCTGCAGGACGCGGTGTATCGGGAGTATCTCGACGAGTTGCTCAACGGACGGGGGTAGGGCGTGGGCGGTTGTCCTCGCGGGCTCGACCAACTCCGCTGCGCGGCCATGGCGGCGCGAGCAGATGTGCTTCCGGGTCATGCCTGGAGTGGCTGGTCCGTATTCAGCAATGGTGGTGGGTGACCGCGGTGACCGACGACAGCCACGGTGCGCGAGCCTTGGCCAAGCGCCGGCGGACCCTCGCCCTGGTGGTGACGCTAGCATTGGTGTTCGCCGCCATCGGCTGGGGGGCGGGCCGCACGATCCAGTCACCCGACGAGGCGGCCCGGAATGCGTCGGCGCCGCAGGCGGTACCGATCACCGTGCCGGTGGAACTGCAGGTGCTAGAGTCGTCGATCGTTACACGTGGGGACCTCCGGTTTGCGCAGGCGATCGACGTGGAGGTTGTGGTCGATCTCGGCGATGGTGCCGGCGACGCACCGGTTGTCACCGGCCTGATCCCCCACGCCGGTGACGAGCTCGACGAGGGCGACGTGGCGATCGAGGTGTCCGGGCGCCCGGTGTTCCTGCTAGGTGGCGGGCTTCCGATGTACCGCGCCTTGCGCCCAGGTTTGTCCGGCAACGACATTCAGCAGCTGGAGGAGGCGCTGGCGCGGCTAGGTCATTTCAGCGGCCGACCCGACAGCGCGTACAACGGACGCACGGCAGCAGCGATGCGGCGGCTGTATGAATCAGTGGGTTACGAGCCGGTAGGGCCACCACCAGAACAGGAGCAGCAATTGTTGGCCGCTCGCGAGGCGGTGGATGCGGCGGAGGACGCGCACCGCGCGGCGGAGGACGCGCTAGAGGAAGCTCTCGCCCCGCTGCCGCCGTCGGTGGTACTCGCGGCGGAGGGCGCGGTCGAGGAAGCGCGGCTCGCCTACGAGCACGCTGTGACGGCACGTGATCGGGCAGTCGCAGAAGGGGCTGAAGCGGCGGCGATTGCCGAGTTGGAGGAAGGCATGGTCGCGGCCGAAAACCGGCTGGAGATCGCACAGGCTCAGCTGGATGAGCTGACCGCGCCGTCCGACGCTGAGGGGGAGGCACACGCGGTGGAGGAGACGGAGGACGACCTCGGTGCGGCAGAACGGACGCTCGCGCGGCTCGAGGAGGCAGCCGGCGCGCGTGTGCCACGTGGGGAGGTGGTGTTCGCGCCGTCGTTGCCGCGGCGGGTTGATCAGGTGAGCGTATCGCTCGGCGATGTGCTGTCCGGTCCAGTGATGAGTCTGACCGGGGCGGAGCTGCGAGCGACGGTCGAGTTGTCGCGTGAGGAGGCGGGCCTGATCGATGTCGGCCAGGAGGTCCGGTTGGACGATAGTCCATCCGGTGTGGACCTCATTGGCACGGTGACATCGGTGGCGGATTCGCCAGGCACCGACGGCGCTTCGGCTGGCCGGTATCCGGTTGTCGTCACGCCCGACGGCGGAGACCCGGCCGAGCTGGCCGGGTTGAACATGCGCGTAACGATCCCGATCGAGTCCACGAATGGCGAGGTGCTGGCGGTGCCGCTGGCTGCGTTGGTCACGGACGCTGCCGGCGCCACGCGTGTCCGAGCAGATCGCGGTGACCGGTTCGAGGAGGTAGCGGTCGTGGTCGGGCTTGCCGCCGGGGGACTTGCGGAGGTGTCGCCGGTCGATGGAGCTCTGGCCGCGGGCGACCTGGTGGTCGTGGGAAGCCAGCGATGACGCTGGTCGTGGAGCTCGCCGGCCTTGCACGAACGCATCCGGGGCCACCGGCGGTGACCGCGCTCCAGCCTACCGACCTGAGGGTGGCCATGGGCGAGTCGGTGGCGGTGATGGGCCGTTCCGGCTCTGGGAAGTCCACCTTGCTACATCTGCTCGGCTTGCTGGATCGGCCGACTGCCGGTTCGTATCTGCTGGACGGCACCGACACCGGCAGTCTGTCCGAGGCGAAGAGGACCCGCCTGCGAGGAAGCCGGATCGGGTTTGTCTTCCAGGGCTTTCACCTGATGCCGCATCGGCCAGCGATTGAGAACGTGGCGGTCGCGCTACTGTATCGTCGCACCCAGCGGCGCGTCCGGTGCGACCGGGCGGCGGAGGCGCTGGACCGGGTGGGACTGAGCCGACGCGCGCATGCAATGCCCAGCACGCTGTCCGGTGGTGAGCGGCAGCGGGTCGCGATTGCCCGGGCGCTCGTGACTCGCCCTGCCCTGCTTCTCGCTGACGAGCCGACCGGCAACCTCGACTCGGCCACCGCCGATGAGGCGCTCGCGGTATTCGAGGAGCTTCACGGAGATGGGCAGACGATCGTGGTCGTCACCCACGACTCCATGGTGGCCTCCAGGTTCGCCAGGCGGTTGAACATACACGACGGCGCGGTCACCGAGGTGTATGCAGGTGCTGCGTGACCTGGTCGAAGAGGCACTGTCTGCGGTGCTGGCCCGGCCGGCCCGGATGGCGCTGACAGCGTTGGGCACGTTGCTCGGCATCGCGGCACTGGTGGCGACCGTCGGATTGGCCACCACCGCGGGCGCGCAGATCGTCAGCCGGTTCGACAATCTTGCCGCCACCGAGGTAGTGATCGTGCCAACCGAGTCCCAGACTCAAGAGACGGTAAGCCTACTCCCGTTCGACGCGGAGGCACGGCTTGCGCGGCTCAACGGGGTGGCTGCTGCCGGAAGCCTGTCCGAGCTCGATGACGTTACCGTCCGTGCTACTCAGGTCTTCGATCCACTGGCCCCCGGCGACTCGCCGGTCACGCTCATGTCGGCATCCCCCGGTTTGCTCGGTGCGGTGCGTGGCGCCGTGAGTAACGGACGATGGTTCGATGTCGGACACTCGGACCGTGCCGACCGCGTAGCCGTGCTCGGACGCAGCGTCGCTGACCGGCTCCAGATCGCCGACGTCTCCCGGCAGCCAGCAGTCTTCATCGAGGATCGTCCGTACACAGTGATCGGAGTTCTCAGCGGAGTGGCCCGTGTTCCCGAGCTGCTCAGCGCGGTGGTCATTCCTGACGGTACCGCCCAGGTGCACTTTGCGCTCGCCGCGCCGACCGCCGTGCACGTGGAGACCGACATCGGTGCCGCCCGGCTCATCGCCGACCAGGCGCCGCTCGCGCTGGTGCCCCGGGATCCGACGCGAGTCACCGCCCTGGAGTCACCTGAGCCAGCAACCACCCGGGCCGGCGTAGCAAGCGACGTGCAGACGCTCTTCCTCGTACTGGGCGCGGTGTCGTTGATTATCGGCGCCGTGGGGATAGCCAATACCACTCTCGTATCCGTGCTCGAACGCACCGGTGAGATCGGGCTGCGACGTAGCCTCGGCGCCACCCGTACCCAGATAGCGGTTCAATTCCTCGTCGAGGCTGTCGGCGTCGGCCTCCTCGGCGGGGCGCTGGGCGCTTCCACCGGCATACTGGTGATTGTGGGAGTCTCGTACATTCAGACCTGGACGCCGGTGCTGCCGCCGTGGCTTCCCGGTGCTGCCGCAACCCTCGGGGCTGTGGTGGGGCTGCTGGCCGGTGCCTATCCCGCGTGGCGAGCCGCCACCACCGAGCCTATCGCCGCGTTGCGCGCCGACGCCTGATTGAGGCCTCCCGGCGTGTCCGGAAACTCCCGAGGCTGGGAGATTTCGGCTCATGGGAGATCGGGTTGGCCGGTATCCGCTGGAGTTGCGGGAGCAGATGGTGGCCGAGGTGCGGCCGTCGTACCGGTCGCAAATGACACGCCCACCGACTTCGCCGATGCTCGCTGGACAAACCCTGTGCGATCAGAATCCAGAACTGGCGACGCTGCTCACGCGACGAAACCCTCCGGCCAGGAGACGGCATCGGCGCCCGACCTGTCATCTGCCCAACCCATCCTGGCGGACGACCCACCCAACACGTCCTCGTCGAGGTGTTGCGACGACGCTCGAATCCGCCCTGCGAACCGTCCGAGTGTACAATTCCTCCAGATCCCGGCTCCCTTCGCAGAATTGTCATCCCGAGCGCGTCGGTGACCAGCTCGGTGCGCATATGCTCCGTGATCGACCAGCCCACAACCCTACGACCGTATGCGTCCATCACCGCCGTGCAGTACACCTTGCCCCTCCCCGGTCGGACACTCCCCCGTCATACCATTTGCGAGACACCACACTGAGCCATTCCGCGCAAGGTCGTGCTGACAGCGCGTAGCGGACGCTCGGGGGTACATGCGACACGCCGAAACCGTTGCGGTGCAACGAAAAGACGCAGGACTCCGGTATATGAAGATGGTCCTACCA
>JBOHER010000113.1:0-3776 GCA_050701115.1 Haloechinothrix sp. | reverse complement strand
ACCCACGGACGGGGGATACCCGTCACGCGCTTTCGAGGCGCGCTCCTTCGGCCGCTCGGACACGCTACCGCCGACCAGGTTACCGGACAGGGTTGCGCGGCCTGAGCGTGGGGAGGCCCGGAGTGCTGCTGGTTCGTTCGATTCCCGGCCCCGCTGCGCTCCTCCCTCGCCAGGGCTCGGTCGATGCTCGCGCAGCCTTCATCTCACTGGTCGGTGAGGTCGTCCTTGGCGTCCTTCGCCGACCCGGTGATCTTGTCCTTCGCGTCGTGAGCTGCCTCCTTGGCCTCACCGCTGAACTGGTCAGCTTTACCCGAGTCAGCGAGCCTCTCGTTGCCGGTGTCCTCGCCCACCTTCTCCTTGGCGCCACGGAGCAACTGCTCCGCCTTGTCCCTGACCTTGTCGAAGATGCTCATCTCGATTTCCCTCCATGTAACGGGGCATCCAGGTGGAGGCCCACCACAACGATCACGCGATGAGGGAGAGATTTCAGGCCAAGGGCCGATTGTTCACTCCTCGGTGGGACCACCGCGCTGGGCGAGGAAGAACTCGTCGAGCAGCGCGGCACATTCCTCGGCCAGGATGCCGCCGACCACTTCGGGCCGATGATTGAGTCTGCGGTCGCGGACGACGTCCCACAGCGAGCCGACCGCGCCGGTCTTGGGTTCCCATGCCCCGAACACCACCCGGGAGATCCGCGCCAGCACGAGCGCGCCTGCGCACATCGTGCACGGCTCCACGGTGACCGCCAGCGTGCAGCCGTCCAGCCGCCAGCCGTCGCCGAAGCGTGCGGCAGCAGCGCGCAACGCCAGCACTTCGGCATGCGCGGTGGGGTCACCGAGTTCTTCGCGAGCATTGTGCGCGCTGCCCAGCAAGGTTCCGTCCGGACCGAGGACCACCGCGCCGATCGGCACGTCCTCGGTGCCGCGCGCCCGAGCAGCGATATCGAGGGCGGCCCACATCGCATCGAGTGCTGTAACGGGTGGCACCACGCGCCTACTGAATCTTGTCGAGCAGCTCGTCGAACTCCTCGGCGAACCCGCAGCGCTGCGCGATCATCCGCAGCTGCTCGTCGGGGTAGAGGTCGACCTCAGCCGCGATCATTTGCAGCTCTTCGTGCGGCAATCCGAGGTCGGCGACGATGTCCAGGTCACCTTCCGGCCAAACGTCGTCCTCGTCCTCGTCCGGGGTGTCCACCCGGAGCAGATCGAGGACGTCCGCCGCGATGTCATAGTCCAGTGCCGCGGTGGCGTCCGACAACAGCAGCGACGTCCGAATAGGTGAAGGCCGGATCACGATGAAGAACTCGTCATCTACCGCGAGCAACGCCAGGATCGCGCCGGTTGACCTGATCTTGCGCAGCTCGGTGAGCGCGGTATCCAGGTCGGACAGCGCGCCGGAATCGAGCGCACTGCACCGCCACTTGCCGTCCTCACGCACCACGGCCATCGCGAATCCTGCGACCGGCTCTCGCACCGCCATGCGCACACCGTATTCCCCGCCAGGCCTGAATGCCTACTCAGGCTGGCCGAAGGCGTGCCAGGATCAACCACCATGAGCGAACCCGGCCCCACCCAGCTACCCACGATGTCCGCGTCCCGATACGGCTGGGTGCTCGCCGAGGCCGTCGCGCTGCAACCACGAACGGTCGGCCTGCGCAGGGACCTGCATCGGCATCCCGAGCTCGGTCTCCATCTGCCCCGCACCCAGGAGCGGCTGCTACGCGAGCTGGCCGATCTGCCGCTCGAGGTGCGCCGCGGCACGTCGACGACCTCGATCACCGCGGTGCTGCGCGGTGACCGGCCGGGGCCGTCGGTGCTGCTTCGCGGCGATCTGGACGCGCTCCCGATGCCCGAGGACACCGGGCTCGACTTCGCATCGGCCGTGCCCGGCGCGATGCACGCCTGCGGTCACGACACGCATGCGGCCATGCTGGCCTCGGCCGCCCGGCTGCTCGCCGCGCACACCGATGCGCTCGCCGGCTCGGTGGTGTTCATGTTCCAGCCCGGCGAGGAAGGGTTTCACGGGGCACGGCACATGATCCACGAGGGCGTGCTGGATGCCGCTGGGGACCGCGTGCGGAAGGCCTTCGCGTTGCACATCAGCAGCAGCAGCAGTTCGGGGAAGATCTCCGTCCGGCCCGGGCCCATCATGGCAGCCTCGGATCGGTTCACAGTGCAGGTGATCGGCAGGGGCGGCCACGGCTCGGCGCCGCACTACGCGCAGGATCCGATCCCGGTGGCAGCTGAGCTGATCGGCGCACTGCAGACAGTGATCAGCAGACGGGTCAGCGCGTTCGAGCCCGCAGTGCTGTCGATCTGCCGGATCCATGCCGGTACCACCTCCAATGTCATCCCCGAGATGGCCGAACTCGAGGGCACGATGCGCACGCTGTCCGAGCCGACCCGCGCGCTGGTCCGCGCCGAGTTGACGCGCATCTGCGAGAGTGTGGCGGCGGCGCACGGATGCCGCGCGCTGGTGGACATCGAGCCCGGGTACCCGGCGACACTCAACGACGCCGCCGTCGCGTCCGATGTGCTCCAGTTGGCGCACGACCTGGTTGGCGAGCGGTACGCCGAGCAGATGGACGATCCGATTCTGGGCGCGGAGGACTTCTCCTACGTGCTGCAACGAGTGCCCGGCGCGTTCGCTTTTCTCGGTGCCTGCCCGCAAGACCTGGACCCGGACCACGCACCGCCGAACCACTCGAACCGGGTGATATTCGACGAGAACGCGTTCGCGCACGGGGTCGCCATGTATGCCGCCTTCGCACTTGACGCGCTGCGGTAGGGCAGGATGACCCGCGTGCGAGAGGTGTGCGTAATCGGACTCGGGTTGATCGGTGGTTCCCTGCTGCGCGCGGTTACCGCGGCGGGTAGAACCGCGTGGGGGTCGGCCGAGTCCGCCGGTGACATCGAGGCCGCCACCGCGGAAGGCTTCGACATCGAGTCCTCTGTGGACGCCGCGCTACTGCGAGCAGCGCGGCGGGAGGCACTGGTGGTGCTCGCCGTGCCGTTGACCGCGCTTGATCCGGTGCTGGCCAAGGTGGGCGAGATAGCGCCGACCTGCCTGCTCACCGATGTCACCAGCGTCAAACAACCGGTGGTCGATCGGGTGGAGCAGCACGCGCCGGGGGCTCGGTTCGTGGGCGGCCACCCGATGGCGGGAACCGCGCGATCTGGTTGGCAGGCGGGCAACGCCGACCTGTTCCGCGCCGCCGCCTGGGTCGCGTGCGTAGAGCATGACACCGAGCTGGCCGCCTGGTCCGAGGTCGCCCGGTTGGCGCTGGACGTCGGTGCGCACGTCGTCCCGGCCACTGCTGCCCTGCACGACGCCGCCGTCGCCCGCATCTCGCACCTGCCGCACTTGCTGGCCGCGGTGCTGGCCAGTGTTGGCGCCGAAGGAGGTCCGCTGACCTTGTCGCTTGCTGCCGGGTCGTTCACCGATGGCACCAGGGTCGCGGGCACCCGGCCGGAGCTCACCCGTGCCATGACCGAGGGAAACCGCGCCGCGCTGCTGCCCGCGCTGGACTCCGCACTGGGCATGCTGGGTGCCGCCCGGGGTGCACTGGCCTCGACCGGATCCCTTGCGGCCACGATCAATGCGGGACACCGGGGTGCCCAGGAACTCAGCGCGGCACGCGCGGCCGAGCGCGCAGGCGTCCGCATCGACCTGAACGCATCGGACGCGGACGACGCGCTGCTCGCGCTTGGCGAGCAGGGCGGCCGGATCACCGGTCTGGAGGGCACTATCGCGTTCGGCGAGGTGTAGGCGAGGTG
>JBOHER010000112.1:0-2716 GCA_050701115.1 Haloechinothrix sp. | reverse complement strand
GATCGAGCAGGGGCGACCGCTGACCCGTCCGGCATTGACCGAGCACCTGCGAAATGCTGGGCATCCGGTCAGGGGACAGGCCGGACCCGGACACGGCTCGTGGCCTGTCAGCAGATTGCGGCTGAGTCTCTCGATTGACCAGGTTGAGGATGGTGGGAGCCGGGGGCCGGAGGTTCAGGCTGGCCCCCCGGCTCTTCGGTCTCTTGGGGCCTCCGCAGCCGACGGGCCTTATCACGCAGCCGTCGCGGAACACTAGGCAAGTGCCCGTGCCTCGTCGTCGCAGAACTGCCGTACGTCAAGGTTCCGCCGGTACGGAGCGAGGTGTTGCACCAGCGTCCTCACGTGCTTGGCGCACCGCGCGGATGTGACTTCCCCGGTGAGCGTCGTGACGGCGCGGCGGCCGAGGGTCAATGCCTTGTCCAGGTCCGGTTGGTCCTGCCTGACGTAGGTTGTGGCGAGCAAGGTGTTGCGGAGCGCGCCTTCGCGGGTGTACTCGCCACCCTGGAGCCGGAGCGCCGACCGAAGATGGGTTCTGGCTCGGGGCCAGTCCGCGAGCCGGACGTAGCAGTAGCCGGCTTGGGCGTGGGCCTGCGCTTCGGTCATCCAATATGTCCACTCGGGGTTCCCTGCTTCGGGCGCCGGATCGGCGAGCCTGTCGAACGCTGCGTCAATGGCGCGCCGTGTGTCGGTCGCGGCGCGCTCGTTCGCGTGCGCCTCAGCAGCACGAAGCTGGATGATCGCGGCGACCTTCGGGGAGTTGCCCGGGTATCCGGCGTGTGCGGTGTGCGCGAGCGTGACGGCTTGCCGGAACTCGCCGAGATCCTTGGCCTGGCAGGACATGAATGCGAGAACGTTCGCCCCGAGCGCCCGGTCGCCCGCAGAGTGAGCTTCGTGGAGTGCGGCTATCCAGTACCGCTGCGCCTGGGCGTGGTGCCCGTCATCGAACGAAAGCCAGCCGGCGAGGCGTAGCAGTTCCCCAGCTACGCCGTGAAGCTGCTTCCCTACGGTGTCGGTGTAGCTGCGGTCGCGCAGCAGCTCCACCACGACGTGAAGGTGGTGCCGCACGAGGCCGAGGGTTTGCCCTCCGCCGAGGTGATCGTCCATGCGCCGCAGCGCCGCCGTGACGCTGTTTAGCTGTTCGATCACGTCGCCGGAGAGTCGCCGGCCGACAGTTGAGCCGGCCCCGGAGGCGAGGCGGGCGATCAACCACTCGTGGGCCGGCGCGGTCAACGCGGTGCCGAGCAGTGTGAGGAAGTTCCGCCGACGCATGCTCTCAGGGTCGCTGACGGCGCGTACGGCGCGCAAACCCCCGGCGACGGTCCACGGCAGAACCAGCCCTTCGGACGCGGGCGCGAGCCCGGCGTCGTCGTCCGGCCAGCCAAGATCGGCCGGGGTCAGAGCGCGTTGCAGGCGCTCCGCGAGCAATGCGGCGGCAAGGCTCGGCCAGGGATCGCCGGGCACTGTACCGCGTCGCCACTTGTATGGGGTCTTCGGATGCAACCGCTCGCTGCGGCCATGCAACTCTGCGATGTCGTTGAGCTGCCGGGCAAGCTCCTCCGGCCGAATCCTGGCTTCGGCAAGGAGTTGACCGAACACGTCGCCGGCCACCTTTGCCTCCCGACGGTTCGCTGTGACGGGTGTTTCGACGCACAGTAACTGCTTTCGGCTGGTTGCGGGTACCCCGGCGCACCAGCAGGCACCGAAACGCACCACGCGCACCACTGCTGTCCTGTGCCTCGCTGGGCTTCCCTCGTGGGTGTCCCTGCGGGTCGGTGGCTTTCCCCGTACCCCGGCCCGTAGGCGACGAGCGGGCCGGGAGCCGGTCCGCACACCGGACCCGACGGGCGAGAGCGCAATCCCTCCCGAAACCCGGCTCTGCGCTCGCCGGGTCCGGCACTCCAGACCCGACCCTTGGGAGTTCTGACATGGCAACAGATGTGATCGACATTGCGGGGCCGGTCCTGCCGGTGATCGGCACCAACGACGAATCGATCCGCAACGCCCGGCGCGCACTCATCCTGCACCGTCGCAGGCCGCGCACCTCGCGCTGCGTCTGGTGCGGCTTCCGCTGGGGCGTAGGCGCCACCACATCCGGCAAGCCCGCGGTTGGCTGCTTCCGCCGAAGGCAGGCGATCGAAATGCTCGACGTAGGCGGCCTGTACGGGCAGGGGAGGTCGACCAGCCCGTGACGTGGCCGGCGGCGATCCTCACCGCCCGGATCCACGAAGCGGATCGCGTCATCGCCAGGCATTACCCACTGCGTAGAGAACCTTTGCAGTGTGTGTGCGGCAAGGAACTACCGTGCTCACATGAGCAAGCGTGGCGCCGGTACCGGAAGGAAGCGTGCGAGCAGTTGGCGACGCTGCGGCCGGTGGGGCGAGCCACCGTAACGCCTGCGCAGCGACAACCGTGGATTGAAGGCGAGATCGTCGCACCCGAGCAGGACCATCAGCGGTGACGCGATCCCGAACCGGAAGGAAGCCCCGTGCAGAGCAGCAGCATCGACTCGACCGCCGTCGTTGTCGAATCGGGGGTCCCAGCACCCGGCGGCGTGGCGATCGTCGAACGCGAGGGTTGGGGCCATCCCGACGCCCTCGCGGACCACCTCGCTGGGGCACTGTCCAGAACGTACAGCGGCTACCCGTACGGCCCGATCTGCGTCTGCGGGCGGCCGATCCGGTGCTCCGTGGCTCTTGCCTGGCGGCGAGAGCAGCAG
>JBOHER010000111.1:0-6384 GCA_050701115.1 Haloechinothrix sp. | reverse complement strand
GGTACCGTCCGAGTCCGACAAGCAGGCACTGGTCCAGGACCAAGCGTCGCCGTTCTTCACAACACGTCACTTCGACGACCACCCCTCGGTGCTGCTACGGGCGAGCCGGATCGGCGAGCTCACTCTGCAGGAACTGAGCGAAGCAGTCCAGGACGCCTGGCTCTCCCAAGCATCACCGACCAGGGCGGCGGACTGGCTCAAGCTCCAGCGGGGTGAATAGGGCGCGCGCTGGTCGAGCGCGGCTGTGCCCAGAGAAGTGCTCGGCTAGGGGTGGGCTAGGGCTCGGACCGGGCGCTTGCGGAGTAGCTCTCGGCGGCCTCCTGCGCCACGTCTTCCAGCCGGCTCCGGTAGCTCGGATCCGGCTTGTTACCTCGACTGGGTCTGCCGTTGGCCGAGATAGCCCTGGCTCCTTCACTGAAGTCCAGCGCGCTGTTGGCCAACCGGTGCGGCCGGACGCGGTGG
This sequence comes from Haloechinothrix sp., assembly GCA_050701115.1. Lineage (GTDB taxonomy): Bacteria > Actinomycetota > Actinomycetes > Mycobacteriales > Pseudonocardiaceae > JBOHER01. The sequence continues at coordinate 5,922 of JBOHER010000111.1, read as the reverse complement.
TCGGCATAGACCTGGGCATCTCCACCCTGGCAGTCCACTCCGATGGTGTGACCGAACGCCGCGACGTGGTCCGCGGCCCATGCGGCGATGGTGCGCGACTCGCTACCCCGCGAGGCCGACGCGCGTCTCGCACCCAGTGCGGCGGTGCGAGACAACTCAGCTCCTCAACACCACAGCGAGGCGATCGGAGCGGCAGCGAGCCGGTCGCCGAGCCGGTAGGTCCGCGGGCCGGTATGCAGAACGACTCCCCCGATGAACCGGTCCACGAGTAGCTCGCGTAGCCATACCAGGTGACGGGCATGCTCGGCACCCGGGCCCGCAGCCGCCTTCACCTCGATTCCGAATACGCGGACGCCGCCGTACTCGACCAGCAGATCGACCTCGTGCCGACCTTCTTCCGTTCGTAGGTGGTGCAGCCGCGGCTTGCTCTCCGCCACCGGCACCTCTGGACGTAGCTGCGCCATGACGAACGTGTCCAGCAACCTGCCAAGCAGATCGCCGTCGGCCAGGACGCCGCGGAGGTCCAGCCTGAGTACGGCAGCGGCAACCCCAGGATCGACGATGTATCTCTTCGGCCCCTTGAGCAGACGCTTGATTCGATTCGTCCACCATGCAGGAGTTTCGTCGATCACCACGAGATCGCTCAACAGCCGGTCGTAGGCTGCGGCGGTCTTACTGGCTATCCCTGCCGCCGAGTACAGGGTTCGCGCGCCGGCGACACCTGCGGTGTTCAGGCAGAGTGTCTCGAGATACCTGCGAAGCTTCTGTGGGTCTCGGCTACCGTCGGCGAGCTCTGCGTCACGAGTCGTGAGCTGATCGACGTAACTACTCAACCACTGGGTAGCGAGCGATCGACGACGCGCGAGGACAGATTCCGGAAACCCGCCGCGCAGCGCGCGTTCGATGTACCCGGCGAGATTCGGAGCCCCGCGAGGGGCCGCGAAGGCGTCCACGCCTTCTTCGGCAACCCGATCAAGCAACGGACGAGCTGGCAGGTTCGCCTCGATCTCGCGTTCCGTCAGGCCGAACATCGGCACCCGAATGACGCGCCCCGTCATCGGCCAACCCTCGGCAGCGAGTTCGGCGCGAACTGATCCGGTGATGAGGAAACGATTCGGATGAGGGTCCTGGTCGACCGCGCGCTTGACCGCACCGAGGACTCCCGGGGTCGTCTGCCACTCATCGAGCAGAACCGGTTCCGGCGACTGTTCCAGTGCGGTGTCGGGATCGGCGGCAAAGGCGGTGGCCTCGGCCTCCCGGTCGAGACGCACAACCGTCTTGGCGCGCCTGGCCGCCGTCGTGGTCTTGCCGCACGCTCGCGGGCCGACCAGGAGCACCGATGGCAACCCGCTGAGTACGTCGTCAAGGAGCGGGTCGAGGATCCGGGCGACGTAGGGCTTGGTCACGAGAGTGACGTTACCAATAATACGCCTTGATTGCTACCAAGAATACGCACGATGTAGTGCCAAGCTCACGCGTCGTTCAGTACCAACTTTCCGCACGTGCAGGCGGCGCAGGTCATGTCGCCTGCGTTGTTGTCGAGAGGGACCAGCTGACGGGGGTGATCGGAGGGGATAGCAGCAATAAGCCCGGGCGCGGCCGGGCAGCCGCACCTGTTCGGCACCTGCGGTGCCGCCGGGGTGCTGGGCGCGAAGGCAGCGAGAGCGCGCTCGGAAGGCCAGCGTGGCCGAGGGCGACGGCTGTGACGTGGCGTTGGTACGTTGACCAGCATGGCCGACACCACCACCCCCGTTGCCGCCGGTCCCCAGCCCTCGACGGTATTCGACGTCCGCGAGAACCGGCACGATGACGTGCTCGACCACGCCGAACGGGCGTTGGGGTGCGTCTCGATCGGGAGTCCGTGGTGTACGGGGAGCACGGGGCCACGGAAGGGTTCGGCACCAGCAACGGCACCTGGGTACGGGTGGAACGCCGCCGACGGTGGCGGATCAACAGCGCCGTGTGGATCGGCCTGGAAGCTGCGGCGACGATCCGTGGAGTGAAAAAGCCCGAATGGTTTCAGAGTGCCAGTTGGACCGATTCGACCAGGGATGTCGTGTGGCGGGCGGATGAGGTGGAACTGATCACCGCCCCGGTGGTGGGCGATCTTGCGACGGCCGCGACGCTTCCGGATTCGTGGTGGACGGGCCTGCGTGAGTCGCTGGCCGCGCTCGGGGCGCACTCGACCGAACGTGTCGGGATGAGTCAAGCGCACCTCACCAAGCGGATAACCGAGGTCTTCGATGGCGTGGATACCGTCGTGGACGAGTGGGCGACCGCGCACACGGACCTGCACTGGGGAAACCTCTCCACCGAGGGCCACATCATCGACTGGGAGGACTGGGGCGCGGCTCCGCGCGGGCACGATGCCGCGACCCTGTGGCAGTCGGCGTTGCCCGACCCCCGAATGGCCGCGAGGGTCAAGCACGAGTTCGCCGCTGATCTTGAAACCCGTTCGGGCAAGCTCGCGCAACTGTTGCAGTGCGCGAACGCGATCCGAGTTGCCGCCCGGCGCGGAGCGCCGACACCGTTGTCTGAGCCCGCGCGGGCGGCTGCGGACGTTCTGCTTGCCGAGCTACGGGGTGCGTGAGCCCACACCGACTTAGCCCGCTGCCAGCTCATCGATCAGTTCCGCGCACAGCCCTTCATCGAGCAGGGTCCTGGCGAGCACATCGGCGTTGACGCCTGTGGTCTCGGTGACCTGCTGGATGTTCGCCGGTTTGCCCGACAGGAGCAGGCGCGGCGCAGGTTCCGCCTTGGCCGCGAACGTCAGCGCCTTGCCCACGGCCACCACCTCGACCGTGGAACCGTTCGCGTTGATGTGCGGCGGGAAGTCGGTCATGCACACCACATCGGTGACCGGTCCGAAGATTCCGGCCGCAGCGACGTGCCGACGAGATGGGCGCTCCTGCTCGCGGCCGGCTAGGTACACGTCCTGCGGGTACTGGGCGAGGAGCTGTGGCACGCGCTCGGAGAGAGCGGCCGAACTGCCGTCACGGTCCAGGTCGTGCCGGAACGCCTCGTCAGCTCGGGACCGATCGGCGACCCACGACAGCCAGTCCACCCCGGTCCGCTTCACGAACCCGAAGGTGGCGTGCAGAGGGTCTGGGACCGGCACCGTCGCCGGACCGATCGGTCCGGGTGGCCCGGTGCCAGTAGCCGCGCGGAATGTGCATCACGTCCCCGGTCCGCATGGTGCCGGACCAGACGATCTCCTCGGGCGACTCGCCGGTGTGCTCGGTGTCGCGGTACATCGGCGCGACCCGGCTGGTCCCCCGCACCTCCCACGACTTCTCGCCGCCGAGCTGCACGATCAGGACATCGTGGTCGTCCCAATGCAGGTTGAACCCAGCCGCGTCGGCCGTGGTCAGGTAGGTGTTCACCTGCACCAGCTCGCGGGACCACCACTGCAACGCCTGGCAGGCGATCTCCATCGTGGGGTCGAACGAGTCCAGGGTGTCCAGGACGACGGTGCAGCCGTCGCCGAGGAACCGAGCGAGACGTTCCATGCGCGCCATCGACAAGCTCTCGCTAGAAGTTCGGCCGCTTCCGGTGGGTCGACCGCGGGCCGCATCAGACCGGCTCCACCGCGCGGCCTCGGGTGAGCTGGTCGACTCGCGCGAAACCCCGGACGGTCAGCTCAACCCGCGCCGCAACGCCGGTCGCCGGGTCGGTGCTCAACGCCAGGTAGCCGTGACCCAGGGCCGCCGCGATCGCTGTGACGCGCATGCCCTCTACCGGTCTGCCGTTGCGCACGTACTCGCTGGGGCGGCCACCCAGCCGCACCTGGCCTTGGGCGCAGGCGCGCACCATGTCCAACTCGGCGCACTGTCCGGGCCTCATGTCGCCCGCCCCGGTTCCGGCGAGAACTGCCATGCTCGTTCGCTGGTCATTGCTCGGTCTCTCCATATCGATTTGGTCTATTGCGAAAGGGGTTCGGCGCTGGGCCAGCGCACTCTGTGGGAATCACGCGGCGGTCCGCAGCGCCCGCGACTCGGGCCGATCGCGCCCGCTCGCGCCGCGTGATGCGAGGACGTCGCGTCGGTGCGCGCCGACGCGCTGCGTGGTGGGGACCCAGCAGGCAGGGCGGCGTCAGGGAAGGTCTTGCCCTGCCTGCCGGGTTGCTCGTGTGGCCGTCGCGGTGCGGCGTGAAGTCCACCGGACCGCTCGACGGCGCGGTAGCGCTCGCGCTCGATGATCACGCGAGCGGCGTCGGCGTAGCGGCATCGCGCCTGTCGTCGCCCGTCGAGCACGTAGGCCAGCCCGATCAGAGCGCCGGCGACCACCGTCACCGCAGCCAGCAGTACGACAGTCGCGGCGAACGCGAAGCCAACCAAGGCACCCATCACGACACCTTCCGAATCCACGTCTCGCCTGGGTGATCCATCGCCGCCGTCGTGTGGTGCCAGGAATCCCGGCAGGCATCCCGCGCGATCACAGTCAGCTCGTGAAGCTGCTCCGGCGTCAACTCCAGCCACTCACCGGGCGGCAGCTGCATGCCAACGCGCCCACGCTCAAGCCGGAACACGCGCACGGCGCGATCGCGCTGCATCACATCCGTGCACCTGACCTGGTGCCCTCGCTGCTGCATGTCGCCTCAACTCCTTAGTGGCCGCGCCGAGCGATCGACACTGGCCGCCAACACCGATTGAGCGTATATCTGAGACTCAGATTTAGTAACCACAAGCTGATCCGCTATTCAGGTGAAACATGAGACTCAACCAATGACACTCTGTGAGCAGTCAGTCGGCGTAGGGCACACTGTGCGCATGACTGACGAAGACCCCGGTCCGGTCGTGCAGCGACTCATCCTGGGCGAGAAGCTCCGCGCGCTCCGTGAGGCGAGCGGCACCGGACTCGATGAGGCCAACGCCCGTGTGAAGTGGTATCGCGGAAAGCTCTCCAAGGTCGAGAACGGCATGCTCGGCCTGACCGAGAAGGAACTGGGCACCCTGCTCAAGGCGTACGGCGTTGGCGGGCCCGAAGCCGCCGAGGTGTCACGGCTTCGCGCCGAGGCGCGCCGCAGGGCCGCGCCGGAACGGGTCAGCGACTGGGCCAAGCAGTACATCCCGCTCGAGCGCGCCGCCTCCGAGATCAGCATGGTCTACGCGGAGATTCCGGGACTGCTGCAAACCAAGCAAGTCGCCATGATCACCATGCGACAGTCGCCGGTCATACGCGCATCCGAGGTCGAAGCGATGGCCGCAGCCCGCGAGCAACGCGGCAATCGGCTCTACGGCGAGCACGCACCCCAAGTGCGAGCATTACTCGGCGAGGAGGCCTTCGCCCGGCAGATCGGACCAGCGCATGTCATGCGCGATCAGCTCAAACGCCTGCGGGAAATGTCCGACCTCCCGAACGTGTCCATCAGGGCAATACCGTTCGACCGCGGGCGACCCGTCGGCCTGACCTCGCCCTTCACTCTGCTATGGATCGAACCCGCCCGAGCCTCCGTCGCGTACGTGGAAACCCTCACCAACGCCGACTACGTCAAGACGATCACGCCATATACACTCGCGTTCGAGCAAGCCGAGCACGAGGCCCTCTCTGACGAGGACTCGCAGGTGCTCCTCGACCGCTACATCGCCGCGACGGACTAAGGCAAGGGAGTACGCACATGGCCCGACCAGACGCAGACCTTCGGTGGCGCACCAGCAGCTACACCGGCGGCGGAGCCCAATGCGTCGAAGTAGCCCAAGACGCCAATGGCGGTCGCTGGCTCCGCGACACCAAGGACCGCAGCCGCCCCGCCCACTACTTCACCGAAGCCGAATGGGACGCCTTCCTGCGCGGCGTCAAGGACGGCGAATTCGACTAGAGCGCGCGGAACCCCGCAGCCGATTGCGCCGCTCACGCCATGTGAGTCGGTGCCCTGGCTTCGTCGGCCGAGGCCAGCAACTCCGCGACAAGACGCTCGGTCAG
>JBOHER010000110.1:0-7749 GCA_050701115.1 Haloechinothrix sp. | reverse complement strand
GCTTGTCCAGGCCGGCGTAGCCGAAGGTGGCCATCATCCCGCGGGAGTGCATCTCCGCGGCGATCCGGCCCTGCTCGGCCTGCGCACGCCGGACCAGCGCCTCGAGGTCCTGTTTGTCAGCGCAGATTACCCAAAAGTGGCATCGTGAGCGCAATCCAAAACCGACCCCGCGAAACACTCACGAGATTGCGCTTGTGGGCGAAGGGTCAGGAGGCAATCGGACTCGCCAGTTGCCTGCGCATCCGGGTGAAGAGCTTGGCGTTGTTCATGGCCAGTACTCCTATCGTGCTGCCGTTGCGGCGGTAGGCGGCAATGAACTTGCGGTCGTCGGGGGAACCGTCGATCACCTCGACCTCGTCGGCCCCTTCGGTGTGGCCGGCGAACTGCAACCGAAGCCCGTACTGGTCGGACCACACGTATCCGGACGGTCGGTAATGGTCGATCGTGCTACCGGCGAGGAGGTTGCGGATCGCGGTCGCGGGCTGCTCTGCGGCGTTGGTCCAGTGTTCGTGACGCACATAGTGGCCGGTATGGGACTGGTACCTGGACACGTCGCCGACGGCCACGACTGATGGCACCCGGGTGACGCACCCAGGGTCGCACCGGACGCCGTTGTCGACGTCGATGCGCGACCCGGCGAGCCAGTCGGTGGCGGGTCGCATGCCCGCTCCGACAACGACCACATCGGCAGGAAGTCGCGTGCCGTCCTCGAGTACTACGCCGGTGACGCGGTGGCCGCCGGAGTGCGGGGCGCTGGTGAACGCCGCGACCCCGACTCCGCATCGCAGCGCGACGTCGTGGTCCACGTGCAGGGCGGTGCATACCGCTGCCATTTCCATCCCGAGCGTTCGAGCGAGCGGCGCCCGCACCGCTTCGACGATGGTGACCCGCAGGCCGAGCTCGCGGCAGGTGGAGGCGACCTCGGCGCCGATCCAACCCGCACCGACCACCACCACGGTGCTTGCCCCACCGGCCAGTTCGGCGCGCAGCGCGATCGCGTCCTCGATCGTGCGTAGGGTGTGCACACCGTCCAGGTACTCGCAACCGGGCAACATCTTGGGCCTGCCCCCGGTGGCGATCACGACGCCATCGGTTGCGATCTCCTCGCCGTTGGACAATGTGATCACGCCCGCGGCGACATCCAGATGCTCGGCCCGGACGCCCAGCCGCCACTGGGCGGCGAGATCGTCCTGGTCGTCCGTCTCGACCAGCGCCAGTTCGTCGGCAGGCACGGTCCCCGCAAGGAATGCCTTGGACAGTGGGGGCCGGTCATACGGACGGTGCGGTTCCTCGCCGATCACGACGACACGACCGTCGTAGCCCTGCAGCCGAAGTTGCTCCACCGAGCGCAGTCCGGCAAGGGACGCGCCGACGACGGTGACTGTCCTCATGCGACGGCCTCGCCTGCCGGTGCCTCGGCGTACTCGTGCGCGTGGGTGTCGACGTAGATGTGGCCGTCGTAGACCAGCACCGTGTGGGTGCGGACAGGTTTCTTGGCGGGCAGGCAGCTGGGCATGCCCGTGCGCAGGTCGAAGAGGGCCGCGTGCAGTGGGCATTCCACGAAGCAACCTTCCAGCCAGCCGTCGGAAAGGGAGGCGTCCTGGTGGCTGCAGGTGTCGTCGATCGCGAACAGCTCACCGTCGGCGTTGAACACGGCGATGGGCACATCGGCCTGGATGCGGATCGACTCACCCGGAGGCAGGTCCTCCACGGTGCAGGCTGAGATCATCGGAACCTCCGTTGCGCAATAAGAAACTATGTGTGTAATACGCAACATCGATACTGGCGGATCGCTGCGACGCGCGTCAAGGGCAATCCGGGTCGAGTTTTGATAAGTTGCGCTGAGAAGTTATAGTTGCGCTATGGGAAACTCAGCGGAGGGCACAGAGCCGGTGCTCGTGCAGTCGGTCGACCGCGCGATCAGCGTCCTCGAATTGATCTTGCGTGACGGCGATGCCGGGATCACCGAGATAGCCGACGAGCTGGGCGTGCACAAGTCGACCGCCTCGCGATTGGTGTACACGCTGCAGGCCAGGGACCTCGTCGAGCAGCACGGCGAGCGGGGACGGTTCACCATCGGCTTCGGCATGCTTCGGTTCGCGGGCGCGGTGACCGGCCAGATCGACCTCGCGCGGCTCGGTACGCCGCTGTGTGAGGCGCTTGCCGAGCAGCTGGGGGAGACGGTGAACATCGCGGTGCTGGACGGCGCGGGCGCGATCAATGTCAGCCAGGCGCGGGGGACGTCCGCGGTAAGCGCGCAGAACTGGACGGGCCAGCGGACCCCGTTGCACGCCACCTCCAGCGGCAAGGTTCTGCTGGCCGCGGTGGACGAGCCCGAGCGGGAAGCGATACTCGCGGGTGAGCTCGTCCCCTATACCGCACGAACGATCACCGACCCTGACGAGCTGCGGACCGTCCTGCGGCGGGTGGCCGAGGACGGCTACGCCACCTGTTTCGAGGAGCTGGAGCCAGGCCTGCACGCGGTCGCTGTCCCCGTGTACGGCGATCACAACGAGGTGGTCGCCGCCATCAGCGCATCCGGTCCGTCGTACCGGCTGTCCCGTAAGCGGATTCGGCAGATCGCCGGTGAGCTGCGCGGCGGGGCGCGCGAGCTGTCCAGCAGGCTCCGCTAGATCGATCAGTAACTCGTACCGACCAAGGGGCAGGGCACGAGCATTCGTGCCCTGCCCCTTTTCGTACCCGTTGCGGCGTCCGTTCGTGGACAACTTCTGCCGAGGGGCTTGACAGGGCTGCGCACAGACCCGCACATTAGTCCGTATCGTGTTGCGCATCACGATATGTGTTTCGTATAACGCAACTACAGCTCGCAGCTCTGGAAGGAGCGCCCTGTTGTCTTCCTCGCTCACCCGCCCCGCGACCCTGGATGAGACGCTCAGCCAGGTCGACCCGGAAGTCGCCGCCGCCATCGACGACGAGCTCGCGCGCCAGCGTTCGACGCTGGAGATGATCGCGTCGGAGAACTTCGCTCCGGTTTCGGTGCTGCAGGCACAAGGCTCGGTGCTCACGAACAAGTACGCCGAGGGATATCCGGGCAGGCGGTACTACGGCGGGTGCGAGCACGTCGACGTCATCGAGCGGTTGGCGATCGACCGCGTCAAGGAGCTTTTCGGGGCCGGCTATGCCAACGTGCAGCCGCACTCAGGAGCTCAGGCGAACGCGGCCGCGATGTCCGCGGTCCTCGAGCCGGGGGACACCATCCTGGGTCTGGACCTTGCGCACGGCGGCCACCTGACGCACGGGATGCGGATCAATTTCTCCGGACAGCTCTACGACGTGGCCGCCTACCATGTCGATCCGGGCAGCGGGCTGGTCGACATGGCCGAGGTCGAGCGCCTGGCCCACCAGCGACGGCCGAAACTCATCATTGCCGGCTGGTCGGCGTACCCGAGGCAGCTGGACTTCGCGGCGTTTCGCCGGATCGCCGACGACGTGGGCGCTCGCCTGCTGGTGGACATGGCGCATTTCGCCGGGCTGGTCGCGGCGGGTCTGCACCCGAACCCCGTACCGCACGCCGATGTGGTGACCACGACCACCCACAAGACGCTGGGCGGACCCCGGGGCGGCGTGATCCTCACCAACGATGCCGAGCTGGCCAAGAAGGTGAACTCGGCGGTGTTCCCCGGACAGCAGGGCGGGCCGCTGGAACATGTGATCGCGGCGAAGGCCGTGGCCTTCCGGCTCGCCGCGGGCCCTGAGTTCCGGGAGCGGCAGCAGCGCACGCTTGACGGTGCCCGCATCCTCGCCGAACGCCTGTCGTCCGCCGACTGCGCCGACTCCGGCATCCGGGTGCTCACCGGCGGCACCGATGTGCACCTAGTTCTCGTCAACCTGATCCGGTCCGAATTGGACGGTCGTCAGGCGGAGGACCGTCTGCACGACGTGGGGATCACGGTGAATCGAAACGCCGTGCCCAATGACCCGCGGCCGCCGATGGTCACGTCCGGATTGCGTATCGGTACCCCAGCACTGGCCACCCGTGGCTTCGGCCCGGCGGCCTTCGCTGAGGTCGCCGACATCATCGCCGCGGCGTTGCGGCCGGACCCGGATCTCGCCGGCCTGCGTTCCCGCTGCGAAGCGCTGGCCGACAAGCATCCGCTCTACCCCGCGCTCTGATCCTCGACGAGGCAACAGGAAGGAGAAACACCAGTGGTACACGAGGTTCGAGGTGTGGTGGCAGGCAGGCGTGGCGCGAAGGTCTCGGTGGAGACGATTCTGGTGCCCGACCCCGGTCCCGGCGAGGCGCTGGTCGCGGTGCAGGCCTGCGGTGTGTGCCATACCGACCTGCATTACCGCGAGGGCGGCATCAACGACGAGTTTCCCTTCCTGCTCGGGCACGAGGCCGCAGGAGTGGTCGAGGCCGTCGGCGATGGAGTGACCGATCTGGCACCCGGCGACTTCGTGGTGCTGAACTGGCGGGCGATATGCGGGACGTGCCGCGCCTGTCGTCGCGGCCGACCTTGGTACTGCTTCGAGACCCACAACGCGGCACAGCCGATGACCCTGGCCGACGGCACCCCGCTCAGCCCGGCACTTGGCATCGGCGCGTTCGCCGAGAAAACTCTCGTCCACAGTGGACAGTGCACGAAGGTGAACCCGGCGGCCCGTCCGGAGGTGGCGGGCTTGCTGGGCTGCGGAGTCATGGCTGGGATCGGCGCCGCGATCAACACCGGCGGCGTCGGCCGCGGCGACAGCGTCGCCGTGCTCGGCTGCGGTGGCGTCGGTGACGCGGCGATCGCAGGCGCCCGGCTGGCGGGCGCGAGCACGATCATCGCCGTCGATCTCGACCAGCGGAAACTGGACTGGGCACAGCGGATCGGCGCCACCCATACCGTCGACCCGCGCAGCGCGGACGTGGTGGAAGCGATCCGAGACCTCACCGACGGCAACGGTGCCGACGTCGTGATCGACGCGGTCGGCCGCCCGGAGACCTTCCGCCAGGCCTTCTATGCGCGCGACCTGGCGGGCACCGCGGTGCTCGTCGGTGTGCCGACCCCGGAAATGACCATGGAGCTTCCGCTGATCGATGTGTTTTCCCGCGGTGGCTCAGTCAAGTCCTCCTGGTACGGCGATTGTCTGCCCAGCCGCGATTTCCCGATGCTGATCGACCTGTACCTGCAGGGACGACTGGATCTCGACGCGTTCGTCAGCGACACCATCGGCCTGGACGAGGTGGAGCGGGCGTTCGAGGACATGCACGACGGTCATGTCCTGCGCTCGGTGGTCGTCCTGTGAGGGGGTCTGACGCTGTGAGGGTTGCGAAGACGGCAGCGATCGAGCCCGTGATCACTTCCGGCACCTTCTGCCTGGACGGCGGAAGTTGGGCCGTCGACAACAACGTCTGGTTGATCGGCGACGAGCGAGAGGTGGTCGTCATCGACGCCGCTCACGACGCGGCGGCCGTCCTCGACGCGGTGAGTGACCGCTCCGTGACCGCGGTGATCTGCACGCACGGGCACAACGACCACATCAACGCGGTGGCCGAGGTGGCGGACAAGTCGGGTGCCCCGGTTCTGCTGCATCCGGAGGACGAACCACTGTGGCGGGCTGTCCACCCGGACCGGACACCCGACGGATGGCTGGCCGACGGTAAGGAAATCAACGTCGCAGGGACCACGCTTCGGGTGTTGAGCACGCCCGGCCACACCTGGGGGTCGGTGTCCCTTTATGTTGCCGACCTTGCCGCGGTGTTCGGCGGAGACACGCTGTTCGCGGGCGGACCCGGTGCGACCGGCCGGTCGTACTCATTCTTCCCCAGGATCGTCGAGTCCATCAGGGACCGGCTGCTCACCCTGCCCCACAACACGACCGTCTACACCGGACACGGGCCGACCACCACGATCGGCGAAGAAGCTCCACACCTCGAGGAATGGATCAGCCGCGGCTACTGACGGCCGCGCCGCCACCTCGCCGAACCCACCTCGCCGAACCCACCACGAAAACCCAGGAGGACATCACATGGCAACGCAGCCTCGCATTGTCATCATCGGTGCGGGCATCGTCGGCTGCGCACTGGCCGACGAGCTGAGCGCACGCGGCTGGACAGACATCACCGTACTCGAACAGGGGCCGCTGTTCGCCACCGGCGGATCCAGCTCGCACGCCCCGGGCCTGGTGTTCCAAACGACCGGGTGCAAGACGATGACCGAGCTCGCCAAGTACACGGTCGCGAAGTACAGCGAACTGACGCTGGACGGGAAGTGGTGCTTCCAGCAACTCGGCGGCCTCGAGGTGGCGACCACGCTGGAGCGCTGGGCGGACCTCAAGCGCAGGCACGGATGGGCGACCTCCTGGGGCGTGCAGACCAACCTGGTCTCCCCGGATGAGTGCGCCACGCTGCACCCCCTGCTGGACGCGAACCAGGTGCTCGGCGGGTTCCACATCCCAAGCGACGGGCTGGCCAAACCCCTGCGCGCCGCCGAAGCACAGGCGCGCCGTGCCATCGACCGCGGCGCACGATTCCTGGCTCATCACAAGGTGACCGGGATCGAGCGGCACGCGGGGCGGGTGCGCGCCGTGATCACCGAGCAGGACAGCTTCCGCGCCGACATCGTCGTCTCGTGCGTGGGCATGTGGGGCCCCAAGATCGGGGCGATGGTCGACCTTGACGTCCCGCTGGTTCCGATGGCCCACCAGTACGCCAAGACCGCGCCGCTGTCGATCATCCAGGGCGACAACGACGAGCTGCACGAAATGAGCAAGCCGCTGCTGCGGCACCAGGACGCCGACCTGTACTTCCGCGAGCACGTCGACCGCATCGGCATCGGCGCCTACGGGCACCGGCCGATGCCGATCGGCGCGGACGAGATCCTCGACCCCGGCGTGGCCCCGACGATGCCCTCGGAGATGGCCTTCACCGCCGAGGACTTCGAGCCGTCCTGGCAAGCCGCCGTCGAACTGCTGCCGTGCCTGAACGACACCAAGGTCGAGGAGGGCGTCAACGGGCTGTTCTCGTTCACGCCGGACGGCAATCCGCTGCTCGGTGAGCATCCCGATCTCGACGGGTTCTGGGTCGCCGAAGCGGTGTGGATCACCCACTCCGCGGGCGTCGCCAAGGCGATGGCGGAATGGCTGGTGGACGGGCAGCCGAGCATCGACCTGCACGGCTGCGACCTGAACCGGTTCGAGGACGTGCAACGGGCACCCGACTATGTGCACCAGCGCAGTTGCCAGAGCTTCGTCGAGGTCTACGACGTCCTGCACCCTCTGCAGCCTGCCGAGGAACCCCGTCCACTGCGTACCAGCCCCTTCTACGAGCGGCAGGCCGAACTCGGCGCGTACTTCCTGGAAGCGTCCGGGTGGGAGCGCCCGCACTGGTACGAGGCCAACGCCGACCTGCCGGAGGTCGAGCAGATCCCCGACCGCAACGAGTGGGCCGCACGGTACTGGTCGCCGATCGCCGGTGCCGAGGCGCTGGTCGCCCGCGAGCGCGTGGCCATGTTCGACATGACCGCGCTGAAGCGCCTGGAGGTCAGTGGGCCCGAGGCGCTGAACTTCCTGCAGACGATGACCACCAACCAACTCGACCGCAAACCGGGAGCGGTCGTCTACACCCTGCTGCTCGGCGAAGACGGCGGGGTGCGCAGCGACCTGACGGTGGCCCGGCTGGCCGAGGACCGCTTCCAGATCGGCGCGAACGGCAACATCGACCTCGATTGGCTGCGCCGACACCTGCCACCGAGCGGAACCGTTGCGCTGCGCGACATCACCGCGGGTACCTGCTGCATCGGA
>JBOHER010000109.1:0-2777 GCA_050701115.1 Haloechinothrix sp. | reverse complement strand
GCCGAAGGTGGCCATCATCCCGCGGGAGTGCATCTCCGCGGCGATCCGGCCCTGCTCGGCCTGCGCACGCCGGACCAGCGTCTCGAGGTCCTGGTAGCCCGCGACCAGCCCGGCCGCATCCGCCCGCCACCGCTCGGCGCCGGACGGAAGCAGGTCCCCAGTGCCGCTCACCCCACAAGTATCGCACACACGTTCGATGCCGGCAATGGTTTGTCAGCGCAGATCACCCGAAATGGCGTCGTGAGCGGCGACAAGGGTTCAAACCGGCCGCGCGGCGCCTACGAGGTCGCTGAGCTGCCCAGACGGCGCAGGATTTCGGCCAGGTCGGCATTTTCCGGATGGTCGGGGCCGAGCTCGTGCAGCAGTTCTCGAAGTTCATTCAGCGCCTGGTCGACCTGTCCCGACGACACGCGCAGCAAGGTAATCTGGCGACGCAGGTCGATCACCTCGGGCGCGATGCGGCCCAGTTGCCGCAGTTGAATGTCGAGGACGGGGCTGAGTAGTTCGAGGGCGTCCTTGGGCTGGCCCAGCGCGTCCCGGCACACCGCCGCCTGCACCTGCCAGGCGAGCACATCGGGGTCTTCGTCGCCCCGTTCGGCGGAGACGTCGGAGATCAGCCACTCGTATTCCGGCAGCGCGCGGGCATAGTGGCCGCCGAGCAGCAGCGTGTTCGCCAGCTGGAGGCGTACGCCGCGCAGCTGAGGCTGGGCCAGCTGCACATCCGGCCGGGCCAAGATGCCGGTGAGCACCTCCGCTGCCTGGGTGAATCGGCCTGCTTCGGCTAGCTCCACGGCCTCATCCCGAACCTGGCCCACGTCGATCGGTCCGGCTGCGGGAGCACCGGCCGAGTCGGCCCCGGGCTGCTCGGATGGCATTGTCGCCGCACGCTGTGATGGCTGAGACGGTGCGAATGGCTGTCGGTACGGGCGCGTCGGATCCAACGCGCCCGGCGCACCCGACTCGCCGGGAACCGGCAGGAAGGGACGCAGCCGCTCGTAGACCTCTTGTGCATGCGCCGGCCGGTCGGCGGGTTCCTTGGCCAGCAGGTCGAGCACCAACGCTTCCAGCTCCGGCGGCACCTCCGCGCGCCGCGCCCGCAGCGGTGGCGGTGGCTCGTCGACGTGCTGGCGCATCGCGGCGAAGGACCCTTCGGCGGTGAACGGCCTGCTCCCGGCGAGCAGTTCGTGCAGGATGCAGCCCAGCGCGTACAGATCGCTGCGGGTGCTGGCCTTGCCGCCGAGCACCTGCTCCGGTGACATGTAGGCCGGGCTGCCGATCATCTCGCCGGTGGTGGTCAGCCGGGTGATGTCGGCGTCGAGCAGCGCGGCCACCCCGAAGTCGAGCACCACCGCCGTGCCATCCGGGCGGATCATCACGTTGCGCGGCTTGAGATCCCGGTGCACCAGGGACAGCGCGTGCGCCGCCGCCAGCACCGACGTCAGCTGGGCCGCGATCGCGGCCGCCACCTCGATGGGCAGCTGTCCCCGCTCCACCAGGAAGTCGGCCAGGTCGACACCGGGCACGAGTTGCATGACCAGGTACAGCCGGTCGTCGTCGGCGCCCGCGTCGAACACCGCGGGCACGCCGGGATGTTCGACCCGAGCCGTCATCCGCGACTCCCGCACAAACCGCGTCGCCAGCCCGTGCTTGTCGGTCCCGGCGGGCAGAGCCTCGGTGCGCAGCAGCTTGACCGCGACCCGCCGGTCGAGGCGCTTGTCGTAGCCCGCCCACACCTCACCCATGCCACCCCGCCCGATCGGCGAGGTCAGCTCGTAGCGCGCGGACAGCGTCGGTGGCTTGGCCATGGCGCGATCAGGCGACGTCGCGCCGCAGTGACTCGTAGGCGTACCGGCGGGCGATGCTCTTGAGCTCGGCGTTGAACTCTTGGTCGTCGGCGAACTTCTGGAACGCCTTGGTGTTGTCCTCGATCCGCTCGATCATCTTCTCCTCGAACGGTCCGTCGAAGACGTGCCCGAAGTTCTCCAGGCTGTTGTTGAGCGCCGCGGCCTTCATCATCGGGTCGGCGGCAATCGCCGCATCGGCCGGTCCCTGGACGAGGTCATGCTCTCCCAGGTTGACCCCGAACCGCTCGTTGAGGTCGGCGATCAGTTCGGACAGCGACGTCTTCGGCGGCTCGTTGCGCGCGCCCGCGCCGTCGCCGGTGAAGCCCGGCAGCATCTGCTCGCCCTCCGGCGACAGACTGACGTCGTGCTCGCCGGTCTTGCTGATCCGCAGGTGCGTCAGGTCCACCTGGCCGAGGTCCACCGCAGGGTCCGCCCGGCGCGGCAACCGCTGCAGCAGCAACTTGCCGTAGAGGTAGAGCCGTTCGAGGTTGCGGTCGGAGAATCCGGCGATCTGGGCGATGAACGCGTACTTGCGCACGTAGTCCCGCAGCGCGGCGCGGAACTCCTCCGCGGTCTCCCGGTCGGAGTCCAGCAGTTCGGCGAACCGGTCGCGGGCCGGGTCGGTGAACCGGTACAGCTCGGCGTGTTCCTTGCTGGTCGGCGGACTGTCGCCCGCTTTCGCTTGCGCGCGCTCGAATTCCCGCGCGAAGACCTCCAACTCCGAGTCGACCAGGAGTTGGAAGTCCTGCACGGCGCGCTCGGCGGTGTAGAGCAAGTTCGGGTCGGTGGGTGTGGTGATCGTGACCTCGTAGAACGGTGTGAACGCCTCCGCGATGTCCTCGGCCTCGTTGGCGAAGTCGAGCACGAACAGGTCGTCCTGCTCCTTGCGCGTATGCGTGCGGTTGAGCCTGGACAGGGTCTGCACCGCGGCCA
>JBOHER010000108.1:0-9458 GCA_050701115.1 Haloechinothrix sp. | reverse complement strand
GGCTCGGCCTCGCCGGTGTATCGCACTGCACGCGCGGCATCCACGTCGTCCAGCGTGCCGGGGAAGGTGATGACGCCGATCTTCGCTGTCATATTGCCGCCTCCGCGGGAAGAAGCACGTCAGCGGTCATATTGCCGCCTCCGCGGGAAGAAGCACGTCAGCGGTCATATTGCCGCCTCCGCGGGAAAAAGCACGTCGGCGGTCATATTGCCGCCTCCGCGGGAAAAAGCACGTCGGCGGTCATATTGCCGCCTCCGCGGGAAGAAGCACGTCAGCGGTCATGAGACCCTCCGTACCACGAAGTCCTCGATCACCGGGTTGGACAGGAAGCCCTCGGCGATCTTGGCCAGCGTTTCGTCATCGACCGAGTCGTCGACCTCGAGTTC
This sequence comes from Haloechinothrix sp., assembly GCA_050701115.1. GTDB lineage: Bacteria > Actinomycetota > Actinomycetes > Mycobacteriales > Pseudonocardiaceae > JBOHER01. The sequence continues at coordinate 9,072 of JBOHER010000108.1, read as the reverse complement.
GAAGTGCTTGCCCTGACGGACGTCGCTCACACCGGTGAACCCGAGCCGCGGCAGGGCGCGGGCGACCGCCTGTCCCTGGGGGTCGAGAATTTCCGGTTTGGGCATGACGTCGACGACGATCCTGGCCACGTGTTAGCTCCGCGTCTGGTTCAGGCGACATGGGTGTCCGAAGGACCATGTCAGCGTACCTGGCCTGCGGGTTCACTCGACCGGAGAGGGATACGGGGCGAGCTGGATCACCCCGGAAAGTCGCCGTCGAGTTTCCCGGGTTAGCGCGCGATCTGCACGAAGTCCCCCGGATCCAGGGTGGCGAAGAACGTCTGCGCCGCCGAGCGGGTCAGCCGGATGCACCCGTGCGACCCCTGCTTGATGTCGCCCTGATGGAACGCGTGGCCGTTGTCGGTGAAGAACACCGCGTACGGCATCGGGCCGTCGTATTCCTTGCTCCAGTGGTCCTTGTTCTTCCACGTGACGCGGAACATCCCGGTGGGCGTCGCATAACCACGCTTGCCGGAGGACATCGGCGCCGGACCGTAGGTCACCTTCCCCTGTGACATCAGCCAGGCCTTACCCGCACCGAGATCGACGCACGCGTGCGCTTTGGCCCTACACGGCGTGCCGTCGTGCGCATACGCCACGGGTCCGGCCAGCGCGGTGATGCCCACCACCAGCACGCAGGCTATCGCGGACCCGATCTTGCGCACAGCCGACATGCCGGACTCCCCTCGTAGCGGAACTCCAGCAGTGTCCACCCGCCACAACGTGGCCCAACACTCCCCACAAGAGTGATCAAGAGCGCCAGAATGATCAGCTGGACAACGACTGGTGGTTGGGCGTCGGGGCGGCTGCTCTGGCCGTGGTCACCGGATGGATGCTGGGCGAGGACACGATCTCGAACCAGGACGCCATCAAGACCGGCGGAGCGGCGGCCGCCGCGGTGATCGCCGACGAGCGTTTCGCCAAGGCGGTGGAGATGCTGGGCAACAGTGCCGCCCAGGTGCGGGTGGGCGCGATGCACGCGATCAACAGTCGTGGCTACCGGTTGGACGATGACGGGCACTCCACCACCACCCGGCACGAGCTGTGGCCGGTGGAGCGGTTCGAAGCGGCCGAACTGGAACTCCGGGTGCGGTTGACCGCGCAGCGCATCATCGTCACGCTGCTGCCACCCGCCGATGACGATGCGGCCCCGCTGTACAACCTGGCCCTCACCAGAGCGCCCCTGGAGTACTTCGGTCTCAAGGGCCGCAAGGTCGGCGTGTTCCATCGGCGCGCCTGGTTGAGCGGGTTGCACGCCCGGGCGACGTCCTGATGGCCGGGGCAAGGCTGCTCGGCCCGGCGCGGTTCGTCGGCGCCGAGTTCCACGGCAACCGCGAGAAAATGTGTGGAGCTTCGCAGGGTATCGTCGTATCGTCCGATGGCATGTTCCCTTCCGCGTTTCCTTGACGCATTACCGCTCCCGCCCGTGGTGAAGCCGCGAGCATCGCCCGCTTCCGGCTGCGCGCGGTACTGCGTGCACGGTGGGGTCTTGTCCTCGCCAACGCGGTGTCCGGGGCGTGCGCGCTGTTACCGACCGCCGTGCTGCCGCTGGCCATCGGTGCGGCCATCGACGACGGCATCGCCGCAGGCAACCTCGACCACCTGCTCGGCTGGGTTGGCGCCGTGCTGGCGCTCGCCGTGCTGCAGTCCAGCGCCAGCGCCGCGCTGACCTGGACCTCGCACACCATGTGGATCCACGGCGCGGTATACGCCCAGACCGCGCTCATCACGCAGACCGTCCGGCTGGGTGCGACCCTGCCCAAGAAGGTGCGCACCGGCGATGTGGTCGCGATCGGGTCGGAGGACGTCTACAGCATCGGCGATAGCGTCGAGGCCCTCGGGAGAACCGTCGGCGCCATCGTCTCGTTCGGCGTGATCGCCGGTGCGTTGATCACCATCTCGCCGGTGCTCGGTGCGGTCGCGTTGGTCGGTGTGCCGCTGGCCGTGCTCGGCATCGGACCGCTGCTGCGACCCCTGCGACGGCGCAAGGAGACGCAGCGAGAAAAGCTGTCCGAGGTCACCGCGATGGGCGCGGACATCGTGGCCGGGCTGCGGATCCTGCGGGGCATCGGCGGTGAGCGTCGCTTCCTGGCCCGGTTCGTCGCCACGAGCAGGCAGGTGCGCGACGCGGGCCTGCAGGTGGGCCGGGTGCAGTCCTGGCTGGCCGCGACCGAGGTGGTGTTTCCCGGCCTGATCACGGTCACGGTGACCTGGCTTGGTGCGCGCCTCGCGGTGGACGGCGCGATCTCGCCCGGGGAACTGATCGCCTTCTACGGGATGTCGGCATTCCTGGTGATCCCGGTTCGTACCGCTACTGAAGCGGGCGAGGCGCTGAGTACCGCTCTGGTGGCGGCCAACCGGATCGACGCCCTGCTGCGGCGCACTCCCGAACCCGTCGTGCACGGGTCACCGGTGCCGCTGCCCGCCGGTGCCCTTGCCCTGAGTGCGGGCGAACTGTGGCTGCCAGCGGGTGCGCTGAGTGTGCTCCCGCCCGACCGTGAGCTCGCGCAGCGGCTCGCCGGGTTTGCGCCGAGCGAGGTGCGGGCGGGCGGGGTCCCACTGCACCGGGTGGATCGCGCCGAACTGCGGCGGCGGATCGTGCTGGTGCTCGGCGACGACCTGTGGTTCTCCGGGCCAGTGGGTGCGGAGCTGGGTGCTGGCTCGGCGGTGTCGGTTGAGCGAGCGGTGCACTCGGCGGATGCGACCGACGTGATCGCTGCGCTACCTGACGGCTACGCCGAGGTGCTCAGCGAGCGGGGACGGTCGGTGTCCGGCGGGCAGCGGCAGCGGCTACTGCTGGCGCGCGCCCTCACGCTCGACCCCGACGTGCTCGTGCTTGATGAGCCCACCTCAGCGGTCGATGCACACACCGAAACCCGCATCGCCCACCGGGTGGCCCAGCTGCGCTCCGGCCGCACCACCGTGGTGCTGACCTCCAGCCCACTGTGGCGGCAGGTGGCCGATGGGGCCGTGCACCTCGTGAGTGGTTATGGCCGCCAGAGCAACAACAATCACTCACGAGAGGGTGCGGCGCCATGAGTGCACCATTGCCCCTTGCTGATGCGGGTACGGTGCGCCGCTGGCTGGGCCGGGTGGCTCGGGACAACCGGGGTGTCGTGGTAAGCATGCTGGCCTTGTTCGTGCTGGCCAGCCTGCTCGGCCTGGTGGGCCCGCAACTGCTCGGCGTGCTGGTGCAGGCGGTCGCCGAGGGCAGGGCGGTGCCGGTCGATGCCCTCGCCGCGGGATTCCTCGCCGTGCTCACCGTGCAGACCATCGCGTACCGGCTCGCCCACATCCGTGCCACCGTGGCCGGCGAGCAATTGCTGGCCACCGCCCGCGAGGAGTTCGTCGAGCAGGTACTCCGGACGCAGGTGGGCACGATCGAGGCTGCGGGCACCGGCGACCTGCTGAGCCGGGCGACCACCGACGTCGACCGGATCGAGTACGCCGCGCGCTATGCCGCGCCGCAGATCCTCACCTCGGCGATCACCCTGGTGCTCACGGCGGGAGCCATGCTGGTCACCTCGCCGCTGCTGGCGGCGGGTGCACTGGTGTCGGTGCCGCTGATCGTGGTCAGTACCAGGTGGTATCGGGCGCGCACCCCGGCGCTGCTGGAACGCATGCTGGCGGCGTGGGGCGAGGTGCAGGCGAGCACCACCGAGTCGGTGACAGGTGCGGGCACGATCGAGGCACTCGGCCTGCAGCGCCGCCGGATCACCCACAATGAGCGCGCGGTCGCCGGTGCGGTCGCCACCGAGCACGGCCACCGGTCCCTGCTCACTCGCTGGCTGCCCTCCCTTGAGCTGTCGTACCTACTGCCGATCGCCGCGATCCTGCTGCTGGGCGGCTGGGCATACTCCGCGGGGCCGGCCGGGCTCGGGGAGATCACCGCCGTGGTGCTGTACGCCCTCGCGCTGTCCGAGCCGCTCAACGAGCTGCTCATCTGGGTTGAGGAACTGCAGATCGGCGATGTCGGTCTGCGGCGCATCCTCGGCCTGCGCGAACTCCCGTCGGACACCAACACCGATGCGGTGACACCGCGGGGCCACAGCATCCGCATCCGCCAGGTTCGGTTCTGCTACCTGCCTGGTCGCGAGGTGCTGCACGGTATCGATCTGGACATCCCAGCAGGAGAACGTCTCGCCATTGTCGGCCCTTCCGGGTCCGGGAAGTCCACACTGGCCAGGTTGCTCGCCGGACTGTCCACCCCGGACTCCGGTGCGATCACCCTTGGTGGGGTGGACATCGCCAGCTGGCCGCGTGATCAGCTGCGCGCAGAACTACTGCTACTCACTCAGGAACACCACGTATTCGCGGCGTCGGTGCGGGACAACCTGACCTTGCCCGATGGCACCTGGTCCGATACGGACTTGCTGCGCGCCCTGGACATCGTCGGCGCCGGCTCCTGGCTGCGCACGCTGCCCGAAGGGTTGGACACCCAACTCGGTGCGGGTGAACACGCAGTACCGCCCGCAGTGGCGCAGCAGCTCGCCCTGGCCAGGGTCGTGCTGGCCGACCCGCCGGTGGTCGTGCTGGACGAAGCGACGGCGGCACTGGACGGCTCCGCGGAACGCGACATCGACCGCGCCATTCGGGCGGCGCTGGCCGGGCGAACAGTCATCTCCATCGCACACCGGCTCTCGGTCGCGCGGGACGCCGACCGGACCCTGGTGCTGGACGGCGGGCGAATCGCCGAGCTCGGCAGCCATGCCGAACTGCTCGCCACCGGCGGCTCATATGCGGAGCTGGTGAGCGCGGCAACGGCAACCCGGACTTCCGTACCGCGGAGGCACTGGGCCATGATCGTGACTGACGCACCGCCGAGCAGTCCAGGAGGCAGGAGTGGCAAGGCGTGAACTCTTCCACTACGTGATCGTCGGCGCCGGGAGCGCGGGCTGTGTGCTCGCCAACCGGCTCACCGAGGATCCGGCGATCCGGGTGCTGTTGCTGGAAGCAGGCGGCGACGACGACGCCGACGAGGTGCGGATCCCCGCCGCGTTCTCCTCGCTGTTCAAGACCAAGCGGGACTGGAACTACGAGACGGTTCCGCAGAAGCAGCTGGGCAGGTCAGCGTACTGGCCGCGCGGAAAGATGCTCGGCGGGTGTTCCTCGATCAACGCGATGATCTACATCAGGGGCAACCGCGCCGATTTCGACGGCTGGCGGGACAACTTCGGGGCAGCGGGCTGGGGATACGACGATGTCCTGCCGTACTTCATCCGTGCCGAGGCGAACACGCGACTCTCCGGGCCCCTGCACGGCACCGAAGGACCGTTGCAGGTGGAAGACCGCCGCTACACCCACGAGCTCTCCCGAGCGTGGGTCGACGCGGCGGTGGCGTGGGGACTCAAGCACACCGAAGACTTCAACGGCGAATCCCAGAAGGGCGCCGGGCTCTACCAGGTGACCTGCAAGGGCGGGCGGCGCTGGTCCACAGCGGACGCCTACCTGCGGCCCATCCTCGATCGCCCGAACCTGAGCTTGCGCAGCAATGCGCAGGTGACCAGGGTGCTGCTCGAGGACAAGCGCGCGATCGGGGTGAGCTACCAGGTCGGCGGCGTCGAGCGAATCGCGAACGTCGATCGTGAGGTGCTGCTGTCGGGTGGTGCGGTCAACTCGCCGCAACTGTTGCTGCTCTCCGGCATCGGGTCACCGACCCATCTGCGCAGGCACGGCATCGCGGTCGAGGTCTCGCTGCCCGGGGTCGGCCAGAACCTGCACGACCACCCGGCCACCCCGCTGATCTGGTCCACCCGCGGCACCACTGACATCGCCGACTTCGCCACGCCGCGCGGGCTGGTGCGCTGGCAGCTGACCAAGCGCGGCCCGCTCACATCGAACATCGGCGAGGCGGGCGGGTTCATGTCCACTGTGGACGGACTGGACGGACCGGACATGCAGTTCCATGTCGCGCCGACCATCTTCTACGACAACGGATTGCGCGAACCTACGCTACCTGGATTCACCTCGGCCACCACGCTGGTCGACGTCGCCAGCCGGGGGACGCTCAAACTGCGCTCGGCGAACCCGTTGTGGCGCCCCGAGATCGATCCCGGTTACTTCACCAAGCCTGCCGACCTGAAGGCAGTCGTCGCGGGCCTACGCACCCTGATCGAGATCAGCAGGCAGAGCCCGCTCGCCCGCTACCTTGACAAGCCGTACCTGCCCGACCGGACCGAACTGGACTCCATCGACGACGCCGAGTTGACCGAGCACGTCAAGCGGTCGACGCAGACGCTGTACCACCCGGTCGGCACCTGCGCGATGGGCACCGGCAAGCGTGCCGTCGTCGACCCCCAACTGCGCGTGCACGGCGTCGAAGGGCTCCGCGTGGTGGACGCATCGGTGATGCCGGTGGTGCCAAGGGGCAACACCAACGCGCCCACCATCATGATCGCGGAGAAGGCCGCCGACCTGATCCGGGGCCGCTGAAAGACGCTTTCAGCGCTTCTTGCCGTGTAACACGGCCATGATCTTGGCGACGAGTGCCTCAGTCTTCTCGGTGCGGGTGAAGGAGGTCAGCGCGATCGGGGCGGCGAACCGCTGCCGGGCGATGGCCTTGGGCCGGGCGAACTCGCGCAGGCCCTCCGGACCGTGGATGCGCCCGAAGCCGGAATCGCCGATGCCGCCGAAAGGCAGCGACGGGATGCCCGCGAAGGACAGCGGCGCGTTGATCGACGTCATCCCGGTCCGCAGCTTGCCGGCAAGCTCCATACCGCGCTTGGCGGAGAACACCATCGAGCCGAGGCCGTAGCGGGAGTTGTTGGCCTTCTCCAGCGCCTCGTCCATATCGCGCACCTTGGCGATGGTGACCGTGGGCCCGAAGGTCTCCTCCCGCACCGCGGCGGAATCCTCGGGCACGTCGACCAGGATGGTCGGCTGGATGCAGCGGTCGCCGACCGCCTCTGGCCCGCCCAGCACCGCCTTGCCGCCGCGCTCGAGCGCGTCCGCGATATGCCTGCGCACCACGTCGATCTGCGAGTGCATGGTCATCGGCCCGTACTGCGCGCCGGAGTCCGCACCCGCGCGGACGTCCCGCGCCTTCTCCAGCACCTTGTCGAGGTAGGTGTCATAGACCTGCTCATGCACGTACACCCGTTCGACGCCGGCGCAGGTCTGTCCGGCGTTGGAGAACGCCCCCCACACGGTGGCGTCGGCGGCCGCGTCCAGGTCGGCATCGGCGTCGACCAGCACCGGGTCCTTTCCACCCGCTTCGATGACGACCGGGGTGAGCTTCTCCGCGGCGGCCGCCATGACCTTCTTGCCGGTCGCGGCGGAGCCGGTGAACGCGATCTTGTTGACATCACTGGTGACCAGCGCGGCACCGGTCTCCCCGAAGCCGGTGATCAACTGCAGCACGGGCTGCTCCGGAACGGCCTCGGCGAACGCGTCGACCAGCCACTTGCCTACACCGGGGGTGTACTCGCTCGGCTTGAAGACCACCGCGTTGCCCGCGGCGAGCGCGTAGGAAACCGAGCCCAGCGGCGTGTAGACCGGGTAGTTCCACGGGCCGATCACGCCGACCACCCCGAGCGGCTGGTACTCGACTGTCGCATCGTTGTTGGACAGCAGCAGGCCAGGCGCGCGACGCTTGCGGCCCAGCACCTTCTTGGCGTGCTTGGCCGCCCAGGCGAGGTGCTCGATAGCGAGCACGATCTCCAGCTGAGCGTCTCCGGTCGGCTTGCCGGTCTCGGCCCGGACCACCTCGGACAGCTGCGCCATCCGCCGGGTGACCACCCCTTCCCAGCGCCGGAGCCGTTGCGCGCGGCCGTCGAAGCCGAGCTCGTTCCACCAAGCCGCGGCCTCATGGGCGCGAGCGACCGCGGCTTCGACCTCGTCGGCGGTGTGCTTCGGATAGGTGCCGACCACTTCGTCGGTCGCCGGGTTCAGCGAGTCGAAGGTCTCGCGTTGCTTCTTGGCGCTTGCGGTCTTCTTGGGTAGCGCGGTGGTCATCGGGTGGCCTCCAGTGGCGTCGACTGGGACCAGGCTACCTTGTATTGACGCATTGCCAACTAGGGCGACAGGCTCGCCCGGTCCGTACCCCTCCAGCATGCCAAGTCCGCACGGTGCACGATAGAACCAGGTACGTCACTCTGCGCTCCTTGGCGATGTGATCGCCCGCTCGTAGGCTGGGGGCGCAGGCCATCAGCAGGGCGACGAAGGGAAGCCCGATGCGCATCGCCCACTTCGGACATGCGTGCGTGCTGGTCGAGACCGATTCGGCGCGCATGCTGATCGACCCGGGTGCGTTCTCCTCCGGGTTCGAAAGCGAGCGCGATCTGGATGCCGTGCTCATCACCCATCAGCACTACGACCACATCGACGCCGAGAAACTGCCGGTGCTGCTGCGTGCGAACCCGGCAGCACGGCTGGTCACCGACCCGGGCACGGCCGAGACCGTCGCCAAGCTCGGCCTGCCCTCGCATACTGCCTATCCAGGGGAAACACTGCACATCGGGGACAGCTCGGTGTACGTGGTCGGTGGTGAGCACGCGACCATTCATCCGGACATCCCACACGTGGCGAATGTCGGCTACCTGATCGACCAGGGCGCGTTCTACCACCCGGGCGATTCCTTCCACGTGCCCGACGAGCACATCGACGTGCTCGGCCTGCCCACCGCGGCGCCCTGGATGAAGGCGGCCGAAGCGATCGACTTCCTGCGCGCGGTCGCGCCGCGGGTTGCGGTGCCGATTCATGAGGCCGTGCTGGCCTACCCGGCGATGCACTACGGCTTGTTCACCAACCTCGCCCCTGATGGCACCGAGGTCCGCGTGCTGAAGAACGGCGAAGTGCTCACTACCTGAGAAGTGTCAACCGGCCGGTGACGAGCGCGGCATAGGTCGCCGGAGTCGCGCCTGCCTCGAGGGCGACGTCGACGGCGTCCAGGAACGCCTGCCGAGGGCCGGGCCGAGCGAGGCCGGCCGCATCCACCCCCAGCCGGACCAGGCCGGCACGGCGAGCGGCGCGCGCCGTGCCGAGCACCAGCGCGAAGCACCGCAGCGTCTCGGTACGCAGCGAGCCGCCCGGCAG
>JBOHER010000107.1:0-5602 GCA_050701115.1 Haloechinothrix sp. | reverse complement strand
CGGCCGCACCGCCGCAGCACCCCCCGCCCGCACCGCAGCCGGCTGCCGCGGCACCTGCAGGCGTGGGAACGCCGCGGCAGGATCGGCAGACCATCGTGGCGCTGTTCCTGGTGCACATGTTCCCGATCGGGCATCTCCCGGTCCCGGCGGCCAAGCCCGCGCGGCAGTTGCCCGCACCGCCCGCTGACCGGGACTTCGCGGCGGGCCTGCGGTTTCCGCCGCATGACCATCCTCGATCCGACCTCGTCGATTCCCTGCTCGCGAGGGCCCCGGCGGCCGATGCGGACGGGTTGCCAGCCGATCACCCCACGGTGGCCGCGCTGACCGTGGGCTACGACCCGCTCGGAGAGCTGCACGAACGGGACTGGGACCGGCGCTACCTGGTCAAACCCGATGAGCGGGCACCGGAGTTCGCCTGGCCACCGGGCGAGGTCTATCCCGAGGGCGGGTACGAGGAGGGCGAGCCGGTGCTGCTTGACGACGATGTCCTGCTCGACCGGTTCGGTGCCGATACCGGCCGCGTCTTCGCCGCCGACACCACCCTGTTCCGCAAGCGCGCGTTACCGCCTGCCCACCTGGACGCCTGCTACCGCCGCTACCGAGTGCTGCGTCCGGTGCCGATGTGGCGCACGGTCTCGGCGGCCTGGTTCGGCCAGCCCGGCGGGGGCGTGCGGTATCGCGCGATCTACTCGGCGGGCGAGCTGGTCAGCATGGGCTACCTGGAAGACATCACAGCAGAGGAGAGTGCGTGAACGTCGAGGTGATCGTCAAGTGGCTCGAGGCGATCGGTGTTCCGCACGAGGTGATCTCGATCGGATCGGAAGCCGATAACGCCTGGTGCCTGCTGCGCACGGAGCAGGTGCTCGAGTCGGCAGGTGACGGGGAAGGTCACAGCGTGATCGTTGGCTGGGAAGTCTTCTGGCGGGAGCAGGGCAACCGGTACGACTGGGCGAGCTTCAGCAACGAACAGGTCGCCTGCCACTACCTGTTCGGCAGGCTCGCCTGGTCGCAGGTCGTGCGCGGCGTTGTCGGCCTGTTGCCGGAGAAGGCGCCCACGCTCCCACCGCCCGCCTGAGCTACCCGGCTCCGGCGAGGATGTCCAGCACGGAGTCGTGCAGGGCGCCGTTGGAGGACAGCGCGTTGCCACCGTCGAACCGCTGCGCGCCTGCCAGGTCGGTGAAGCGGCCGCCTGCCTCGGTGATCAGCACCTGCATCGGCGCCACATCCCACGGGTTGACGATCGGCTCGGCCGCGAGGTCGATCGCACCCTCCGCGACAAGGCAGTGCTGCCAGAAGTCGCCGAAGGCCCGGTTCTCCCAACACGCGTCGACCAAGGCGAGGTAAGCCCGCTGCGAGTGGAACTCCGTCCAGGTGGCCAGGTTCGTTGTCGACAGGTAGGCGTCGGACAACGCGCCAACTCCGGAGACGGAAATCCGCCGCTTACCGGCCCCGTCGTTGGTGTACGCACCGCCGCCGGAGTAAGCCCACCAGCGCTTGCCGAGGGCGGGTGCGCTGACCACCCCGACCACCGGGACTCCGTCGGCGACCAGCGCGATCAAGGTGGCCCACACCGGAACTCCGCGGAGGAAGTTCTTGGTGCCGTCAATGGGATCGAGCACCCAGATGCGCCCGGTCAGCGCGTCATCGTCGTACCCGCCGCGCTCCTCGCCCGCGATGGCATCATCCGGTCGGCTCTCCGCGATCACGGCCCGGATCGCGTCTTCGACCGCCGTATCGGCGTCGGTCACCGGCGTGCGATCCGGTTTGCTGCTGACCCGCAGGTCATGGGCCTGGAACCGGCTCACAGTGATCTCGTCCGCCGCATCGGCCAGCCGGAGAGCCAGGTCGCAATCATTCTGGTGATCAATCACGATCACAATGTTTTCACGTCGAGCACGACATATTTGATCCCCCGGCAGATGTCCGACTTATGAACTGGCAAAGAGGTCCGTAGAGTGAGCCAGGTGAGCATGGTCCTACTGGCAGAGGATGACCCGGCTATCGCCGATCCGCTGTCCCGCGCGCTGCACCGCGAGGGCTACGAGGTGGAGGTAGTGACGGACGGGCCCGGCGTGCTCGACGCCACCAAGCGGCATCCGGTCAACCTGCTCGTGCTCGACCTCGGTCTGCCCAAGATGGACGGACTCGAAGTCTGCCGCCGCCTGCGCGCCTCCGGCGCCGACCTGCCGGTGCTCATGCTCACCGCACGCACCGACGAAGTGGATTTCGTCGTCGGCCTCGACGCCGGGGCCGACGACTACGTGGCCAAGCCGTTCCGGCTCGCCGAACTGCTGGCGAGGATCCGGGCGCTGCTGCGCCGCCGCTCGCCCGAGGTGCTGGAAGCCGGTGGGGTGCGGATGGACCTCGGCGCCAGGATGGTCACCGTGGACGGCAACGAGATGCAGTTGGCCAACAAGGAATTCGAACTCCTTCGGGTGCTGATGAGCCGGGCCGGTCAGGTCGTGACCAGGGAGGAAATCCTCGCCGTGGTGTGGAACGACCTGGATGCCAAGACCACCAAGACCTTGGACATGCACATGTCCTGGCTGCGCCGCAAACTCGCCATCGCGGGCGGTGATATCGACGGTCGTGGCGGCCGGGTCGCCAACGGTACGCAGACGGAGGGCGAACGCCGGATCGCCACCGTCCGCGGTCTCGGATTCCGCTTCAACACCGACTGACTGCCGTGCGGCGTCGCATCCTGCTCGCCATCCTGCTCGCGGTGACGGTCACGGCGGCAGCACTGGGCATTCCGCTGGGCGTCACGGCGTGGGAACTGGTGTACAGCCTGGAGCGGGAGTACCTCGCCGACGGGGCGCAGCGCATCGCCAAGAGGGTGGACGAGCTGATCACCGCCGGTGATCAGGTCGACCGGACGAGGGTCGCGTTCATGGTGCCGCAGGACGGGCACCTTGTGGTGCGGCGCGCCGGTGCGGCCGATCTGGAGCTCGGTCCGAAGCCGGCCGGTGATGCGATCGCCGAGCAGGTCGAACTGGTCGGCAACGGCACCGTGGAGCTGTCCATCCCTTCTGAGCCGCTTCGTGCCCGGCAAACCCAGGTGACCGTCGCTGTGCTCTTCCTCGCGGTGCTGTCGGTGGGAACCGGAACGGTGGTCGCCACCATGACCGCCCGCAGGCTGGCCCGGCCGCTGCGCCACGTCGCACGCCGTGCGACCAAGCTCGGTGCGGGCGATTTCCGTCCCGACGCGAAGCGATACAACGTGCATGAGCTGGACATGGTCGCCGAGGCCCTGGACACCTCGGCGGTCGCGCTGTCGCAGCTGGTGCGCAGGGAACGCCAATTCGTCGGCGATGTCTCCCATCAGCTGCGCAGCCGATTGACCGCACTGCAACTGCGGCTCGACTCGCTCACCATGCATGCCGATCCGGATGTCGTCGAGGATTCCCTGGCCGCTCAGGAACAAGCCGATCAGCTGGCCAAGGTGCTCGATGAGCTACTGGCAGCGGCTCGTGCGGCAAGGGAAGTGGGCGCGGAACCGGTGGACATGTCCGCGGTGCTGCCGGTGATCGCGCAGGACTGGCGACAGATGCTGCACGCCCAGGGCCGGGCCCTGCGGCTGCGGATCGCCGACGACCTGATCGCGCGGGTCACCCCCGCTCGGTTGCGCGAAGTGATCGGCGTGCTGCTGGACAACGCTCGGCGGCACGGTTCGGGCACGGTGACGCTGGCCGCGCGGCTGGGTGAGAAGGGCAACTCGGTGGTCGTCGCGGTGAGCGACCAGGGCCCCGGCGTGCCGGATGCGCTGGTGCCGCACATCTTCGACCGGGGTGTCTCCGGTGCGGGATCCACCGGTGTCGGGCTCGCGCTTGCCCGCGCACTTGTCGAAGCCGATGGTGGGCGACTGGAGTTGTCCGCGCAGCGCCCACCGACGTTCAGCGTCTTCCTGCTGGTGCCGAAGTCGACCGAACTGGCCGGGGTGAACTGGTCGGGTGTGTCCTCGCCGCGTTAGGTGCGCTCACCCGCGGTTGGGTCGTACTCAGGCTGGCTGTGACCGCCGAGTTCGTCGGGGAACACCCACCTGCGGAAGCCCCAGAACCGGAACGCCATCGCCAGCAGCATGCCGATGATCGAGCCGCTGGTGAAGTCGGCTATCTCCTGCACCAGCCGGGACACGTGCGGAACTTCCAGGTCGAGAACGTACCGGGAGACATAGAGCGGGATCAGGTTGATCACGATCGCTACACCGCTGACCAGGAAGAACAGTGCGGCCTCGTGGTGCCGTTCGCGGCCTCCTCTTGTCCGGAACGACCATTCGCGGTTGAGGATGTAGGACCAGATGGTCGCCACCAGAATCGCGATGGCCTTCGCGGTGGTCGGCTTCTCCTCGAGGATGGTGAGCTTGAGCAGGTACCAGACACCGTTGTCGACCAGGAAGGCCGTGCCGCCGACGAGCCCGAACTTCAGCAGTTCCCGGTGCCGGATCAACACCGAGCGCAACGGCTTGGGCACCCGGGCCAGCACGGATTCCACGACGGTCACCTGAGCAGTGTACGAGCGCGGGGTGTTTGCTCGACGTTCAGCGTGTCTTCTAGTCAATCCAGGACAGCGACGACATGGCTCGCATTAGCGGGTGTGATCGGTGCTTGCTCGCCTTGGATGCCTTGTCCGCCTTGTCCAGCTTCGTTGGCTTATCAGGCTTCTTCGGCTTGTCCGGCAGCGCCGGTTTCTCCAGCATTCCCGGCGTCTTCGGGTCCGGCTTCTCGGCGCTGGGTGGGGTCTGCTTGCCCGGTTCCTCGGGCGGCTCGGGCGGTTGGTTATCGCACGAGGCCGGACCGAGGCAGTCCACGAAGACTTGCTCGCTCGCCTGCGCGTCCCCGAGGGTGGCGGTGACGGTCGCCAGCCCAGGGTCCGGGGGAGCCGTCAGCACCATTTGCAACGTCAGTTTCTCGTCCGGCCGCAGTGGTTCGTTGCTCTCGCAGGTCGTCTCATCGGGCTCTTCGGTGCAGGTGACCTGGTGTTTGGGATGTCCCAGCGCGGCGCGATCGATATGCACTGTCACCGGCTTGGTGCTCTCGCCGGTGTTGTGCACCGTGATGTGCAGGATGCGGCCCGCGTCGGCCCTATAGTTTTCCGGCCCGGTTCCCCGAACGTGCAGTTCGACATCATCCTGCGCGACCCGGACCTGCACCGTGATCCGCACCGGCGCCAGCGTGCCGCTGGACACGGTGCCGGTGATCTCGCCCGGCGCAGCGTCCTCGTCGGCGACCACGCGGAACAGCAGGATCACCGATTCCCCGGGTTCGAGGCCCTCGCGCGTGCTGCAGCTGACCTCCCCGGTGCCGCCGGGGCATCGGACCGTCTCCGTCGCCGGTTCGGCTTGACGGGCCACCGGCATGCTGAGTTGTTGGGTGCCTGCGCGAGCCGATCCCGGCTGGCTGCCGCCACCGGCCGGGTCGACCGCAGCGATCCCTTCGGGCAGCGTCAGGGTGACGACGACCGGGTCGGAGGTGGTCTCGCCGTCATTGCGCACGGTGATCGGGAGGTCGGTCGGCTCGGCGCCGGGCACCACTGTGATCCCGCCCTCCGGTCCGGTCGCGGCCAGGTCGGCGGGCAGCGGAGCGGGAGCCGGAGCGGGCGCGGT
>JBOHER010000106.1:0-1571 GCA_050701115.1 Haloechinothrix sp. | reverse complement strand
GTGCAGTCTTCGGTGGCCGACGCGGTGGAGCTGTGCCTGGTGTCGGGCGACCGCCACCTGGAGGAGCGACGGATCGAGCTGACCGAGCAGACCTTCGGTGTCTGGCACGGTGTGGTGCCCGATGTGCGGCCGGGCCAGCGCTACGGCTACCGGGTTCACGGCCGCTACCATCCCGCCCTCGGCCTGCGCTGCAACCCGGCGAAGTTGCTGGTCGACCCCTACGCGCGCCGCATCGAGGGAGCGGTAAGCGATTTCGCCGCCGCTCTCGGCTACCGGCACGATCCGATGGCTGGAGAGCCGTCCGATGTGGATTCGCTCGGTGCTGTCCCGCTGTCGGTGGTGACCGCACCGAGCGCAGCCGACACCGGGCAGCGGCCGGAGGTGCCGTTCGCCGATACGGTGATCTACGAGTTGCATGTCCGCGGCTTCACCAAGAGGCATCCGGACGTGCCCGAGCAGCAGCGCGGCACGTATCTCGGCCTGGCTCATCCGTCTGTTGTGGATTATCTGGTGCGGTTGGGGGTGACCGCGATCGAGCTGATGCCGGTGCACGCCTTCACCGATGAGCCGAGTGTGCTGCGTTCCGGAAGGCGCAACTACTGGGGTTACTCGACGCTGGGGTTTCTTGCGCCGCACGCAAAGTATGCGAGCACGCCAGGAGCGGAGGTGGACGAGTTCCGTTCGATGGTCGCCGCGCTGCACGCGGCGGGCATCGAGGTCCTGCTCGACGTGGTGTTCAACCACACATGCGAGGGCGGTGTCGCCGGTCCCACGCTGTCCTGGCGTGGCCTGGACGCCCCCGCCTACTACCTGCTCGACGAGCACGGGTCCGATGTGGATCTGACCGGCTGCGGGAACACCCTCGATGCGGGGTCGCCCACGGTCGTCAGATTGGTCACCGACTCCATGCGGTACTTCGCCACCGAACTCGGCGTCGACGGGTTCCGGCTCGACCTGGCCGGTGCGCTCGGGCGGCCCGGAGGTGGGGAATTCGTCCCGGCTTCCGCGCTGCTGACCGCGATCGCCTGCGATCCGGTGCTCGCACAGCGCAAGCTAATGGCCGAGCCATGGGATGCGACACCGGATGGTTACCGGGTCGGGGGTTTCGGTGACCAGTGGCTGGAATGGAACGATCGGTTCCGTGACGGAGTGCGAGACTTCTGGCGCGGTGCGGCAGGGCCGCGGGATGTGGCCTACCGGCTGTCCGGTTCTTCCGATCTGTTCGAGCACAGTGGCCGTCGCCCTTGGGCGTCGATCAACTTCATCACGGCGCATGACGGGTTCACCCTGCGCGATCTCGTCTCCTACGACCATAAGCACAACGACGCCAACGGTGAGGGCGACGCCGACGGCAGCAACGACAATCGCTCGTGGAACTGCGGAGTCGAGGGAGAAACCGACGATCCAGCCGTACTCGCACTGCGGGACCGCCAGTGCAGGAACCTGCTCGCGACACTGCTGCTCGCCACCGGAACCCCGATGCTGTGCGCGGGTGACGAACGCTGGCGCACCCAGCATGGCAACAACAACGCGTATTGCCTCGACAACGAGACAACCTGGATGGACTGGCA
>JBOHER010000105.1:0-2696 GCA_050701115.1 Haloechinothrix sp. | reverse complement strand
GTGTTCCGGAGATCCGGGTGTCCCTCAAGGATCGGCACGTACTGGTCGTCGCGCCCGGAAACGGACACGCGGATGACCTTCGGCGGCTCAAGAAGTACATCGCCGAACACCACCCGGTGCTGATCGGCGTCGACATGGGTGCCGACACCCTGCGGGCGCAGGGCTATACCCCACACGTGATCGTGGGTGACCCGAACGGGATCGAGGCGGACACGCTCTCCAGCGGTGGGGAAGTCGTGGTGCCCGCGCAACCGGATGGGCACGCACCGGGTGTCAGTCGCATCCAGGATCTCGGTATCGGCGCGGTGACCTTCCCCGCTTCAGGAAACCCGGAAGACCTCGCGCTGTTGCTCGCCGACGCGCACGGCGCGAGCCTGGTTGTATCCGTCGGCTTCCAGGCCACGCTGCGGGAGTTCCTCGATCACGGTCGTTCCGGGTCGAATCCGTCCACCTTCCTCACCCGGCTCAAGCTGGGTACCAAGCTGGTCGACGGCAAGGCGGTGGCGACGCTGCACCGAAGCAGGGTGTCGATCGCCGCTGTCGTGCTGCTGGTCGTCGCCGCGCTCGTGGTGGTAATAGCGGCGCTGCTCGTTTCCGACGTCGGTGACGTCTATCTGGACTGGGCGAAGTCACAATGGGCTTCGCTGATGACTTGGGTCAAGGGGCTCTCTTCGTGATTTCCTTGCGGTACCACATCGTTTCCATCGCCGCTGCGTTTCTCGCGCTCGCCGTGGGAGTCGTGCTCGGCTCCACGACGCTCAGCGGCACCTTGCTCTCCGGCTTGGCCAGCGACAAGAGTGAGCTCGCCACCCGGGTCACCGACCTCGAGGCGGAGCGCAACGGACTGCGGGCCAAGTTGGCCGATGCCGACGCATTCGCAGGATCAGTTGGCGCGAAGGTCGTTTCGGGCACACTGGACGAGCGGTCGGTGGTCATCGTGACCACCGCAGGCGCCAAGCCCGCCGACCGGGATGCGCTGGCGAAACTGGTCGAGCAAGCCGGAGCGAAGGTCACCGGCCAGGTGCAGCTCACAGAGGACTTCGCCGATCCGTCCACATCGGACCAGCTGGCCGACATCGCGACGCGGCTGCAGCCTGCCGGTGCCACATTCCCGACCTCGGGTGGCCCCGGCGGCCTTGCCGGTGCCCTGCTCGGTCAGGTTCTGTTGCTGGACAAGGAGTCGGCGAAACCGCAGTCGTCGTCGTCGGAACTCGAAGCCGCGCTCACCGGGCTTACCGACGGAGGTTTCATCAAGGCGAGCGACAATATCAGGCCTGCGCAGCTGGCGATCGTGCTGACCCGCGGCGAGGCGAAGGGTGACGGTGCGGGCGACCGAGCGACCACCATCGCTCGATTCGCCACCCAGCTCGATCGCTCCGGGGCAGGCACAGTGCTTACCGGCGATGCGGGTGCGGCGAGCGGCGCGGGTCCGATCGGTTTCGCCCGGGCGGACACCGCTGCAACCGAAATCCTGTCCACAGTGGACAACGTGAACACATCCGCCGGGCGGGTCGTGACCATTCTGGCGCTGCGCGAGCAACTGGAAGGCCAATCCGGCCGATACGGCACCGCTGGGAATGCGGAGGGCCCCGCGCCGGGGGTGAACTCCCCCGGCAGCTGAGGCGGCGCTAGCGGCCGAGCATGGTGCTCCAGGCGTCGATGAAGCCGGGGAAGGTCTTGCCGACGGTGGCTGGGTTTTCCACGGTGATGCCGGGAACGCGCAACCCGAGTACCGCGCCCGCCATCACCAGGCGATGGTCCTCATAGGTCTGGAACGTGCCGCCGTGCAGTGGGGCCGGAGTGATTCGCAGACCGTCCTCCCGTTCGGTGACCGAACCACCGAGGCCGGACAGTTCCGTGGCCAATGCGGCAAGGCGATCGGTTTCATGCCCGCGCAGGTGCGCCACGCCCCTGACGGTCGACGGGCCGTCGGCGAAGCACAACAGCGCAGCGATGACCGGCGTGAGTTCACCTACCTCGTGCAGGTCGAGATCGAGGCCGGGGATGGCGCCGCCGGTCCCGGTGATGGTGAGGCCGGATGAATCGACCTCGACCTTGGCACCCATCTCGGTCAGCATCCATCGGAGCCAGTCGCCGGGCTGGGTGGTGTGCAGCGGCCAGCCCGGAATGCGCACGCAGCCGCCGGTCAGCGCGGCCGCGGCCAGGAAGGGCGCCGCGGTGGAGAGATCGGGCTCAACCGTGTACTCGGGGCAGGAGAGTCGACCACTCGGGACGTGGAACTCCGTGCCGTCGCGCTGCGGGTCTGCGCCGAAGGTGCGCAGCAGGTCCAGGGTCATCGCGATGTGCGGCTCACTGGGCGGTGCCCCGCCCGCCAGCCGGACGGTCACTCCGTTGTCGAACGCCGGGGCCGCCAGCAACAGGGCGGACAGGAACTGGCTCGACGCCGAGGAGTCCATCTCGACGGGTCCGCCAGGGAGGCCACCGTGACCGTGCACGGTGAAGGGCGGCGCGCCGCGTCCCTCGTCGTCGATCTCCGCGCCGAGATCGGTCAACGCGCCAAGCAGGGGTGCGATCGGCCGCCTGCGGATCGCCTCGTCACCGTCGAAGTGCACCGCGTCGGTGCCCAAGGTGGCCAGCGCGGGCGTGAACCGGGCGACGGTGCCCGCGTTGCCCAGGACCACCGACCTCAGCGCACCTTTCTGCCCGGTGCCGTGGGACAGGGGTCGGAGCAGCAC
>JBOHER010000104.1:0-7580 GCA_050701115.1 Haloechinothrix sp. | reverse complement strand
GATGAGCCCGGCGCAGCGCCGCGTTGCCTACCACGCCGACATCACCTACGGCACCAACAACGAATTCGGCTTCGACTACCTGCGCGACAACATGGCGTGGAGCCTCGACGAGTGCGTGCAGCGCGGTCATAACTACGCGATCGTCGACGAGGTGGACTCGATCCTCATTGACGAGGCCAGGACCCCATTGATCATTTCCGGTCCGGCCGACCAGTCCTCGCGCTGGTACACCGAGTTCGCCCGGCTGGTGCCGCTGATGAAGCGGGACGTGCACTATGAGGTGGACGAACGCAAGCGCGCCGTCGGTGTCAGCGAGGAAGGCGTTGCCTTCATCGAGGACCAACTGGGCATCGAGAACCTCTACGAGGCGGCCAACACCCCGCTCGTCGGCTATCTGAACAATGCGCTCAAGGTCAAGGAGCTCTACAAGCGCGACAAGGATTACATCGTCCGCAACGGCGACGTGCTGATCGTCGACGAGTTCACCGGCCGGGTGCTGGCCGGGCGCCGCTACAACGAGGGCATGCACCAGGCGATCGAGGCCAAGGAAGGCGTCGAGATCAAGGCCGAGAACCAGACGCTGGCCACCATCACCCTGCAGAATTTCTTTCGGCTCTACGACAAGCTGGCGGGCATGACCGGTACCGCCGAGACCGAGGCGGCCGAGTTCCACCAGACCTACAAGCTCGGTGTGGTGCCGATCCCGACGAACCGTCCGATGGTGCGGGCGGATCAGGCTGACTTGATCTACAAGAGCGAGCAGGCGAAGTTCGAGGCGGTCGCCGAGGACATCGCCGAGCGCTACGAGAAGGGTCAGCCGGTCCTGGTGGGTACCACCAGTGTCGAGCGCTCGGAGTACCTGTCCAAGCTGCTGCTCAAGCTCAACGTGCCGCACGAGGTGCTCAACGCCAAGCAGCACGAACGGGAAGCGCTGATCATCGCCCGCGCCGGTCGTAAGGGCGCGGTCACCGTGGCCACCAACATGGCGGGTCGTGGTACCGACATCGTGCTCGGCGGCAACCCCGACATCATCGCCGACGAGTTGCTGCGTCAGCAGGGCCTCGATCCGGTGGAGCACTCCCAGGAGTACGAGGCTGCCTGGCCGGCGGTGCACGAGCAGGCCATCGCGGACAGCAAGGCGGAGGCCGAGGAGGTCATCGCGGCGGGCGGCCTGTACGTGCTCGGCACCGAGCGGCACGAGTCGCGGCGGATCGACAATCAGCTGCGCGGGCGCTCCGGCCGCCAGGGCGACCCTGGTGAGTCCCGGTTCTACCTCTCGCTCGGCGACGAGCTCATGCGCCGCTTCAACGCCGCGATGGTCGAGCGGGTGATGACCACCATGCGGCTGCCGGACGATATACCGATCGAGCACAAGATGGTCAGCAAGGCGATCAAGAGTGCGCAGACCCAGGTCG
This sequence comes from Haloechinothrix sp., assembly GCA_050701115.1. Classification (GTDB taxonomy): domain Bacteria; phylum Actinomycetota; class Actinomycetes; order Mycobacteriales; family Pseudonocardiaceae; genus JBOHER01. The sequence continues at coordinate 6,165 of JBOHER010000104.1, read as the reverse complement.
AGCAGCAGAACATGGAGATCCGTAAGAACGTCCTCAAGTACGACGAGGTGATGAACCGGCAGCGCAAGGTGATCTACGCCGAGCGGCGCCGGGTTCTCGAGGGCGAGGATCTGCGCGAGCAGACCGAGCACATGCTGCGCGATGTGACCACCGCCTACGTCAAGGCGGAGACCAGCACCGGGTACTCCGAGGACTGGGATCAGGAAAAGCTCTGGACCGCGCTGAAGCAGCTCTACCCGGTCTCGGTCAGCTGGGAGGAGCTCAACGACCGGCGTCCCGACCTCTCGTCGGACATCCTGCTGGACGAGCTGCTCGCGGATGCGCACGCCGCCTACCAGCGGCGAGAAGCCGAGATCGACGCCAAGGTCGGCGAGGGCGCGATGCGGGAGCTGGAGCGCCGGGTGGTGCTGTCGGTACTGGACCGCAAGTGGCGCGAGCACCTCTACGAGATGGACTACCTCAAAGAGGGCATCGGCCTGCGTGCGATGGCCCAGCGGGATCCGCTGATCGAGTATCAGCGTGAAGGTTTCGACATGTTCGGCCAGATGCTGGAGTCGTTGAAGGAGGAGGCCGTCGGCTTCCTGTTCAACCTGCAGGTCGAACAGGCTGAGCCGGATCAGGTTGCCGCGGAAGAGGTTACCGAGGTTCCCGGGGTGCCTGCCGGGCGCGCTGGTGGCAGGCACGCCAAGCCGGTTCCACCGCAGCCGCAGACCACCGACGAGCGTTCTGTGCCGCCCGCCTTGCGGGGCAAGGGTCTGGGTGCGCACCGGGCGGACGACGGTCTCACGTTCAGCGGGCCCGATGAGCGTGGCGGGGTGAGCTCACGCGGCGATGGCGCAGAGCAGCCGGGCTCGGTCGCCGGGTCGGGCACCCGCAGGGAGCGCCGGGCAGCCGCTCGGGCCCAGTCCAAGCGGAAGAAGGGCGCTCGCCAGTAGCGCTAAGCCGCCGACAGCCGATCGCTGCGGTCGCCGCGCGGTGGCGCGATGATCGCGAAGTGCGTGAACCGCCAGCCGGTCCAGCTGGCTTCCAGCCGGGCAGCGATGGCGACCGCGCGGTCGGTTCTCCGATGGTGTGCCGCTGCGCAGACCTCGATGACGCGGGGTTGTGGTGCGCAGTGGTGCACGCGGTTGACGGCGTATCCGCAGCCGAGACCGGTGGCGGGTGCCGACTTGATCTCGGTGCAGAGGTCCTCGGTGAGTAGCTGACGCACGCGTACCAACGGTCGGCGTCCCGCCGCGACCTCGAACAGCGCGGTCAGCAGCGCCGCCAACTCCCGCGCTGACGGAGCTGGTGGCACCGGCTGGGTGCTCGGTCGTCGCTGGTCCAGCGAGCGGCGGGCGGTCGCGGCCCGCAACCGCAGTGGCAGGGCGAGCTGGCCGTCGGCCTCGACCCGCCGACGGCCTCGACTCGTGGGCGGTTCGTAGGCAGCGAGCGGCCGGAGCAGGCCGCGATGAGCAGGACGGACGGGGTGAGACACGCGAGCTCCTCGTGATGTCGTCGGTGCACCTTCGACATATAGAGCGCGCACACCCCCGATTCCGGACAGATACCCCCCTATTGGCTGAACGGCACCCTCCCTCGTGCGTGAATGTTGTTGCATGGGCAACCCTCAGCACTCACGACGGCGGACCAGCTCGAAACACAGCACGGCCGCGGCCGCCGACACGTTCAAGGATTCGACGTCGCCCGGCATGGGAATCGACAACCAGTCGGTGACCAGGTCGAGCACCGCGCCGCTTACCCCGGAGGTCTCGCCGCCGAGCACGAACGCGGCATTCGCCGGCAGGTCGGCTCTGAACAGCGACGTCGTGGCCGACGCGCTCAGCGCGAACAGCGGATACCCGGCGCCTACCAGGGCAGCCGCGGCCTCGGCGGCGGTCGCGCAGCGCAGCACCGGGGCGCGGAACGCCACGCCCGCGGAGGCTTTCACCACCAGCGGATCGAGCGAAGCGACCCCCTTCCGCGGCACCACGACGCCATCGACCCCCGCCGCGGTCGCGGTGCGCAGGATCATGCCCACATTGGCCGGGGTGGTGATGCCGTCCAGGAGGAGCAGCCTGCCCGGCCGGTGCCGGGAGCTCAGCGCGTCGGCAAGCGGCCGCATGCGGGGAGCGACGACGTCGGCGAGCACCCCCTGGTCCTGCTTGCCGTTGCCTGCCAACACCTTGACCCGATGGGCGCTCGCGGTCTGCACCCGCACACCGCGGGCCTTTGCCGCACGCTTGATCTCGGTTGCGGCTAGCCCTCGTGCGGTGTCGGCGAGTATCACCTTGTCGACATTCAGCCCGGGGTCGGCCAGCACCTCCAGCACCGGTTTCTTGCCGTACACGGTGAGGAATCGGTCTTTCGGGGACACCTGAGCAGAACCACCATCGGCCATATCGAGCAGCATCGCACGTGTGTCAGGATCTGCACATGGTCGATCGACTTTCCGCGCTGGACGCCTCCTTCCTGTATATGGAGGACGCCTCGACGCCGATGCACGTCGGGGCGGTTGCGGTATTCGAGCGCCCAGTTGAGGGCTTCGACTTCGATGCGGCGTTGGCTCTGGTCAGTCAACGGCTCGGGTTCGTTCCCCGATACCGGCAGCGCGTGGTCGAGGTGCCGGGACACCTCGCGCGGCCGGTGTGGGTGGACGATGTCGATTTCGATCTCAACTACCACGTCCGGCGGTCGGCACTGCCCCGGCCAGGCAGCGAAGCGCAGCTGTTCGACCTGGTCGCCAGGTTGATGTCCCGCCCGCTCGACCACGGCCGTCCGTTGTGGGAGGCCTACTTCGTCGAAGGCCTCGCCGATGAACGAGTCGCCCTGGTCACCAAAACGCACCAGGCTGTGGTCGACGGCATCGGCACGATCGAGCTTGGCCAGCTGATCCTGGACCCGGCACCCGCTGAGCTCGAGCCGATCGACGATCTGTGGCGGCCACGCCGTGAACCGAGCAAGGCCGAGCTGATGCTGGACGCGGTCAGTGAGACGGTGCAGAGCCCGAGTGTGCTCGTCGAGACGGCACGCTCCGCGGTCAGCGACGCGGCGGCGACCGCTGAGAAGCTGGTTGACACGGTCGGGGGATTGGCCTCGGCCGTGCGCTCTATGGTGCGTCCTGCGCCTTCCGGACCCCTCAACGTGGAGGTTTCCGGTGGGCGGGTATTCGCCGCGCTGCGGACCTGCCTGGACGACTATCGGGAGATCCGCGCTAGCCACGGCGGCACCGTCAACGACATCGTGCTCGCCGCGATCACCGGAGCGGTCCGGGAATGGATGATGTCCAGGGCGGCGCCGTTGACCTCGACCAGCACGGTGCGCGCGTTGGTGCCGCTCGCGGTGGCCCACGCGAGCACCATGGCCTACTCCTCGGCGGGGCTGGTGGGCAACGAGGTCGAGGCGTACCTGGTGGATCTGCCGGTGGGGGAGTCGGACCCGGTGATTCGGCTGCAGCACATCCGCCACGCGATGAGTGAGCATCTCGACTCCGGTCGCTCGGTCGCGGCCCGCACCCTGCTGCGGGTGGGCGGTTTCGCGCCTGCGACCTTGCATGCTCTGGGTGCGCGCACCGCGGGAACGTTCTCCAGCCGGATTTTCAATCTGGTCATCACCAACTCGCCGGGTCCTCAGATGCCGATGTATGCCGGGTCGGCCCGCATGCTGGAGATGTTTCCGATCATGCCATTGGTGCGGAATCACGCCTTGGCGATCGGTGTTACCTCCTACGACGGTGGTGTCTACTTCGGGTTGAATGGCGACCGTAAGGCAGTGTCCGATGTGGACGTGCTTGCGAGAATGCTCGAGGAGTCACTGGACGAGCTGAAGGGAAGCGTTCGATGAGGGTCTACGTGCCTGCCACGGTCGGCATGCTGCGTGACCTCGTTATGAACGGCGAGGTGCTCCCGGTCAGTGGGACGGCGTTCGCGCTGACGCCGACGTTGCGGGAGTCCTATACCAGCGGTTCGGCCGAGGAGTTGGAGTACGTGGCGCTGCTGGAGGCGGCGCGGGCCTCGCTGCGGCTGCTCGCCTCCGAGCTCGCGAACGGACCGGCCGGGGAAGGGTTGGCCCCGCGCCGGGTGGTGGTCGCCGCGGACGTCGAGGACGTCACACTGCGGCCGGATCTGGATGCCGCGGTGATCCGGATCGCGGGGGCGGTGCCGATGAGCGCGATAGCCTCGGTGCACATGGACGCCACGGAAGCGGAACCCGCGGTGCGCGCTGCGATCAAGGTGATCGACGCCGCCGACCTGGGTGACCTCGACGCCGAGTTCGCGCTCGGGGATGCCGAGGACCACGAACTCGCCTGGTACGCACCCCAGGAACTGCCATTCATGCTCGAGCTGCTGTAGGTACGCCTGCACGTACTACCAGGCACGTCCAGAATGGCCGCTAACACCCGGTGCCCACTCAGCTCGCGGTGTGATTCGTGCCACGATGGAGTAGACCCATAAGGCGAGCACCTCCAGGAGGCACCCATGGATGCGATCACGTCCGTTCCCCCTCCGCGCAACGAGCCGGTGCACAACTACGCGCCGGGTAGCGCGGAACGGGAATCGCTGGTGCGTACCCTCGCCGAGCTGTCCTCAGGACCCATCGAGCTGACGCAGACCATCGCGGGCAGGCAACTGATGGCCACCGGTGAGCCGTTCAACGTGGTCGCCCCGCATGAGCACGGTCACGTGCTTGGCCGCTGCGCACAGGCCAGCCCGGCCGATGTCGCCGACGCTGTCCATGCGGCCAAGGAGGCCGCTCCTGCGTGGCGCGAGCTGTCGTTCGACGAGCGCGCTGCGGTGTTCCTGCGTGCCGCCGACCTGATGTCCGGTCCGTATCGGGACACCATGAACGCCGCCACCATGCTGGGCCAGTCGAAGTCGGTGCAGCAGGCCGAGATCGACGCCGCCTGCGAGCTCATCGACTTCCTGCGCTTCAACGTGCACTACGCGCGCCGGATTCTCGCCGAGCAGCCGAACTCCGTGCCCGGCACGTGGAACCGGATGGAATACCGCTCCCTCGAAGGGTTCGTCACCGCGATCACCCCGTTCAACTTCACCGCGATCGCGGGCAACCTGCCCACGGGTCCCGCGCTGATGGGCAACACCGTGGTGTGGAAGCCGACTCCGACGCAGCAACTCGCCGCGCACTTCACCATGCGGGTACTCGAGGCCGCCGGACTGCCTGCTGGCGTGATCAACATGGTGACCGGCGACGGCAAGGCGGTGAGCCAGGTCGCGCTGTCCGACCACGATTTCGCCGGGCTGCACTTTACCGGATCGACGGCCACATTCAAGCTGCTGTGGCGGACCATCGCCGAGAACTTGGATTCTTACCGCGGCTATCCGCGCATCGTTGGGGAGACCGGCGGCAAGGACTTCGTGGTGGCCCATCCCTCGACCCGTGCCGACAAGCTGGTCACCGCGCTGATCCGCGGCGCATTCGAGTATCAGGGCCAGAAGTGCTCAGCGGTATCTCGCGCCTATCTCCCGCGTTCGCTATGGGAGTCCGGCCTGCGCGACCAGCTGGTCGATGTCACCAAGACCATCTCGTATGGCGACGTCAGCGATCTCTCGCACTTCGGCGGCGCGGTGATTGATTCCCGTGCGTTCGCCAGACACAAGGACCTGCTGTCCAGAGTGGACGGTGATCCGGCGCTGAGGGTGTTGGCGGGCGGGGGATGCGACGACTCCGTCGGATTCTTCGTCGACCCGACCATCCTGGAGTCGGAGGACCCAGGGCACGAGATTTTCTCCCGGGAGTACTTCGGCCCCATCCTTGCGGTGTACGTCTACGACGACGCCGAGTACTCCGGCATTCTGCACCTTGTGGATTCCGCGGCGCCGTATGCGCTGACCGGGGCTGTGTTCGCCGACGATCGGGCCGCTATCGCCGAGGCCCACCGTGTGCTGCGGTTTACCGCGGGGAACTTCTACGTCAACGACAAGCCGACCGGATCCGTCGTCAGCCAGCAGCCCTTCGGCGGGTCCCGCGCATCGGGCACCAACGACAAGGCGGGCTCGATGTTCAACCTGCTGCGCTGGACCAGCCCGCGGTCGATCAAGGAATCATTTGACGCCCCTACCGAGCACACCTACCCGCACATGGGCTGAACGCTCGCAACGACGAACCGGCGCCGCGTGGGCTCGTGAGTGATGGTGGCCGCCAGAGCGACTACAATCACTCACGAGC
>JBOHER010000103.1:0-19151 GCA_050701115.1 Haloechinothrix sp. | reverse complement strand
CTGGGCCGCACCCAACGCCTGGTCACCCCCGCCCAACGCCGGGCACTCAACCTCCGCGACCGGGGCTGCATCCACCCCGGCTGCACCCGGCCCACCCGCTGGACCCAAGCCCACCACATCACAGAGTGGACCAAGGCCCAAGGCCCCAGCGACCTATCGAACATGTGTTTGCTCTGCGCAGAGCACCACCGGCTCATCCACCACTCCGACTGGGAAATCCGGATGGCCACCGACGGCCACCCCGAATACCTCCCACCCGCCTTCCTCGACCCGCACCGAAGACCCCGACGCAACCACACCCACCACCCCATCCGAACCGCCGCCTGAAGCACCACAGCGCCACCGGCCCCTGCCCGGCGGGCAGGGGCCAGTGGCGCGGCTACGCGTCGGCGCCGGTGGCAGCCTCCGGCACCGAGCGGAGCAGGGCGCGCAGGCCGTCGGCGTCCAGCAGGTCGGCTGGGCGCAGTGTCCGGTCCGAGCGGACGTAGTGGAACGCAGCTCGCACCTTCTCCAGCGGGACCCCGGCCAGCGCCGCCCAGGCCACCCGATACGCGGCGAGTTGCACCGACAACGCGGGCAGCTTGCCGTCGTCCGGCACCGCACCGGTCTTCCAGTCCACCACCGTCCAGCCACCGTCAGGGTCGGCGAACACCGCGTCCATCCGTCCGCGCAGCGTCACCCCGTCGACCTCACATACGAACGGCACCTCGACGTCATGCGGGGTCCGCTCGGCCCACGCGCTGCCCTCGAACGCACGGCGCAGCACCTCGGAGTCGGTGTCGACCACCGCATCGGTATCCGCTGCGCCTGGGAGATCATCGAACTCCAGCAGTCGCTCACCCGCGAAGCGCCGCTCCAGCCAGCTGTGGAACGCGGTGCCTCGGCGCGCGACGGTGTTCGGCGGCATCGGCAACGGCCGCCGCAACCGACGAGCCAGCGCCTTCGGGTCGGCGGCGAGCTCAACCAGTTGACTGACCGAGAGCTGCTCGGGCAGATCCACCTGTTCGGCCGCTGACCGCACCCGAGCCCGCTCGGCGAGCAGCACAGTCGCGTCGCGTTCCCAGCCCTCGGGGTCGTCTCCAGCAGGGTCATCCGCTGCAGGATCATCCTCGTCCGCCGCCAGTGAATCGAGTTCGGCCAGCACGAGCGCGGCTCCCTCATTGACGGCGGCCCGGCGCTCGCCGAGCGGATCCACCGGCCAGGTGCCTTCGCGCGCCTGTGTCAGGTAGGGATTCCGCTCGTCGGGCGCCGGTTCGGGCACCCACTGCGTGACAACCCCGAGCCCGGCGCCGTCCTCCGGCTGGATCAGCTCGGCCAGCTCAACGAGAAACTCCGACGGCCCTCGCCAGTTGCCCGCGGTCTCGTTCCACCAGTGACCGGAAACCAGCAGGGTGTGCTCCGAACGGGTCAGAGCCACATAACAGAGCCTGCGTTCCTCATCGGCCTGCCGCTGAGCGAAATCCTCCTCATGGATCGCGAACGCCTCCTGGACCTCCTTGCGGTCCTCATCCCCGCTCAGCCGCAGCGTGGGCAGGTCCTGTTCATCACCGCGCAGCGCGGCGGGGAGCTCGGTGGGGTTGCGCAACCAGGTCGACGAACGCCGCTTGCCGGGGAACACGTCCCGCACCAGGTGCGGGACGGCGACCACCTGCCACTCGAGCCCTTTCGCGGAATGCGCCGTGAGCACCTGCACCCTGCCCTCGGCAACCACCACTTCGCCCGGCTCGAGACCGTCCTCGGCGTGCGCCGCCGTCGCCAGATAGTCCACAAAAGACAAGAGAGTGGGATGGGCCGAACTCTGCGCGAATTCCGTTGCCACATCGGCGAAGGCGTCCAGATGCACGCGGCCGGTGCCGCCCATGCGGCAGGTGGCCTCGACGTCGAGCAGCAGGGTGCGCTCGACGTCGGCGATCAGTTCGGGCAGCGGCTGATCGAGCCTGCGCCGCAGGGCAGCCAGTTCGGTGCCGACCGCGCGGATCCGGCGGTGCCCCTCGGCCGAGTAGCGCGCCGCGTCGCCCGGATCGTCGACCGCGTCGATCAGCCCGGTGAGCTCGGCGCGCTCCGCGATCACCTGGGCGGCGTCCAGCGCCGAAAGATCGTCGGACGGCTTGTGCGCGGACAATTCCGCCGCCCTGCGCCACAAGGCGGCAAGGTCGGCCGCACCGAGGCGCCAGCGGGCCCCGGTGAGCAGTCGCGCCGCTGCCGTGCCCGCCAGCGGATCGGCGAGCACCCGCAGCGTGGCGACGAGATCGGCGACCTCCGGCTCGTCCAGCAGGCCACCCAGCCCCACCACCTCGACCGGCACGTCGCGCGCACGCAGGGCGGCCGCAATGGGCGCCATGTCCGCCCGGCGCCGGACCAGCACCGCCGCGGTCGGCGAGCTGCCGGTCGCATCGCGCTCGGCGAACCAGCGCCGCCCGACCTCGTCGGCCACCCATTCACGCTCGGCGCCGACATCGGGCAGCAGCGCGCACCCCACGTCGGCGGGGCCCGCGCCGGGACGCGATCGAAGCTTCGCCAGCCCGCCGGCGTGTGAGGCACCAGCCAGCCCGCCAGTGCGCAACGGCGCGGAGATCGCGTTGGCCAGGCTCAGCACCTCGGGCGGGTTCCGGAAGCTGGTCAGCAACCCGTACCGCAGGGCAGGAACGAACGCCCTGCCCTCCCGCCGCGGGAAGTCGGTGGTGAAACGAGGCAGGTTGGCCGCGCTCGCCCCGCGCCAGCCGTAGATGGCCTGCACCGGGTCACCCACCGCCGTCACCGGAAGCGGAGCCCGTTCCCCCCCGCCGAACAGGCCCCGCAGGAGCACCCGCTGCGCGTGGCCGGTGTCCTGGTACTCATCGAGCAGCACGGCGCCGTAGCGTTCGCGCTCGATGTCGACGACCTCTGGGTGCTCGTCGGCCAGCCGCGCGGCCAGCGCCATCTGGTCGGCGAAGTCCAGCGCTCCCTCGGCCCGCTTGCGCCGCTGGTACTCGGCGATCATCGGCAGCAATTGCAGCCGGAACCGCTGTCTGTCGACCACGTCCGCGAGCGCCGAAGGCAGCGCGGCCGACTGCCGCTTCGCTCGGGGGGCGTTCTCGACAATCTTGGTCAGCCAGTGGGTGTAGGCGGTGAGGGTTTCGGCGTCCACCAGGTGTTCGCCGAGTTCTCCGGCCAGCTGCAACAGCTGCGCGGTGATGGTGGCAGGCACTTTGTCGGTGTCCAGCTCGCTGTCCCATGTGGACACCACGCGGTGGGCGAGCTGCCACGCCGCGGTCTCGGAGAGCAATCGCGCGCCCGGCTGCACCGGAATACGCAGTCCGTGCTCGCCGAGCAGGCGACCGGCGTAGGCGTGGTAGGTGAGCACCGTCGGCTCCCCCGCGATGACCACGGCCTTACGCTCCCCGCCTGGATCGAGCCGGTCCAGCAGTCCCGATCCCGCGAGCCTGCGCAGCCGGGCACGCACCCTTTCGGCGAGCTGGCGGGCGGCCTTGCGGGTGAAGGTCAACCCGAGCACCCGCTCCGGCGTGACCACGCCGTTGGCCACCAGCCAGACGACCCGGGCCGCCATGGTCTCGGTCTTGCCCGCACCGGCTCCGGCGACCACCAGCGCGGGTTCGATCGGCGCGGCGATGACGGCCGCCTGCTCCGGGGTCGGCGGGTGCAGGCCGAGCGCGTCGGCGACCTCGGCGGGCGTCGCCCAAGTGTTGGCGCCGGTCATGAGGTGACCTGCCTTCCCTCGGGATGCAACGGACAGCACGGCTTGGCGGGACACCGCCCGCATTCGCTGCTCTCGCGCGCGAGATAAACCGGCCCCACGCTCGCCGAGGCCGCCGAGCGCACCACCTCGAGCCAGTGCTCGACGCTCGGCGGATCGAGCGGGTCCTGCCTGCGCTCTGCCGCGCCGGTGGCCTTGTTGGCTTGCGCGACGTAGACCAGGCGCGCACCGCCGGCACCGAGTTCGGTCACCAGGCTTGCGGCGAGTTGGTAGGCGGCCAGCTGCGGGTGCTCCTGGGCGTCGGCCTTGCTGACCGCGGTCTTGGCGGTCTTGAGATCGACGATGACCGGCCTGCCCTGATCATCCCGCTCGAGCCGGTCCACCCGGCCGCGCAACCGGATCTCGCGCTGGCCCTCTGCGGCGGGCAACCGCACCTCGATGTCCGCCTCGACACCGTCTTGGGCCAGCTCGCCCCTGCTCTGCCGCAGCCACGCCAGGAAGTTGTCGACCATCCGTTCCACTCGCCTGCGCTCGCTGCGGGAGAACCACGGTGCGCCCGCATCGATCTGCTGCCACGCCCCGTCGATCGCCAGCTGAATCTCCTCCGGAGTCGCACCGCCTGCAGCGGCCTGGGCGAGACCGTGCACCAGGGTTCCGGTCACCGCGGCCAGCTGCGCCGGGTCCGATCCGCCGTTGCGTTCCATCAACCAGCGCAACGGACATCGCACCAGCACGTCCACAGTGGATGGTGAAACGCTGATCACCTCGTCCTCGGCACGTAACGGCGCGTCGGTGGACGGCTCGGTCAGGCCGTACCAGCTGTCCGGGTGCGCACCGGGGACCCCTGCGCGCGCGAGCCTGGCCAGTTGACGTGCCGCGCGCCTGCGCCGCTCCGGCTCACCCGAGGAGTCACACACCGCCACGCGAAGTTCGCCGACCAGGCTGGCCAGCACAAGTGGCCGCTCGTCGGTGCCCCGGGGCACGACCGCGCCCGGCTCGTCCTGCTCGACGCGGGCCTCATCGAGATCGTCAAGGAACCGGGACGGTTGCTCGTCCTCCCCCTGCACAGCGGTGACCAGTAATCGGCTCCTGGTCCTGGACGCGGCCAGGTAGAACAGCCTGCGCTCCTCGGCGAGGATAGGCGCGATGGCTGACACCCCGTCGGTGTCCACTCCGGACAGTAGATCGACCATCCGCTCGACGCCGAGCAGTGAACCGCGCAGCCGCAGATCCGGCCAGGACCCCTCCTGCACGCCCGCGACGGCCACCACCGTCCATTCCCTGCCCGCGGCACCATGCGCGGTGAGCAGTTCGACACCGTCGCCCCTTGCCGAGACGGGGGCGAGGCTGTCGCCCGCGATCTGGTGGGACAGCAAGTAATCCGCGAACCCGGTGACCCCGGCGTGGGGCAATCTGTCGACATAACGACCGGCGGCGTGGAACAGGGCGACCACCGCGTCGAGGTCGGCATCTGCTTGCCTGCCAAGGGATCCACCGCGTTCCGACAGCCACAGCCACCGTCGCTGCAGACCGCTGGCGTGCCACAACTCCCACAGCACCTGCTCGGCCCCGCAGTGCCGGCTCAACGCCTTACGACCCGCGGCGAGCACATCGGCCACCCTGCGCAGTGCGTCGGCCTCCGAATCGGCGAGCGCGACCAGCCGGTCCCCGGTGCGCAAGGCCTCCACCAGCAACTCGTCGCTGGGACGCTGGCCGCCCGATGCCTGTTCGAGCCTGCGCAACCCCCTCCGCAACCGGCGTAACGCGAGCGGATCGGCGCCACCCAGCGGAGAGGCCAGCAGCTGCTCGGCAACTTCAGCGTCCACAAGGGACGGATTGGCCGCCGCCCGGAGCGCGGTCAGCAGCGGTCGAACGGCGGAGTGCCGGGCAAGGGGTAGCTCATCGGCCGCGGCCGCGATCGGCACACCTGCCGACCGCAGGGCGCGCTGCAGTATTGGAAAAGTACGGGCGGCCGAGCGTACGAGGACGGCCATCTCCGACCACGGGATGCCGTCGATCAGATGCGCCCGGCGCAGCTGGTCGGCGATCCAGCCCGCCTCCGCCGACGCGGACGGGAAGCGTCGAACCCGCACCGACCCCACATCGGGAGCCAAGGGTGCGGCTGACCGATGCGCGCTCGCACCGGCCATGCCTGCCGCGATCCGGGCCGCTCCGGCGTGCACCGCGGCGCCCATCCGGTAGCTCACCGACAGCACCACCGTGCGGGTGCCGTCCGGATCGCTGTCGGCGAGCAGCCGGGGGTCCGCGCCGCGGAAGGAGAACGCCGCCTGATCCGGATCGCCCGCCAGCACGAACAGTCCGGCCGCGTCGCCGATCAGCCGGACCAGCTTCAGCTGCAGCGGGTCGAGATGCTGGGCATCGTCGACGAGCAGACAGCGGATCCGCGCACGTTCCCTGGCCAGCAGGTCGGTGTCGTCGAACAGCGTGAGCAGCGCGGTGGAAACCAGTTCGGCCGCATCCATGGCGGGTGCGCTCGGTGCGGACAGTGCACTACCTCCGGCACCGTGCAGCAGGGTGACCTGCTCGTACTGCTTCCAGAACTGCCCCGCCGCGACCCACTCGCGATGACGCTGCCGCCTGCCGAGCCGCACCAGGTCCTCTGGGCCGAGTCCGCGCTCGGCCGCGCGCAGCAGCAGGTCCCGCAGTTCCTCGGCGAATCCGGGCACGGCCAGGGCGGGCCGTAGTTGCTCCGGCCAACGATCCGCGCCGGTGTCCAGGTCACCCGCGAGCAGTTCGCGCACCACCGCGTCCTGCTCCGGACCGGACAGCAGTCGCGGCGGCGGGGTGCCGTCGCGACCGGCCAGTGACCGGAGCACACCGAAGGCGTAGGAGTGCACGGTGCGCACCAGGGGTTCGCGGACCGTGCGCGGCGGCCTGTCACCCGGCACGTCCGACTCCTGGACAGTGAGTAGGCGCGTGATCTCTGCCCGCACAGTGTTGGCCGCCTTGCGGGATGCGGTCAGCACGAGCACCTGCTCGGGGTCCGCGCCGCCGAGGATCCGGCACGCGGCCGTCTCGGCGAGCAAGCTGGTCTTGCCGGTGCCTGGCCCGCCCAGTACCCGGAGGAACCCCGTGCCGTCGAGGACGCGGCGCGCCTGCGCGCTCCAGTCCCGTCCGGCGCGGTGCCCCACGGACCGGCGCACGAGAACGGGCCCACCACGCTCGGGTGCCTGCTCGCCGAACCGGTTCATGCCGCGATGCAATCACGCGCCACCGACACCCGGTTGGATGGCGCGCCTCGTGCGTGAAAGTTGTTGCATGGGCAACCCTAGGCACTCACAACAGCGAGCTAGGCTGCAACACCGTGGACGAGGCGATGCATGAACGCGTCCGTACCGCGGTCACCGGGATACCGCAGGGGACCGTCGCCACCTACGGCGACATCGCGGCCCTCGCGGGCGCGCCCTCACCGCGCCTGGTCGGCCGGATCCTCGGTGAGGACGGACACGACCTCCCCTGGCATCGGGTCCTGCGGGCGGACGGAACACCGGCCCCGCACCTGCGACACGCACAACTGAAGCTCCTGCGTGCGGAGGGAGTACTCGCCACCGGGAACCGGGTAGACCTCAGGACGTACCGATGGCGGGGCCCCGACGGCGCGCGGGCAACTCCGCGGCGATGAGCTTGACGAGGGCACCGAGGCGCTGGCGGTCGGGCTGCACTATCGGGACGCCGTGCTCGACCAGCGGCGCTGCCGTCACCGGTCCGACGCAGGCACACAGCACCGGGCCGCGCATCGCCTCCAGCAGTTCGGTGTAGCGCCCGTACTCACGGACGATGGCGAGCAGGTTGGCGGCCGCGGGAGCACTGGTGAACGCAAGCGCGTCGATCTCGCCTGCGATCGCGCCGTCCACCAGCCGGTGCACCGCCTCGATATCGGACGGCTGTTTCCACCGGTAGGGCTGGGCGTCGATCACCGAAGCACCCGCGCCGGCCAGGCTGCCGACGAAGTCGGGCAGCGGCACGCCATGCAGTTGCACAGCCACCCGCAATCCGGAGACGCCCTGGTCGAGTAGGTAGTCGAGCATCTCGGCATTGGTCTCCTCCGGCGCCGACCACTCTTCGGTGATGCCCTCGCCGCGCACCGCGCCCTTCGCCTTGGGGCCACGCACCACTACCCTGGCCTTGCCGATTCTCGCCAGCAGCGCATCGGCCAGCCCCCACTCGCGAGCGGCCGAAACCCAGCCCCGGAATCCCTGACCCGTCATCATCACGGCGAAATCGACCGGTTCGTCGATCACCGCTTCGGTCGCGGCCCGCAACCGCTCGTCGTCCCCGACCGGGACAATTCGGATCGTCGGCGCATGCTGGACCGTCGCTCCCTTGCGTTCGAGCGCGGTGAGAAACTCCCCGGCACGCCTTTCCGCGGTCACTCCCACGGTGTACCCGGCCAGCGGGCGGTCATCCTGGTCGAGAAGGGAGCCGTGCGGCGGTTGATCAGTCATGCAACGTACCCATCTTTCGCACTGCGCCGGCGATATCGCAGCGGAGTTGGTTCGGCTCCAAGACTTCCAGATTCCGCCCGAACCGCAACAACGCCACGTCAACCTATGCGGCGACCAGCGTCCGTTCAGCTACCTCGTAGCGGCGGACCACGAGCTCCACCACGCGCGGGTGGGCGCCAAGTGGCTCAGCGATCACGTCGGCCCCGGCAGCGTCCAGCTTGCGCTGGAACAGGCCAGGTGCGAGCAACCAGGACGCCACGGCAACCCGAGCCCGTTCGCCCGCCGCTGCCCGCACACTCGCCACGGCGTCGGCGATGGCGGGTTTCGTCGTCGCGGCATAGCCGATGCGCACCGGCGCGCCGAGTCGCACCCCGAGCGTGTAGGCGGCGTCGTGCACGCCGGCCAAGGCCCTCGGGTCGCTCGATCCGGCCGCGGCGAGCACCACCCGGTCGCCTTTGGCGTAGCCCGCCGCCCGCAGCCGCTCGATCAGCACAATGACCAGTTCGGGGGCGGGCCCGAACGCGTCGGCGATGACCACGTCCCGCCGACCACTCGCCGCGACCTGCGCCGGAATATCGGTGCGCACGTGGTAGCCGGAGGCGAGGAACGCGGGCACGACGACGGCGGGTTCGGTCGACTCCGCGAGTACCTCGGTGACGTTCGGCGAACGCACATCCGCATAAGCCACCCGGACCGCGACCCCGGGCAATGCGGCGCGCACGCCCTCGGCGAGTTCCTCGGTCACCAGCGCGCCAGCCGGATCGCGGGTTCCGTGTGCTACCAGGACGATCACCGTGTCACCGCCTGACCACGCCCCGGCCGCCGGTCACGCCGCTGTACTTGTCCGACGGCGCGAGATCGGTCCGATCGATCTCGGCCTCGTCCACCGCGAGCCGGTAGCCACGCTTGACCACGGTCTGCACCAATCGGCTCTCCCCGAGCGAGGTCCGAAGTCTGCCGACGGCTGTTTCCACAGCGTGTTCCTCGCCACCGCTTGGCAACCAGGACGTCAGTTCCTTGCGTGGCACCACAACACCGGGACGCTGGGCGAGCGCACGCAGCACGGCCATCGGCGCGGGAGCGAGGTCACGCAGCTGACCGTCCACAATGGCCGCTTGGCCGCGGAGTTCGATCTGGTGACCAGCCGCGCGGAATTGCGGTGTCCTTATCTCGAGGGCCTCCGACACCACGCGCGCCAGCGCTCCGATCCGAGCTCGCTCCGGCTGTACCGTCGGAATGCCGAGCGCGGCCAGCGGGCCCGCGGTGATCGGTCCGACGCACGCGACCAGCACCCGGTGCGAGAACGCGTCGATCAGCGCACCATAACGACCGGTCCGCTTGGCCATGGCCAGTGTGCTCGCCGCGGCCGGTGCGCTGGTGAACGGCACGGCGTCGATCGATCCGTCCAGCACGCCGTCGATCAGCCGGTCCAGCGGCGCTGGATCGGACGGCCCGACCCATCGATACACCGAGATCTCGATGACCTCGGCCCCGGCCGAACGGAGCGCGTCGACGAAGAACGGCAGCGGCTCGCCGTGTATCTGCACCGCGATCCGCAAGCCGTCCACGCCCGAGGCGAGCAGATGGTCGAGCACCTCGGCATTGCTCTCCGATGAGGGCGAGTACGCCTCGGTGAGACCGGCCGCCCGCACCGCGCCTTTCGCCTTCGGCCCGCGTGCGAGCACGTCGGCCAGCTCAAGATTGTCGATCAGGGTCTCGCCGAGCCCCCACCCCTCGGCGGCCTCCAGCCAGCCCCGGAAGCCGATCCCGGTGGTCAGCACGACCACATCGACCGGCTGTGCGAGCATCCGCATGGTGGCCGCGCGCAACTCGGTGTCGTCGGAGAGCGGCACGATCCTGATGCTCGGCCCGTACCGGACAGTCGCACCCTTGCGGACGAACAATGCCCCGAGTTCGTCCGCTCTGCGCGCCGCGGTCAGGCCGATGGCGTAGCCGGCCAACGGAAGGATGCCTTCCGCCGAGCGCCCCGAGCCATCGAGCGCCAAAGCTACGCCGCCCCGATGTGCACGACGCCCTCGGTTACCCGGATCGGGTAACTGGTGACGTAGACGCCCGGGTTGTCAATGCAGGCGCCGGTACGCAGGTCGAACCGCTCCTTGTAGATCGGCGAGGCCACCACCGGGACACCGTCCGCGTCACCCACGATGCCGCGCGAGAGCACGGCGGCACCGCTGATCGGGTCGATGTTGCCGATCGCGAGGATCTCGTCGCCCTCCACCCGGAAGATGGCCACTTGCTCGCCGTTGGGTAGCAACGCGGCCACGCCATAGGCGGCGGGAATGCGGGAGACCTCGCAGATCGGGGTCCACCCGGTGCTAGTTCCAGCAGAGTCCATCATCGTGGTCACTTGGCAACCTCCGGAATCCCCAGCATCACAGGCACTTTCTGGTCCCGTTCGGTACGGAACGAGATGGTCGGGTCGGGCGTGTCAGGCGCGTTCACGAACGAGGTGAACCTGGCCAGCTTCTCCGGGTCGTCGAGCACGCCCTTCCATTCGTCTGCGTAGTTCTCGACGTGCTTGGCCATAGCGGCCTCGAGTTCGTCGCAGATGCCGAGGCTGTCGTCCACGATGACCGCCTTGAGGTGCTCGAGGCCACCCTCCAGTTCCTCCAGCCAGGTCGAGGTGCGCTGCAGCCGGTCGGCGGTACGGATGTAGAACATCAGGAACCGGTCGATCACCTTGATCAGTGTCTCGGAGTCCACATCGGACGCGAGCAGGTCGGCGTGCCGGGGGGTCATGCCGCCGTTGCCGCAGACGTAGAGGTTCCACCCTTTGTCCGTGGCGATGATGCCGAAGTCCTTGCCGCGCGCCTCGGCACACTCTCGCGCACAGCCGGACACGGCCGACTTGAGCTTGTGCGGTGACCGCAGGCCGCGGTAGCGCAACTCGAGTTCGACGGCCATGCCGACCGAGTCCTGCACCCCGTAGCGGCACCAGGTGGAGCCGACGCACGACTTCACCGTGCGCAGCGCCTTGCCGTAGGCGTGGCCCGACTCGAAGCCTGCGTCGACAAGGCGCTGCCAGATATGCGGCAACTGGTCGACCGTGGCACCGAACAAGTCGATGCGCTGACCACCGGTGATCTTGGTGTAGAGGCCGTACTCCTTGGCCACCTCGCCGATCGCGATCAGCTTCTCCGGGGTGATCTCACCACCGGGGACGCGCGGCACCACCGAATAGGTGCCGTTGCGCTGCATGTTGGCCAGGAACTTGTCGTTGGTGTCCTGCAGCGTCGCCTGCTCGCCCTCCAGGATGTGCTTGTCGGCGCCGACGACCGGGGCGAGCGAGGCAAGGATCGAGGCGACGGCGGGTTTGCAGATCGCGCAGCCGTTGCCCTTGCCGTGCTTGGTAATCAGCTCGCTGAACGTGGTGATCCGGGTTGCCGCCACGATCTCGAACAGTTCGGCGCGCGACTGGCCGAAGTGCTCGCACAGTGCCTTGGACACCTGTACGCCACAGGACTTCAGCAGCTTGGGCAGCATCGTCACGCAGGAACCACACCCGGTACCGGCGTTGGTGCACGCCTTGATCTTGGGCACGGTATCGCAGCCACCGTGGGTGATCGCGTTCTTGATCTGGCCCTTGGTCACGTTGTTGCAGGAGCAGATCTGCGCCTCGTCGGGCAGCGCGTCCACGCCGAGACCGCCGCCGTCGGCACCGGCGGGCGCCAGGATCGAGGCCGGGTCAGCGGGCAGCGGCCGGTCGACAAGCGCACGCAGGGTGTTGAACTCGCCCGCATCACCGACCAGCACACCGCCGAGCAGGGTCCTGGAGTCATCGGAGACAACGAGCTTCTTGTAGGTGCCCGCGACCGCGTCGTTCATCACGACCTCGAGCGCGCCCTCGGTGCAGGCGTGCGCGTCACCGAAGCTGGCCACGTCCACGCCGAGCAGCTTGAGCTTGGTGGACAGATCGGCTCCGGGGAAGACCGCATCGGTGTTACCCGCAGCCAACTGTGCCGCGACGATCTCGGCCATGGTGTAGCCGGGCGCGACCAGGCCGTAGCAAGTTCCGTCAACCGCGGCACATTCACCGATCGCGTAGATGCTGGGGTCGCTGGTGCGGCAGCGCTCGTCGACCAGAACACCGCCGCGTTCGCCGACCTCGAGGCCTGCCGTGCGCGCGAGCTCGTCGCGGGGACGGATACCGGCGGAGAAGACGATCAGGTCGAGATCCAGCTCGGTCCCGTTGCCCAGCTTGGCGAACAGCCGACCGCGGTCCTCGGTGATCTCGTTGGTCGAGGTGCCGGTATGCACCGTGACGTCGAGTCCGGTGATCAGCCGCTTGAGCAGCGCGCCACCACCCTCGTCGATCTGGATCGGCATCAGCCGCGGCGCCATCTCGATGACGTGTGGCGACATGCCCATGTCGCGCAATGCCTTGGCAGCCTCGAGGCCGAGCAGGCCGCCGCCGATCACCGCACCCGCTGCGCGGCCGGAGACTGCCTTCGCCCGCTCCGCGGCGGCCTTGATCGCGTCGAGGTCCTCGATGGTCCGATACACGAAGCAGCCGGGCAGGTCGTGACCGGGAACCGGCGGCACGAACGGGTAGGAGCCGGTGGCGAGCACGAGCGCGTCATAGGGCTGCTCGAAGCCGCTGGCGGTGGTGACCACCTTGGCCCCGGTGTCGATATCGGCCACCGGGTCGCCGAGGCGCAGCTCGACGAGATCGTCGCCGGCATAGTCCGAGCCGGACAGCGTCAGCGTGTCCGCATTCCAGGTGTCCACATAGGACGAGAGGGCGACTCGGTCGTATGCCGGATGAGCTTCCTCGGCGAGCACAACCACCCGCCAGGTGGCTGCGGTGTCTTCACTGCGAACGGCCTCCACCAGGCGGTGGCCGACCATTCCGTTTCCGACGACTACCAGCGTGCGACTCATCGATTACCTCCGCGAATCTCCTACCTGATCCATGGTCATGCCGACCCATGTCAGAGCCGCGTCCTCGATGTTTCACCAGCGTTACCAAATGCTCTCCGCGCAGGTCAACGCCCGTTTTTCAGAGCAAGTGGGGTGCCTCACGTCAGCCACATCACACCGACGCGTAAGCGAGACTCGGAACTCGCTCGATGGCAAAACTCCTCCGCAGGTAGCACCACCAGGTGGTGACCAGACAGACGACGTAGAACCCAAGGAACGCGAGAAGGGCGGGCGTCAACGAACCACCGGAATCGAGCGAGACCTTGAAGACAACATTCACCAGCACTCCGCCGAACGCGCCAACCGCACCGGTGAGGCCGACCACGGCACCGGCTTGACGCTTGGCCGACCTGAGTGCGACATCGAGATCCGCGCCGTCTCGCAGCGCGTGCTCGCGGGCCTGTGCCGAGAAGATCAACGGAATCATCCGATAAATCGCACCGTTGCCGATCCCGGTCAGCACGAACATCGCGATGAACGAGCAGAAGAAGAGCACGAAGCTGTTCTCCCACACACTGACCAGCGCAAGGACCGCACCGATGGCCATGCCCGCGAACGCCAGCACGGTGACCCGCGCGCCCCCGATCCGGTCCGCGAACACGCCGCCGAGCGGACGGCACAGTGCGCTGATGAGCGCACCGAGGAATGCCAGTCCGACGTAGTGCTCGAACTCGGCGAAGCTGATACCGATGAGCAGTGGGAACGCGAAGGAGAAGCCGATGAAGGTGCCGAAGGCACCCACGTAGAGCAACGCCACGATCCAGGTGTGCTTGTTGCGCAGGGCCAGCCGGTAGGAGTTCCCGTCCGGCTCGGCCGCGGTCAGGCTGTCCATGCGCACCCATGCGCAGGCCGCGGCGATCACGATCAACGGCATCCACAGCATCGCCGCGTAGGCCAGGTGGATCCCGGTACCGATGGTGATCACGACCGGAACCGCCAGCTGGGCGACGGCGGCACCGATGTTGCCGCCCGCCGCGTTCAACCCCAGCGCGAGGCCCTTCTTTCTCTCCGGGAAGAAGAAGGAGATGTTCGACATGGAGGAGGAGAAGGTGGCTCCACCCAAGCCCATCGCCGCGGCGGTCACGATGAAGAACCAGTACGGGGCGCCGCTGGTGACCGCGTAGAGCAGCATCGCGCACGGGATCAGCAGCAGGGACGCGCTGATCGTGGTCCACGCTCGGCCACCGAACCTCGGGGCAGCGAAGGTGTAGGGAATTCGCAGCGCCGCGCCAACCAGGTTCGGCATGATGACCAGCAGGAAACTCTGACTCACGGTGAAGGAGAATCCGACGCTGGACAGGTTCACCACGACCACGCTCATGAGCAGCCACACATTGAAACTGACGTGCTCGGCGAAGATCGAGAAGCCCAGATTGCGCCAGGCGATCTTGCGGCCGCCGCGCTCCCAGAACTCGGCGTCCTCCGGTTCCCATACGTCGATCCACCGTCCGCGCCGCGGTTGGGGCCGAGGTTGCGGGGCGGTGGGCTCCTCGGTGAGTACGGCCGTCATCGACTACCTCCTGCCTGACGCGATCACCAGCCGTCGATGGTCGGCGGAGGCCGTGTCCGACCGGCTTCGGCAACATTTCCCCGCTGTTACCAAGACCTCGCTTCCCAGGCAGGCGGCATGGGAAGCGAGGTCAGCGGTAGTCCCTGTGATCGATAACACGCCCACCCGTCGCTCCACCCACCGCCCCAGAGGTGCAGGGGGCGACCGGTTCACACGTTGGCGTAGGCCAGGCTGGGTGCCTGCTCGACCGCGAAACTCCTGCGCAGGTAGAACCACCAGGTGGTGACCAAACACAGGCCGTAGAAGCCGAGGATCGCGTAGAGGGCCGGGTTCAGAGTGCCGCCGCCCTCGAGGGAGAACTTGAAGACCAGGTTCACCAGCACGCCGCCGAAGGCACCGATGGCGCCCGCCACGCCGACCACCGCGGCCGCCTGCCGCTTGGCGGCCTTGAGCGCCGCGTCCACGTCCTCCCCGGAGACCGCCGCCTTCGCCCGGGTCTGCGCGGCGAAGATCATCGGGATCATCCGGTAGGTCGAGCCGTTACCGGCACCAGCAAGGACGAACAACAGGATGAACGAGCCGAAGAACAGCGGGAAGCTGGCGTTGTGCACGCTGGCGATGATGCCGATGGTGCCGATGGCCATCCCGGCGAACACGCCCACGGTGACCTTCGCCCCACCGATCTTGTCGGACAGCCAGCCGCCGAACGGACGAGCGACCGAACCGATCAGCGCGCCGAGGAAGGCCAGTGCGACGAAGCTGGTGTAGTCCACGAACGCGATCTTGATCAACGAGGGGAAGGCGAACGAGAAGCCGATGAACGAGCCGAACGTTCCGATGTAGAGGAAGGACATGACCCAGGTCTGCTCGTTGGTCATGGCCAGCTTGTAGGACTTCCCGTCCGGCTTCGCCGAGGTGAGGCTGTCCATGAAGAACCAGGCGCCCGCGGTGGCCAGGATGACGAACGGCATCCAGATCAGCGCGGCATACGCGAGGTTGATGCCGGTGGAGGTCGCGATCACGATCGGCACGACCAGCTGCGTCACCGCGACACCCAGGTTGCCGCCCGCGGCGTTGAGGCCGAGCGCCAGACCCTTCTTACCTTCGGGGAAGAAGAAGGAGATATTGGCCATCGAGGACGAGAAGTTCCCGCCGCCGACGCCCATCGCGGCCGCGGTCAGCAGGAAGAACCAGTACGGGGTCGCCGGGTCACTCACCGCGAAGGTCAGCATCGCGGTCGGGATCAGCAACAGGCCCGCGCTCACCGCGGTGAATCCGCGGCCACCGAATTTCGGAATGGCGAACGTGTAGGGAACCCGCAACGCCGAGCCGACCAGATTCGGCACGATCAGCAACCAGAATGTCTGACCAACGGTGAAGCTGAAACCGACATCACTGAGCTTGACCACCACGATGCTCATCAAGACCCAGACGGAAAAGCCCAGGTTCTCCGCGAAGATCGAAAACGCGAGGTTCTTGTTCGCGATCCGGCGGCCCTTGCGCTCCCAGAAACCCGGGTTCTCCGGCTCCCAGTGGTCGATCCACCGGCCCTTGCGCGCCTTTGTCGGTTCTTCAGCCGTTCGCTCGGTTACCGCAGTCATCTCCTACCTCCTGCTCATCAGCGCGCCTGAAGTGCGCTGTCGAAAAAGCTAAGGACCAGCGGTTTCGGCTGCGGTTTCCGGGTATCGCGCTCGGGCTAATTCCTCCGCACAACCCGACTGGGAGGTAGTGCGGAGAAATGAACACAGCGGTGTGGACGACTCTGTCCGTACGCTTTTCTCCTGCTCCTGGTGCTTGGCCTATGCGGTGCTCGCAAGCCATCTCGCGATGCCGTCGACGACATCGGTACATCCACCGCAGCCCGTGGTCGCCCTGGTGGCGTCCGCGAGGTCACGGACATCGCGGGCGCCGCCGCGCCAGGCATCCACCAGGCCTGCCTTGGTGACGTTGTTGCACTTGCACACGGTCACCGCTCCCGGCATCGTCGCCGGGTTGTGCGCCGGTGCGGTCTCCTCCGGTAACGCCCTGCCGAGCAGCAGGGCGAGCCGGTCGCTTGGCGCGGGGGTGCCGTTGTCGTAGTGGTGCGCCACGGTAGCGGCAGCATCCGGAACGCCAAGCAGGATCGCGCCGCGCACCCTGTCCTCGCGCAGCACCAGCTTGGCGTAGCGGCCACGGGCCGGGTCGGACAGGCACACCACTTCGTCCTCGGCCGAGTCGAGTTCGGCGTGTACGTCACCGAGCGCGGACAGGTCGATGCCGCGGGCCTTCAGCCGGGTCACCACCGAGGTCCCTCGGTAGCGGGCCGAACTGTCGGCCCCGGTGAGCAGATCGGCCAGCACCTCGGCTTGCTCCCAGGCTGGCTGCACCAGACCGGAGACGGTGCCCGGGTGCTGGGCGACGTCGCCGACCGCGTGGATCCTCGGGTCGTTGGTGCGCAACGAGTCGTCGATCACGATGCCGCGGTCAATGGTCAGGCCCGCGGCCTCGGCGATCCCGGTCTCGGCACGCACGCCTGCGGAAACCACCACCAGGTCAGCGGGGACGTGGCTGCCGTCGTCCAGCTTGAGCCCGTCACCCGGCACATAACCCGCCGCGTACCTGCCGAGCCGAAACTCGATGCCGTGCGCCTCGAGGGACTTGGCGAGCACGCCACCGGCGCCAAGGTCCAACTGCCGCTCCATGATGTGCCCGACCGGGTGCACCACGGTGACCAGGCTGCCGCGACCGGCAAGGCCGCGGGCCGCCTCGAGGCCGAGCAGGCCACCACCGAGCACAGCGACCGGCGCACCGGCCCGGGCGTGCGACAGGATCTCCGTGCAGTCCTCGAGGGTCCGGAACGGCACCACCCCGTCGGCGAGGGTGCCCTCGTCGGTGATCAGACCCTCGGTCGGCGGGATCCAGGCCCGGCTTCCGGTTGCCAGCACCAGCGCGTCGTAGTCCACAGTGGACTCGACGTTGGCGGCGTCCACGGTCGTCACGGTCCGGTTGTCCCGGTCGATCGCGGTCACCGACGTCCCCACCCGCAGGTCGATGCGGCGCCGTCCTGCCCAGTGCTCGTCGTGCAGGTGTACCACGTCCGGCGACATCGTGCCTGCGACCACATTGGACAGCAGGATCCGGTTGTAAGCCTGGTGCTGCTCAGCGCCCAGCACGGTGACGCTCACCCGCACGCCCTCGGGGTCGCGGTGCCTGATCTCCTCGGCCAGGCGGGCGCCTGCCATCCCGTAGCCGACGATGACAACCCGGCGCGGGGCTGCGCTCGGTGCGTTTCTCACACGTCCTCCTCGTCTGTCCGGGTCATCTGTCGACATATGCACCACTAGGCCTTCTCCAGTCGAACGGCGCAGACCTTGAACTCCGGCATGCGGCTGGTGGGGTCGAGGGCGGGGTTGGTCAGCAGGTTGGCGCGCTGCGCCCCGGGGAAGTGGAACGGCAGGAAGACGGTGTCCAGGCGCGCCGATGGCACCAGGCGGACGATCGCCCGCACCTGGCCGCGCCGGGAGGTCAGCACAGCGAGCTCGCCTTCGGCCAGTCCTGCCCGCCCGGCGGTGTCCGGGTGCACCTCGACGAACATCTCCGGATTGACCGCCATCAGCTCGTGCACGTTGCGGGTCTGCGCGCCGGACTGGTAGTGCGCGAGCAGCCTGCCGGTGGTGGCGATCAGCGGGTAGTCGGCGTCGATCGGCTCGGCGGGCCCGCGGTGGGTCACCGGGATGAACCTGGCACGCCCGTCGGGGTGGTGGAACCGGTCCAGGAACGGCCGCGGCGTGCCAGGATGGGTCTCATCCGGCACCGGCCAGTACAACGCCTCGCCGTCCCGCAGCCGGTCGTAGCTGATCCCGGAGTAGTCGGCCACCCCACCCGCCGACGCCTGCCGCAACTCGGTGAACACCACCTCCGGGTCGGCTGGGAACCGCTCGGCGGGCTGCCCCATCCGGGTCGCGATGCCTCGCAGCACGTCCAGGTCGCTGCGCACGCCCTCCGGCGGCGCTACCGCCTGGTTTCGCAGCAGGACGCGGCCCTCAAGGTTGGTCATCGTGCCGCTCTCTTCCGCCCACTGGGTGATCGGCAGCACCACGTCAGCCATCGCGGCGGTCTCCGACACCACGATGTCGGCCACCACCAGGAAGTCCAGGCCGGCCAGCCGCTCGGCCACGTGGCCGGCGCGGGGCGCCGACACCACGGGATTGCTGCCGAAGACCAGCAGCGCCTTCGGGCCGTCCTCGGTGCCCAGCGAGTCCAGCAGTTCGTAGGCCGACCGGCCGGGGCCGGGCAGCTCAGCCGGATCCACCCCCCACACCCGGGCGACGTGCTCGCGCGCGGCCGGGTCGTCGATCTTGCGGTAGCCGGGCAACTGGTCGGCCTTCTGACCGTGCTCGCGGCCACCCTGGCCGTTGCCCTGACCGGTCAGGCAGCCGTAGCCGGAACCGTGCTTGCCGGGCATGCCCAGTGCCAGCGCCAGGTTGATCCACGCGCTGACCATGTCCGCCCCGCTCGCGTGCTGCTCGGTGCCGCGCGCGGTGAGCACGTAGGCGTTGCG
>JBOHER010000102.1:0-2258 GCA_050701115.1 Haloechinothrix sp. | reverse complement strand
CCCGGGGCATGTTCGATCTTCTCATCCACCCTGGCGTCTACATGGCGGCCGGACTTCCCGCGCTGCGGACATGGCGGGCGGCCAACCAGACACCGCCGCGTCGCCAGATGCGCTGGGAGGCGACCCGCCCGGTGTTGAAGGCCCTCATCGGCGCGCGGGCGATCCGGCCGGGCCGGGTGCCCCGCCCGTGGCGGTCGTTGTGCGGCGTCGACCGACAGGGAGAGGCCCTGGCCGACCTGGTCGAGCCGTGGAAGACCCGCTCCTGGACGGCCGCCGCTGCGGTCACCGCCCGCTAGCGGTAGCGAGCGTCCTCATACCGCCGAGAGGGATGTCAGCGCTTCGCGCTGAGGGCGCCCCGAGGGCGCCCCCGTCGCGTCGGTCGTAGCGTCCTGGTTGCTCAAGACCAGGAGGCTGTGATGGCCGACTACGCGACCCTACTGCGGGACCATGTGACCCTCACCTGCCGGTCCGTGGACCGGATCTTCTTGCAGGGCTACGTGCCGAAACTGCAGTCGGTGGGGCTGGTGTGCAACTTCTTGCGGTGGCAGCGAGGGTTCCCGATCCCGTCGTCGGCGGCGTTCGGCAAGATCGGCGACGCCTACGTGGCGGCAGTGCATCGCTTCGCCAAGGACAACTCGATCCCGGTGGTGCGCTTCGCCAAGAGGGAGAGCAAGGAGGCTTTTGCCCGCCCCCTCATCGACGCCGCCGCGGCCGAGGGCGGCGAGGGCAAGGTCGTGCTGATCGGGATCGCCCAAGAGAAGGCGTCGGTGTGGCGATCGTGGCCGACCAAGGGCCAGGAGAAGCGACCACATCCGCACATGGAGTGGGGCCGCCAGATGGCCTTCGTCAATCACTTCTACTTCTACCTGTGGGACCCGGACTGGGGTGGAGCGTTCATCAAGACCAACGCGTATGCGCCGTGGCCGATCTGGCTGTGGCTCAACGGTCACGACTGGGCCAAGCGCCAGTGTGAGAGGGCCGGGATCGGCTACGAGGCGCTCGACAACGGGTTCCGATCTTGCGAGGACCCACGAGCGTTGCAGCGGATCTGTGACCGGCTCGGCTCCGGAGCGGTGAAGAGCTTCCTGTGGCGGTGGCTGCGGTGGCTGCCGTCGCCGTTCACCCAGGACGATCTGCGCGCCGGCTATGTCTATGAGCTCGCCTTCCGCCAGTTCGAAGTCTCCGACACCCGCGTGTTCGACCGGCCCCAAGCGGGGCGAGCGTTCTTCGAGGGCGTCATCCGCGATCACCTCGATGTTGGTCGCCCATCGTCGGTGGCGCTGATCTTCGACCGGCGGATCAACTCCCGCACGCCCGGCAGCTTCCGCACCAAGGTCATCACCAAAGGCGTCGACCCGCAGGTGTGCTGCTACTACCGGTCGTCGCGGATCAAGCAGTACTTCAAAGAGCACCGGGCGTTGCGCACCGAGGTGGTGGTCAGCGACACCCGGGACTTCGGGATCGGAAGGCGCGTCAACGCCGAGAACTGGCATGCCCTCCGGGCGGTTGGCGACCACGCCAACAAGCGTCTCTGCGACGCTCAAGCGGCCGACGCGCACCCCGCTCCCGATGTGGTCACCTTCGAGGAGGTGACCCGGCCGTCCCAGGTCGACGGCCTACACGCGCCCGGGCTGCGGTTCGGGGACCGGCGAGTCATGGCCGTCCTGGCCGCCGTCGTCGGCTTCGCCCACCTCGTCTCCGGGTTCGACAACCGCCAGCTCACCGAACTCGTCGCCACGCTGCTCGACGCGCCCTACAACAGCCGGCAGGCCACCTACGACCTGCGCCGGATCAGACGCAAAGGGCTGATCGAACGGATCCCGCACACGCACCGCTACCAGCTCACCAACCTCGGCCGGCGGGTGGCGGTGCTGTTCACCAAAGCCCACGGCCGAGTGCTCGCCCCCGGCCTCGCCTGGCTCGAACCCAACCTGCCCGACGACATCGCACGACGGTCACCGCTCGCCAAGGCCTGGCGACAACTCGACCGCACCCTCGACGAGTTCATCGCCCACGGGATGATCGCAGCCTGAAACTTGACCTGACCCTGAACTTCGTTAGGGGCAAGCCGAACTAGCCGGTTCACTACGCCGCTCGGCCCGACTGGCGCTCGCGCGGGTCGTGCGCTTCAGCCGGCGTCGGTTTCGTCGGCGGCACGAGGAGCGACAGGTCGCGGAGGCGTGCGAAACGCGGGTCGCGATCCGCCAGATGGCGCAGCCGCCGGCGGGTGCGGGATGCCCGCTGGCGCACGGTGGCGG
>JBOHER010000101.1:0-6908 GCA_050701115.1 Haloechinothrix sp. | reverse complement strand
ACCGGCGTTGATCGCCGCGTAGCGGATGCGTTCGTCGACCGCGAGAACTGCGGTCCGGTTCTCGGTCAGCACCCGCGGCCCGCGCACCGTGATCTCACCGTCGACGGTCGCGCCGGTCGCCGCTCGCGCGCGGGCACCGAGCGCCGCGTCGTGCTGATGCAGCGTCCCTTGCCTGCGCTCGATGATGTGCCCGTGGTCGGAGGTGATGACCACGGTGCGAGCAGCGCGGCGCGCCGCCTCCAGCAACGGCTTGAGGTGCGTGATCGTGCCCAGCTTCCAGTCCGTGCCGCCGGGGTCGGTGTGGTGCAGGGTGTCGTCCACCGTGTTGAGCACGGCCGCCACCAGCCGCCGGTTCTCGGTGTCGGCGATCGCGGTCTGGATGACCGGCGCGAGGGACAGGCCGGGGGGAGCGTTGTCGAGGTCCTTCTGGTGGAACAGGGGAACGTCGGGGCGGGCCGAGCCAAGGTGGCTGCGCTTGAGCAGCTGCGCGAATCCGCGTCGCTCGACCTTGTCCGAGCCGTGCGTGAGTTCACCGCACAGCAGGGAGCACCGGCTGTCCTGGGTCAGCGTCGGCAGCACAGCCAACGCGCCGCTGCGCCGCCCACGACCCGGCAGTCCGTACTCGACCCAGCCCGCCGCGGTGGCATCGGTGAGAAGCTCGGTGGCGACGCTGACGCTGAGGCCGTCCACGACCAGCAGGAGAACGGGCTGACGGCGGGCCAACGGGATGACTTCGTCGGGCAGGAGCCGTTCCACCACCAGCTCACCGGGTTCTTCCACCGCCGCGAGCGCGGCACCGAAGGCGAGGTCGTGGGCCGCGCGCCGGAGACGCACCAGCCGCAGCACCGCGCCGAGCGCTCCGGCGAGGTGGGTGTCCGCGGAGCCCCGCACCACATCGTTGACCGCGGAGTCGACCCAGGCGTCGGAGTCGACCTGCCGGGTCAGCAGGCCGCCCAGCGTGTCGGGTACCGCAACGTCGGCGGCGAGCCACCGCACCAGTCGTAGGGCCGACTGGAACGCCAGCACCGTGTCGTCGGCCGCGGCAAGGTGGTGCTCTCTCACCCGTTCCCACGCCGTGTCGAGCACGGCGAGATCAGCCGAGATCACCGATGTGTCGCCGACCGCGTCCGTTTCCGGAATCACGGCGGTGATCGCCCTGGCCAGCTCGCCCAGCCGAACCAGCAAACCGGCGGTTAACAGGTCCGAGTTGTCGGCGAGTTCACTGATGCCGAGCTCGCCCAGGCGCGTGGTCGCACTGTCGATCGCGCGCCGCGCCACATCGGGCGCGAGCACCTGGGTGGTCAGCCCCGCCGCGTCCCCGTACCAGGAGGCGAGCACATCGCGCGGCAATGGGCCGAACCCGTAGCTGCCCTCGAAGTTTCCGGCGGCCCGCGCGACGGCCGGATCATCCCCGGCGAGCAGTCCCGCGACGAGGCCCAAGGGAACGAGGTCGGACACCCGGCCCGACCGAAGCAGCGCCCGTACCGGGCGTCCGGCCAGGCCGCAGCGCCCGGCCAGCCAGTCGATGACGACCTCGGTCAGCGGATCGCCTGCCAGCGTGCGCAGGTCGGCCAAGGCCGTGGTCGCCTCCGGTTTCATGCTCCACTGCAGGATGGTGACGACGTCGACTTCGACTCCTCGTTCGACGAGTCGCAGGTGGGCGCGCACAACCGCGTCGAGCGCGTGGTCGCGGGTGAGCACGCCGCCGGGAGCGGGTGGCCAGCCCCCGGTGGGCATCGTGTCGAGCAGCCCAGCGGCCACGCGCTTGTGCTCGGCGTGTTTGTACAGCGCCGGGTCCAGGCTGTCCGCCTCGAAGCGTTGCGCAACGGCCTGCCACGGGTCGGGGGTGTTCACCCAGTTCCCGATGAAGTGGCTCAGCGCGCCGCCGCCGAGATCCGCGGAGTCGCGGGGGGTGAGGATGACCAGCCAGCCGTCGGTGTTTCGCTCCCGCAGTGCCTCCCATACCGCCAGGGTCGACGGGCAGGGCGCGACGATCACCTGCCGGCCGTCGTGCAGGAACCTGTCGGGGCCTTCCCAGGCCGGTACGGCCCGCACACCGAGGACCCCGTGGTCGTAACCCTTCTTCTTCGCGCGGTCCAACAGGGCACGCACCACCGGCTCGGTCGCGGCCATGATGCCGTTGCCGTTGGTGCCGCGCTTCGTGGCGGGGTCGGTCATGGGCTCGCTATGACTCCTCGTCGAGTAGGTAGCGGCAATGGTCGGGTTGGCCGGCTCGCTGCACCCATCGCCGGTCGAGGGTGATGAGGTCTATGCCGGACCGACGGCACGCCTGCCAAATGACCGCGTCGTGGATGTCCCCGCGCAGGCCGAGCGCCGACCCGGTGCGAAACACATCTGTGAAGTCGTCAGCGGTGGCGACGAGTAACTCCCGATCCGACTTGGTGAGTGCGCCGACCACCTGTCCGACCGTCGTCGGGTCGAGCCCGAACGCACGGGTGAGCACCGACCATGTCTCCGCCATGCACGACGCCGGGAGATGAGTGACCCGCTGCAAGATGCGATGCGCGGGCTTGTGATGTTCGTGCTCCGCGATCGTCGCCGCGATCAGCACCGAGGTGTCCGCGGCCAGGCTCACCGGCTGCCCCGATCTCGGTCGATGACGTCCAGCACGCTGTCATTGCTGACGGTGGGACCACCGAGTGAAACAACGGGAATCCCGTCTTCGACTGTGACGCTTGGTTCGGGCGCGAGCCGGCGAATCGAGACACCATCGGCGGACAGAGTCAGCTCAACGTCTCCGCCTTCCTCCAGCCGCAGCGCGCGCCGCAACTCCAACGGAACGACGAGCCGCCCAGCCTTGTCCATCCTGGTTGCAACCATCTGGATTCCACCACCCTTCCAGTCCGATGGTATCTCGTCGGTAGTGGTTGGGCCAGGTCATTCCACCCACCACTCGACGTGGATGCGACCGTTCTCGTGCTCGCTGAGCAGCCGCAACAGTTCGGCCTCGACGGTGGACAGGTCCCGTTTCGAGGTCAGCGTGATCCGGTCGCGGATCGGTGGCGGAGGTGGCGGAGGCGGTAGTGGCGGAGGCGGTAGTGGCGGAGGGGGCTTGACCGCTGCCAGCCAGCGGAAGGTCGCGTCTTCGGCGGCCAGCAGCGCCTCGGGCAGTCGCGCCGCCATCTCGTTATCGGCGACGGATTCCCTGAGCGTGCGGAGGATGTCCCTGGCCTCCTTGGCTCGGCGATCACCGCCCGTTTCGGCCTCGCGCACCGGGTCGAGTCGCGACCACTGCTGCATTCGCAGCGCGCTCGACACCTTCTCGGCGGCCGAAAGGGACGTGCCAACCGCCCGCAGCGACGAGGCGAACGCGGCGTCCGCGAGCGCGTTGATGAGCGCGACCGCGCTGGAGGCCTGGGCGAGCTGAGACACGAACCGAGCCGATTCTTCGGCCGTCGTCAACCGGTCCTGAGCGTGCTGGTCGAGCCCGAGCCGCGTGTAGGCGTCGCGCAGCTCGCCGATCAGCGCCGATGCCGCCGCCCCGCGATCTTTCGCGGTCTCCCGAACCTTCCCCGCGAATTCGGCGACGTTCGCGCCGGTGAGGAAGGGTTTGCCGGTGATCCCGAACAGGTGGCCGGCCTTGTCGAGCGCGGCGGTCCACGCGCCGGGCGTGGGCAGCGGCTCGGGCCGCAGCTCAAGGTGGTCCTTGATCTTGCCGATCGGGGGGGTGGGGATCGCGGTGTTCGCCTCGTACCAGGCACGCTTGCGCAGCAGCGCCCACGCGCTGACCACCAGGTCGCACACCTCGGTGCGCAAACCCCACTCTGGGCTCAGTTCATCGTTGACGTGCTCGCGCAGCTTCCCGACGGAGACGGGCGCGTGCGGGTCCGCTTTCCCCAGGGTGACCACCCGGTCGAATTCGGCGGCCCAGTAGGCGTAGGTGTCGTCACCGAAGAGGAAGTGCGTCTCGGTGGGTTTGCCCACCCGCAGTGGTCCGCAGATGCGGCGCAGGGTCTGCCGGTCGGCGGGCTGCACCGGGATCCGGCCGTCCGGGTCGGTGGCCGCCCGCTCCACGTAGTCCCGCACCAGGGTGAGTTGCCGTACGGTGATCTCCTCGTTTCCGGGCTCGAAGTCGGGGTGCGCCGGATAGCGCGAGCGGAAGGCCTGGTCCACCAGGTTGGCGAAGGCGGCGCCCATGTCCGCTCCGACCGGCTCGTGCGGGCTGAAGTCGCGGGACAGCGAGATGAGCACCTGGGTATGCACGGGGTCGTCGACCAGCACGCCGGGTTCGCGGGCGGCCGCGCCGTAGGCCTGTTGCAGCACCCGGGTGATGCGTTCCTTCAAGCCCGAGTACTGGCTTTCCAGGATGCCCCTGGCCTGCGCGCGGTCGGTCTCGGACAGGTGATCGGAGTTGTTCTGCCACCGCTCGCCGGG
The DNA here is from genome assembly GCA_050701115.1 of Haloechinothrix sp. Taxonomy (GTDB): domain Bacteria; phylum Actinomycetota; class Actinomycetes; order Mycobacteriales; family Pseudonocardiaceae; genus JBOHER01. Next base: position 2,513 of record JBOHER010000101.1, on the reverse strand, counting down.
CCCTGTGAACAGCCAGTGCAGCTTGACCAGCCGGATCAGGTCGCGCTGCACCTCCGGGGTGAGGAAGTAGGGCAGCCACACCACGGTGTGCGGGTGCATGCCGGAACTGAGCAGCCGGTTGACGCGGTCGATGTCTTCGCCGACCGAATGGTTGTCCTCGTCGAAGGGGTAGTCGATGACGAACTTCCAGGTTCCGGCCCGGCAGCGGAAGTGTTCCCCGGTGAGCCACGTCGTGTCCCGCACGTTGCCGAAGACCACGTCGACCTCGCGGCGCGAGCCTTTCCAGATCACCGTGCGGGTGGCCGAGCCGCCCAGGTCGCTGGTGGCCAGGTCGACGCCGAGCGCGTTGTGCACGATCTCCTTGATCAGTTGGCGACGGCGGCCGGGGTTGTCCTCTGCCTTGACCCGCTCCACCACCGACTCGTAGTCCACATTGGACAGCTGAACGCGGATGACCGGATCGGTGGCATCGGCCGTGGTCTGGATTTCCGGGACCTCGGTCTTCCAGGTGTTGATCGCGGCCATCACCAGCCGGGCCTCGTTTCCCGGCAGCGGGGAGAGGATCGATCCGTGATTCAGCGAGGCGAGCCGGGAGGCGGTGAGTTCTTTGAGCGCGGGCACGCCGGGGGCGACGGCCGAGAGCAGCAGGGTCTTGGCCAGCCGCTCGTGGGAGCGGAAGCCCAGCGGCACCGAGCCGGGGTCGGACGCCAGCCGCTGCTCGGTGACCCTGTGCTCGCGGAGCAGGATCGGCTTGAGCTTCTCCTCATACAGCGCGGTCGCGGCGCGGAACATGCTGGCGGCATGATTGTCCAGCGCCTGCTTGCCGTTGACGATGTAGTCGAAGGCGTCGCCGACGGGGATCACGTCGTCCACAGTGAGCGTGTCACGGCGGTCGACCAGCATCTGCAGCATGACCTTGAGCGCGGTGCGTTCGCGCTGCATCACGCTGGCCAGTGAGCGCAGCGTGGAGATCAGCGCGGGGGAGAACGGGTAGGTCAACCGGAACTCGGCCTCGGAGGCGCCCCGGTGATCGTCGCTGGTGTTGACGCCGTCCAGGAGGACGTCCCACACCGCGGGCCGTCGGTCGAGGGTGTCGAAGGCGTCCTTGAGCGCGAGCGCGGCCTCGTCGTCGACGGGTCGCAGCAGCCGCTGGTGGGCCACCTGGGCGAGGTTGTCGTCGCCGAGCTCGATGGTGGAGAACCGCCCGTCCTGGTGACGGAACGCCCGGTCGAGCGCCTCCTGCTCGGCGCCGGAGGCTCCGGCGTCGGCGAACCACTTGCGCAGGTCCATCTGGCGGGAGATGAACGAGACGATCGGGATCGCCCGCGCAGCGCTGGACGCTTCGACCAGCTTGGTGATCTTCTGCGTTTCCCGCCGGAAGAACTCCGCGTCGCGGACGGCGAACGCCAGCCACAGCACCAGTTCGTCCAGGAACAGCACGACACCGGAGTAGCCGAGTTCCTTGGCGTGCCGGGAGATCGCCAGCAGGCCGGTGTCCATGTCCACATAGGACGCGAACTGGGTGTAGGCGGTGAAGTAGTTCTCGGTCAGCGCGGTGACCAGGCGCTGGCGCTCGGCGGTGTCCGGCCCGGCGGCGCGGGCAGCGGCGTAGGACTCGGCGTTCCAGGTGCCCGACCCGAGCAGGCCCGCCCAGGCGTCACCCGCGTCGCCGGAGTCGCCGCCGTTGAGCCCCGTGAAGAACTCCTCGTCGCCGACCTGCAGCCGCCGGTTCTCCGAGTCGACCAGCAGTTGTTCGCTGGTGTGCACCGCGGGCAGCGGCGCACCGGGGTGCAGCTGGTTGAGCTGCTTGAGGTAGCCGCTGAAGATGGCTTCTTCCAGCGAGTTTGCGCCGAGCAGGTGGTAGGTCAGCCGGAGGATCTTGACCTCGCGCAGCGCGGGATCGTGGCGGGCGAGCACCGGCTGCAGTTCGACGATCTTGCGGGCGGCGGGTTCGTTGCCGAGCAGTGCGTGCAGCACGGCCATGAAGTGGCTCTTACCGGAGCCGAACGATCCGGTCAGGAACGCGCCCCGGCTCGTGTTGTTGCGCAGCGCGTCGGAGATGAGGGCCAGCGCGGAGTCGAAGTTGTCCGCCAGCGAGGGGGTGACGACGTACTGAGCCAGCGTCTGCTCGATGTGCGCGGCGTCGGTGCTCTCGGTCAGGCGGAGCACGTAGTCCTCCGCACCCGCCCGCTCGGGAATGCCGATGACCTCGGCGAGCTTCCTGCTCATGCTGATTCCCCTCGGGTGCTCTTCGCCGCCGCCCTGCGGCGGCCCCTGGCCGGTGCGGTAGGTCGCCATGCGGCGAGGTCGTCGACGGCGGTGCCCGCCCGCTGGCTGCGAGAGGCGAGTTCTTCCTCGACGATCGCGGCCAGGCTGACACCGTAGGTCGGATCGATCTCGCCGTGCCACTGCCGCACCCACGGCCGCAGTTCGGCGAGCCCGGCGATCAGCGGCACCATCCGCTCGTCGGACCAGCCTTCGGCCTCGCGTTCGTTCATGATCGTGGCCAGCGC
>JBOHER010000100.1:0-27637 GCA_050701115.1 Haloechinothrix sp. | reverse complement strand
GTGCAGGGGGCCATCGCCCGCCCGGCCACGGTGAAGGCCGCCAGGGGGCTGTCGCACTTCGGCGAGCACAGCGCCGGATGGTTCGCGGTCGGCCTGCTCGGCGCGCTCATCGACAAGAAGCGCAGGCGGGAGTGGCTGACGGCCTCGGTCAGCGTGGTCGGCGCGCACGCCGCCTCGATCGCGGTCAAGCGAGTTGTGCGGCGACCCCGGCCGGAGGACCCTAGAGTTGAGGTGCTGGTCGGCACTCCGAGCCGGTTGAGTTTCCCCTCGTCGCACGCGACGTCCACCACGACGGCCGCCGTGGTGTACTCGGGCCTGACGGGACGCAACATGGTGCCTGTGCTGGTACCGCCGATGCTGGCGTCACGCCTTGTGCTCGGGGTGCATTACCCCACCGACGTGCTCGCCGGCGCGGTGCTCGGCGGCACTATCGGCGCGCTTGTGCGCCACAAGCTGTGCAAGGGAGTCAGGTCGTGAGCAAGACCGCTGAGCAGACGGTCGAAGTGCCGGTCACCGGACGTGGACCCGTCGGCGTCGCGGTCGGCGTGCTGAGGACAGCGCGCCCGAAGCAGTGGGTCAAGAACGTCCTGGTGCTGGCCGCGCCGTTCGCTGCGGGGCAGATCGGCAACGCCGGCGTGCTGCTGGACGCGTTGGTCGCGTTCGTCGCGTTTTCGCTGGTGGCGTCCTCGGTGTACCTGATCAACGACGCACTGGACGTCGAGGCCGACCGTGCGCATCCGACCAAGCGCAACCGGCCCATCGCCGCGGGCATCGTTCCGGTGCCGGTGGCTTTCGCCGCCTCAGCGGTGTTCTTCGCGGCAGGCATGGCGATCGGCCTGCTGGCGAGCTGGCAACTGCTCGTCGTTCTCGGCGTGTACCAGGCGGTGCAGCTGGGTTACTGCTTCGGCTGGAAGCACCAGCCGGTCATCGACCTTTGTATCGTCGCCTCCGGCTTCCTGATGCGCTCCATCGCGGGCGGTGTCGCAGCAGGCATCGTGCTGTCGCAGTGGTTCCTGCTGGTCACCGCGTTCGGTTCGCTGTTCATGGTGTCGGGCAAGCGGTACGCCGAGATCATGCTGTTCGAGCGCACCGGCGCGCAGATCCGGTCCTCGCTGCGGAAGTACTCGTCCAGCTACCTGCGCTTCGCGTGGGCGACATCGGCGGCCATCCTGATCATGGCCTACTGCCTGTGGGCCTTCGAGATCCAGCAGCGCACCGGAGGGCAGATGTGGGCCGTGGTGTCCATGGTGCCGTTCGTGGTGGCCGTGCTGCGGTACGCGGTGGACGTCGACGGCGGCAATGCGGGTGAGCCGGAGGAGATCGCGCTCAAGGATCGCGCCTTGCAGGTGCTCGGCCTGGCCTGGGTGGCCACGCTCGTGGTGGCCTTCTACGTGTAGGCGCCGGCCTGCCGGGTGGGTCATCTGTCGACATATGCACCTGGGGACGGCGCCAGGGTGTCCGGGGTGACGTAGTCCAGCTTGATCACGGTGACCGGCTCGCGGATGCTGTCCCCGCGCAGGTAGGTGGGCAGTTCCGTGGCGCGGGCCAGCCCGTACAGCGGGGCGTAGGGCCCGCCGTTGGCTGCGCTCTGCTGCCCGGAGGCCAGGTTGCGTTGTGCGGGTCCCGCGGCGAACCGGTACCGAATCGGCTGCACGGTTCCGTCATCGAGTGACGGAGGCTGCCTGCAGGGCAGCAGGAACGCGTTCGGCCAGTCCACGGCGACGCGCTCGCCAGCGGGTACCACCTGTTGCAACGGCACGACGACCGGCAGGCGGGGCGTGCCGATCCGCGCGGACGAGGGCTCGACGGTGACCCGCACCCGGTCGGCGTCCGGCGCGAGCACGGCGGGGTCCAAGCGCAGGTCGCGCCAGTGTCCCTCGGTCGAAGCAGGCAGGCGTGTGGTCCTCAGGGACCGCACCGAGCTACCGCTCTGCTCGCCGAACTCTACGTGCACGTTCGCGGTGCCGGTGCTGGTCACCGGCACCGTCAAAGGTGGTGTCCTGGTGGCGTCGATCCCGGGCGGGAGGACGTGCCAGCCATCAGCCTCGGCAAGCGCGCCCCGGTCCGGGTCGGGTTCGACGTCGAGGTGGTCCTCCACGCCGCAGTCCCGGCCGGTCAGTGACGTCAGGCCCGATTTGCCGACGCTGTAGGTCCCCCACCGCAGCGGTATGGCGTAGGCCATGGTGGCGATCTCGAACAGCACGACCAGCCACACCACCCCGGCGAAGGATCCACTCAGCAGGCGCGATGAGGGCCGGGGCGTTGCCCATCCCCGGCGGAACAGGCCGGACAGCACCATCAGCAGGGCAACCGCGCCGCCCGCCGCGAGCACCAGTTCCCAGGCCGGGATGCTCCCGATATGCGGTTGCCCGGAGTTCCATTTCACCCCGTACGTGGAGGCCGACCACCAGGAGTTGGGCCCCGCCGCGCAGACCGAGAATACGACGGTGAATCCGGTGAGCGCCGCTGCCCAGGAGAACCAGGAGCGCAGCGCACCGCATGCGACCGTGTGCGCGAACAGCGCGAGCAACACGGCACCGACCCCGGCGAGCGCGCCGAAATGGTGGGTCCACTTCGTCGGGGTGACCACGAGCACCAGCGGGAACAGGGTCGTGGCGGCCATCAGCCGCATACCGGGGCCTGCACGCAACCCCGGCGCCCGCCTGCGCAGCAGCAGTGCGATCGTGAGCAGCAGCGTGTAGCCGGTGATCAGCACGGGCACCCTGCGGCCGAGTGAGCCTTCCGCCATGCTCGGATCGAGCAGCCGCTGATACCGCTCGGGCTCGGCCGAGGGCGGATGGCTGGGCCCAATCTCGGTGCGCACCCGGATGGCCTCCAGTGCCGCGACGAGGCTCTGGTCGTAGAACATCAGCAGCAAGGCGCTCGTCCCGGCCGCCAGCAGCGCGACCACCGTCACCCCACTCGGTACCCCCGACCGGTGACGTAGCGCCCGGAACAGTGAGCGTGCCGATGCCAGCAGTGGCAGGACGGCGGCGATGCCGGTGGGCGTCACCGCGGCGGTCGCGCCTGCCACCATGACCGCGGTGGCCAGCGCAGCAACCGAACCGGTCACGGCTGCGCGCTCGGCCAGCACGAAGACGATGAGGATGCCGAGCACGACCAGCGGCTCGGGTCGCAGCCCGATGTTGAACGGTAGGTACCAGAGCAGGAATCCACCCGCCGCCGTCCACCGTGCCCACCGGGCGGGGCCGGACGTCAGCCGGGGCAACACGGCCCGGTCGACGATCAGCCAGCAGGCGAGGCCGAGCAGGGCCGAGGGCAGCCGCAACCACGGAGCGGCCGCGCTCACCTCGGTGAGCAGGCGGTAGCCCTCGTAGAACCATCCGAAGGGCGCCTCGGGCGCGTTGAACCAGCGGAAGTAGTTGCCGATGAAGCCGGTGTCCGAGCCGGACTTCAGCATGGTGACGATGTAGCCGTCGTCGACGGTCAGCGGGCCGACGAGCACCCACCCGGCCAGGCCTGCCGCGAAAACGCCGTCAACGGGACGCGGCCGCCACCATCGGTGCGGTAGCAGTCGCAGCCGTCGTGGGGTCCGTCGGGTGAGGCCGACCAGCATCAGCGCCAGGCAGGCCACCGTGACCACGCCGAGCGCTATCTTGCCGATGGTGGGACTGGACTGGTACTCGGTGTCGGGGGTGACCGTCGCGGTTAGCTTGGCCGTCGTCGTCGGGGACAGGTCGGTGAAGAAACCCAGCACCATCGGCCGGGACGCGGTATGTGCGCTGTGCGGGTCCGAGCCGTCGACGTGGACGGAGGTCCCGGCATGGTCGGAGTGGACGCGCCAGGCGCAGTCCTGGCCGATCGGGGCGCTCAGGATCGGGTCGGCACCGACTCGCACGCTGGCCGTATCGCCCTGCACCGCGACGGTCAGCGCGGACCGGCTGGGCCGCTCGACGGGCCAGTTATCCACAGGGGCTGTGGATAGCGCGGTACCTGTGGACAACTCTGTACTGGGTGGCTCTGACCTGCTGCTGAGCTGGCCGAGCGCCGCGCAGTCGATGTGGATATCCAGGCGTTCGGGCTGGTAGGGGAACAGCGGCAGCGTGGTGTCCACGACCCCACCCGGCTCCGGCCAGGAGTAGCTGACCTGATCGGTGTTGACCGGAGCGAGCACGAATAGCACGGCGCACAGCGCGGCGAGCACGCCTAGACCGGCGGTCGCCCGGGTGAGCGTCCGGGGCGCGGACGTGAACTGGAGCAACCGCACATCTCGAGGCTAGGTGAGCAACCCCTCCGGTAAAGGAATGGGGGAGCACCCCTTTACCCCAACCTTGCAGGTGGCCCCTCTTGGTAGTACAAAGCAGTCGAAAATGCACCGGTTGGTAGTACTTGCAGGCACGCCAAGGGTGCACCTGCCTCAGATGGGCAGCTTGCGGAAAATGGGGCGGGGGATGTGCCGCAGGGCCGACATCACGAACCGGAACTGGGCGGGCGCCCACACCAGGTCCTTGCCCTTGCGCGCGGCGGACACCGCGATCTCGGCCACCTGCTCGGGGGTCACCGCCATCGGTGCCTCGTCCATCCCCTCGGTCATCTTGCTCTTGACGTAGCCGGGCCGGACCACGGTGACCTTGATGCCATGCGGGGCCAGCGCCTCACCGAGGCAGAGGTAGAAGCCGTCGAAGCCGGCCTTTGTGGAGCCGTAGACGAAGTTGGACCGGCGCACCCGCTCGCCTGCCACCGAGGACAGCGCGATCACGCTGCCGTGCCCCTGGGCCTTGAGCTTGCCGGCCAGCGCCACTCCCACCGACACCGCCGCTGTGTAGTTGACGTGCGCCAGTTCGACCGCCTTCGCGTGGTCCTGCCACACCTGTTCGGCGTCCCCGAGCAGCCCGAAGGCGACCACCGTGACGTCGATGTCACCGTCGGCGAACGCCCTCTCGAGCACCGCGGGGTGCGAGTCGGTGTCCTTGGCATCGAAGTCCAGCTCGATGACCTCGCTCCCGGTGGCGGTCAGCCGTTCGGTCGCGGCCTTCCGGCGCTCCGATGGCCGTGCGGCCAGCACGATGCGCAGCGGACGCGCCGATGCGTACCGCTCGGCGATGGCCAGCGCGATGTCAGAGGTGCCGCCGAGCAGCAGCAGGGACTGGGGGTTGCCTACGGCGTCGATCAACGTGCACTCCTAGGGTTACAGGGCGAGGCGGCGGGACAGGTCGGAGGTGAACACCCCGGTCGGGTCGGCCGACGCGCGCACCTTGCGCCACTCGTCCAGCCGGGGATACATGCGGGCGAAGGTCTCCGGCGTGGTGCGCGACTCCTTGGCCAGGTACAGCCGCCCACCCGCACCGAGCACGAGTCCATCGAGTTCGGTGCAGAACGCGTGCAGACCGGGCGCGATCGGGAAGTCCACGGTGATGGTCCAGCCTGGCTGCGGGAAGGACAGCGGCGCCCGGTTGGCCTCGCCCATCCGCTTGAGCACGTTCAAGAAGGACACGTGTCCCGAGGCGGCGATCCGGCGCACGATCTCCCGGAAGGTGTCCTCGGCATCGAACGGCACGATGAACTGGTACTGCAGGAAGCCGCGCGAGCCGTAGGCCCGGTTCCACTCGCCGAACAGGTCGAGCGGGTGGTAGAAGGCGGTCAGGTTCTGGATCAACCCGCGCCCGTGCTTGGGGGCGTTGCGGTACCAGAGCTCACCGAGGGCGCTGAACGTCAGCTTGTTGGCCAGGCCGTTCGGGAAGATGTCGGGGAAGGTCAGCAGCTGCGGGGCATCGAACTTCAGCGGGTCGCGGCGCAGCTTCGGCGGCAACTGGTCCAGCGTGGCCAGCGACCCGCGGGAGAACACCGCCCGCCCCAGCTTGGGGCCTGAGGAGATCGCGTCGAACCAGGCCATCGAGTAGTCGTACTGAGCGTCCGAGCCATTCTTGAACAGCTCGAGGGTCTCGTCCAGGTTCGCCGTCCGATCGTTGTCGACCACGAAGTACGCGCTCTCGACGTGCTTGAGCCTGACGGTGGCGCGCACGATCAGGCCGGTCAGGCCCATCCCGCCGACGGTGGCCCAGAACAGCTCAGACTCCGCGCCGTCCGGGGTCAGCGTGCGCACCTGACCGTCCGCGGTGAGCAGGTCCATGGACACCACATGGTTGCCGAAGCTGCCCGCGGCGTGATGGTTCTTGCCGTGGATGTCGCTGCCGATCGCGCCGCCGATGGTGACCTGACGGGTACCCGGCAACACCGGAACCCACAGCCCGAACGGCAGCGCCGCGCGCATCAACTGGTCAAGGTTGACACCGGCATCCAGCACCGCGAGACCGCTGTCGGCGTCAATAGAGTGGATCCGGTCCAGCCCGGTCATGTCCAGCACCAGACCGCCTGCGTTCTGGGCCGGGTCGCCGTAGGAGCGGCCGAGGCCACGGGCGATCACCCCCCGCTCGCCTGCCCCGGCGATCGCGCGGGTGGCCGCATTGATGTCGCGGACGTGCACGACCTCGGCCACACTCGGTGCGGTGCGACCCCAGCCGGTCAGCGTCTTACGTTCCCGGTACTCCACCACGCCAAGGGTAGTGACAGCGCCACGCCTACACTGTTCGGGTCGCGGTGTGGTGGACCTGGCAATACCCGGCTGACGATTCTTTCAAGGCAGACCAATGCAGAGGTAAATCAGTGGTGGCAGAAGTCGTGACCGGTACACCGAATACGTCGCGGAAGCGCAAGACCGTTGGCCAGTTGGTGCGCTTCGTTGTCGTCGGTGGCTTCTGTGCGCTATTGGATTTCGGCACCTACCAGGGCTTGCGTGCGCTGGGCATGGAGGCGGCGCCGCTGGTCGACCTGGCTCGTGCGATCAGCTTCATCATCGGCACCACGACCGCCTATCTCCTCAACAAGCGGTTCACCTTCGACGCCGCCCGCGGCGGGGTGCGGCAGGTCAGCAGCTTCATGCTGCTCTACGGGACGACTTTCCTGGTCGCGGTCGGAGTCAACCGGTGGATGCTGCAACTGCTGCCCGACTCGGCGTGGCAGAGCACGCTGGCTTGGGCGATTTCGCAGGGTACCGCCACCACCATCAACTTCGTTCTGCTCAAGCTGGTCGTATTCGCCGAGACCGACAAGGACAATGCTGATCTTGCGCCAACTGATTCGGTAAAGGATCAGGCGACCAATAAATGACCATCTGGTTAACCTGGAGGGTTATTCACAAGTCAGTTGGCGGGAGCCGCCCGGAGGGTGGCTCGCGACGACTGACTGCAGGTGAGGGGTGTGATTGAGGTGAGCGCGCCGTGGTGAATAGCCCGACTTATGAATAAGACACCTGACAGTGCCAGCAGGACGCGCCTGCACTTGCCGAGAACGCAACAGGTACGTTGGCGGCGCGTTAGCCATCCCCCGTGAGGGTTATGCACAACCGACCCAGCGACCGTGTCCTCCAGGACCCCGCCGGGCCCGTGCGAGCGGTCGGTGCGGCAAGAACCGCATTGGCGACCACTGTCGGCGTGCATAACGCGAACTTGTGGATAAGACACAGTGTTTTCAGGAATGAGGGGCAATGTCGGGAAATGCAGGTCCGGAGGCCGGAAAATGCACCGTCGCCGGGGCAGCCGTGAGCAACGGCACCCGGTCGTCCAACGGCAAGGCGAACCGACGCTCCACCCGCCCGGCGTCGGCCGGTTCGGCCCGGCCTACCGCGGGCAAGGCTGCCGGGACGCAGCCTGAGCAGCAGGCGATGCTGACCGAGCACCCCGGCAAGGGCAGGCTGCTTGCGCAACGTGGCCTGTTCGCCGGGCCGTCCGAGTTGGTGAGCAAGGATCTCTACGCCGAGGTCGCCGAGGGTGTGGTGGCACGCTCGCGGGGCGGCATCACCCTCGAGCCGTCCGCACGAGTGAGCTGCAACACCTACTTCGGCCGTTTCCCCGCCTCCTACTGGCAGCGCTGGACCGGTGTCACAGCGGTGTCGATCGAGTTCACCGCGACCGGCTCCGGCCAGGTCAACGTGGCAGCATCCGACCCCGCCGGATCCCCCCGCCGGGTCGCCGCGCGCGCCCTTGACGACGTCGCAGGCGACCAGGTCACGCTGACCGCCGAGATCGACAGGTTCCACGACGGTGGTGCGATCTGGCTGGAGTTCGAGACCGATCCCGGGCAGCGGCTGACCGTCGAGCGGGTCAGGTGGACCGTGGCGGCGCCGGAGGCGATCCGGCCGACGGCGGTGACCATCTGCACGATGAACCGCGCAGACGACTGCCTGTCCAATCTGCGGGCCATGGCCGACGACCTGGAATCGCTGCACACGCTGGATGCCATCTACGTCGCCGATCAGGGCACCGACACGGTGGACAGCCGCCCGGGCTTCGCCGAGGTCGCCGAGCGGCTCGGTGACCGGCTGAACTACATCCAGCAGCCCAACCTGGGCGGCTCCGGTGGCTTCACCCGAGGTCTGTACGAGGTGGCGTCGCACACCGAGACCGAGCACGCCAATGTGCTGTTCATGGACGACGACGTGCTGCTCGAGCCGGACTTGATCACCAGGCTGACCGCGTTTTCCAACCGGGCGGTCGCCCCCGTGATCGTCGGTGGGCAGATGCTCAACCTGCTGCACCCGCATCAACTGCACATCGGTGCCGAGTACGCCGACCTGAACATGCTCGAGCCGGGCAAACCGGTGCCGCACAGCCTGGCTACCGCCGACCTGCTCGGAGTCGACCCCGAGACCGGCAAGCCGAACCGGCAGGAACGGCGCGTTGATGCAGGTTACAACGGTTGGTGGTCGTGCCTGATCCCGTATGAGGTGGTCAAGGCGGTCGGCTACCCGATGCCGTTCTTCTTCCAGTGGGACGACGCCGAGTACTCCTATCGCGCTCGGGCACACGGCTTTCCGACGGTCACCCTGCCCGGTGCGGGCGTGTGGCACGCCGATTTCCACTGGAAGGACTGGGACGAGTGGCACCGGTACTTCAACCTGCGTAACTCGATCATCACCGCGGCCCTGCACAGTTCGTTCAACCTCGCCGTGGTGTGCCGGGTGCTGCTCGCGCAGTTGGTGCGCTACCTGCTCGGCATGCAGTACGGGCTGGCAGCCACGTTGATCAAGGCCGTCGGGGACTTCCTGGAAGGTCCGGAGATCCTGTGGGACGGCGGGGTGTCCGCGATGAAGGAGATCCGCGACCTCCGATCGCGGTATCCGGAGACGAAGCGGCATCCTGCCACCGACGTGCCGGGCATCGCGTCCAACGACATCGGCATCATCAACGCCGCTCCCAAGCCGAGCAAGCAGCGTGCGGTGTTGCTGAAGCGACTGCTGTGGCGGGTCCTGGGCAGGCACGCGCACGCACTCGGCGCCATCCCGGCAGACGAGGCGCACTGGTGGCACGTGTCGTTGTTCAGAACGGCCGTGGTCACCGATGCCTCGCAGGAGGGCGTGCGGGTACGCAGCTACGACCGGGCGCGCATGCTGGAGTTGGCCAAGCGCGGTGTCACGGTGATCAACCGGCTGCGCAAGGAAGGGTCCGGGGTGCGTGACCAGTATCAGCGAGCCATGCCGGAGCTCACCAGCCGGGAGAACTGGACCCGCCTCTACGGGCTTTAGTCTCGTTCAACACACGGAGGGTAATACCCAGGTAGAAATGCACCGAAATAATTAACTCGATAGTGTGAGTGAGGATCCACCTGTCGTTACAGAAATCGGGCAAGGTACGTTAGCGCCGCATTAGCGGTCCGTCTCTCAGGAATGAGGCGCTATGTCCGAAAATTCCCACGGCAACGGCGCTGGCTCACTGGTGCTGGCGGACGCACCCCAGCCGGTGCTGGCCGAGCGCCCCGGCGGGGGCAAGCTGGTCGCCCAGCGTGGCCTGTTCGCGGGTCCGTCTGATCTGGTCAGCAAGGACCTCTACTGCGACGTGGCCGGTGTGGTCACCCGGCACCGCACCCGGCTGATGCTCGGCGAGTCGAGCCGAGCCAGCTGCAACACGTACTTCGGTCGTTTTCCGGCCTCCTACTGGCAACGCTGGACGAGCGTGCGGACGGTGACGCTGGAACTGACCGTCACCGGCACCGGAACACTCTGCATCGGCGCATCCGACGTGCACGGGTCGGCTCGCCGAGTGGCGGCCCGCGCGATCGAGGACGCGGTCATCGCGCCGATCTCGTTCTCGGTCAGGCTGGACAAGTTCTTCGACGGCGGTGCGCTGTGGCTGGACGCGGAAACCGAGGGGGGCCAGCGGCTCACCATCGAGGCCGCCCGCTGGACGGTCGAGGTGCCGGAGGCGATCCGGCCGACGGCGGTGTCCATCTGCACCATGAACCGCGCGGACGACTGCCTGGAGAACCTGCAGGTACTGGCCGGTGATCTCGACTCGCTCGAGACGCTTGACGTCATCTATGTCGCCGATCAGGGCACTGACACGGTCGATTCGCGCCCGGGCTTCGAGCAGGTTGCCAAGGACCTGCGCGGCAAACTGCGGTACATCAAGCAGCCCAACCTCGGTGGTGCGGGTGGCTTCACCAGGGGGCTCTACGAGGTGGCGTCGCACACCGAGACCGAGCACGCCAACGTGCTGTTCATGGATGACGATGTCCGGCTGGAGCCCGACGTCATCATCAGGCTGACGGCGTTCGCCAACCGCGCGACCAAGCCGATCATCGTCGGCGGTCAGATGCTCAACCTGCTGCATCCGCACCGGCTGCACCGGGGGGCCGAGTACGCCAACTTCGACCGGCTCGAGCCGGCCGTGCCTGCGACGCACGCGCTGGCCTGCGCGGACCTGCTCGGCGTCGATCCGTGGTCGGACAAGCCGCAGCGACAGGAACGGCGGGTGGACGCCGGGCACAACGCCTGGTGGTCGTGCCTGATTCCGTATGAGGTGGTCAAGGCGGTCGGCTACCCGATGCCGTTCTTCTTCCAGTTCGACGACGTGGAGTACGCCTACCGGGCCCGTGCGCACGGGTTCCGCACCGTGACCCTGCCCGGCGCGGGCGTGTGGCACGCCGACTTCGAGTGGAAGGACTTCGACGGCTGGCACCGGTACTTCAACCTGCGGAACTCGATCATCACGGCGGCGCTGCACACCTCGTTCGATCTGAAGTCGATCTTGCGTGTGCTCGGCTCCCACCTGGTGTACTTCCTGATGGGCATGCAGTACGGGCAGGCCGTGACCCTGCTCAAGGCCGTCGAGGACTTCCTTGAGGGCCCGGACGTCCTGCGTGATGGCGGAGCGGCCGCGTTGCGGGAGATCCAAGCCCTTCGTGCGCGGTACCCGGAGACCAAGCGGCGGGAGCTGGACGAGTTGCCTGGTATTGAGGCCAACGAGGTGTCGATCATCAACGCCGGGCCGCATCCGAGCAAGCCGCGTGCGGTGCTGGCGAAGAGGTTGCTGTGGCGCGCGCTCGGCAAGGACGCGCACTCGGTGGGCGCGATTCCCGCGGACGAGGCGCACTGGTGGCACGTGGCGCTGTTCACGACCGCGGTGGTCACCGATGCCGCGCAAGACGGCGTGCGGATACGCAGCTACGACCGGGCGCGCGTGCTGGAGTTGGCCAAGCGTGGTGCACGGGTGCTCAACCGGCTGCGCAAGGACGGCCACACTGTCCGCGAGCAGTATCGGCGTGCGGCCCCCGATCTCACCAGCCGCGATAATTGGACCCGCCTCTACGGACTGTAGGAGCCTGAGGGCGGGGTGTTTGGGTGTCTTCAAGACCCCCAAACCCCGCCGTGAAGGTCGCTAACCGCCGCAAACCCCGCCCTCAATGCAGGCCGAAGACCGTGCCCTTGCGCTGCAGGTCGTCGATGTAGGCCAGTGCGACGTGCGCGAAGTTCACACTGACCGTCGATCTTTCCTTTGTGCGCACGGTTTCCACCGAGCCGTGTTCGAGTAGCAGGTGCAGTTTCTTCTCGAGTTCTGCCCGGTCTTCCGGCGGCAGGGCGAACAGCAACGGTTCGCCGCCTGCGGCCAGGTGCAGAACGAGCGCGGGTCTTTCATCAGCCATGGCGTCCAGCACAGCACCGGATGATCACCCAGGCAAGGCGTTTCGCTGCGGGCTGAGGCGGTCATACGGCCTCGAATGGCCGCGCAGGGTGGGTTTGCGGCGGTTAGCGGCGATCACTGGGGGGTATGGGGGTCTTGAAGACACCCACACCTGCGCGCCCTCAGTATCGGTGGAAGTGTTCGCGGCGGCCCATCCGCACCAGGCGAAGCCACTGCAGGAACTCCCGCATGCTGCGCTTGTGGCCGATGAAGTACAGGCCGAACCGGAAGACCTCCAGCATGCCGAGCTTGCGCATGCCCGGTTGGGACAGCAGGTAGCCGCGGTTGCGGTAGGTGTAGTACCGCTTGACCTCGCTGTCCGGATCCTGCGCGTGCACTCGGCCACCCAGCATCGGCTTGAACTCGTCCGAGCCGTCCGGGTGCAGATACTTGGCCTTCAGCGAGGTACCGAACGGCAGCCCGGAACGCACCAGCTTGCGGTGCACATCAACTTCGTCACCCCGGACGAACAACCGCGCATCCGGCACGCCAACGACGTCCACAGTGGACGCCCGGAAAAGCGCACCGTTGAACAGCGAAGCGATGCCGGGCAGAAAGTCGGCACCACCCAGCCTGCCGGCGCTTGAGGCACCACCCAGTTCGGAAATCGAGCGCTTCCAGGTCAGCCCGCGGCGCAAGGGAAACGCCAGCTTGTCCGGATCGTCGATGTTGACCACCATCGGTGACACCTCGGCCAGGCCGCGATCTTCCGCCACGTGCAACAGGACCGCGAGCACCGACTCGTCGGCGGGCCGTCCGTCGTCGTCGGCCAGCCACACCCACCCTGCGCCAAGCGACAGCGCGTGCAGGATGCCGAGCGCGAACCCCCCCGCACCGCCCAGGTTGCGGTGCGAGGGCAGATAGGTGTGCGGCAGCGGGCAATTCTCCACCACATCCCGCGCCGGTTGGTCCGGACCATTGTCCACCACGATCAGGTGGTCGACCGGATGCGTTTGCGCCGCAATGATTTTCAGTGAGTCAGCCAGCAGTTCGCGTCGGTGCCGGGTGACCACCACGGCCACCACCGAATCGTCGCCCAGGCCGCCGGCACTTGCGGCACTCCGCCGCAGACCTGACTCACGTGTCATGCAGTTCCGCCTTTGACTGCCGCGCTCCGATCAATGCCCAACCGTTCCGCGGTCTCGCCGCTGATGCTCTCGTACGGGTCCCTGCCCTTGTACGCGGTGACCACATCCCGCAGCGAGCCCTGCATCTTCATGTTGCCCTCGTCCATCCAGATGGCCGATGTGCACAGCTCCAACAGTAGGTCGTCCTGGTGCGACGCGAAGACCAACAGGCCGGAGCGGCGCACCAAATCCACCAGACGGTCGCGCGCCTTGTTCAGGAACGCCGCGTCCACCGCGCCGATGCCCTCGTCGAGCAGCAGGATCTCCGGATCGATGGAGGTGACCACACCCAGTGCGAGCCGCACCCGCATACCGGTCGAATAGGTGCGTAGCGGCATGGACAGGTAGTCGCCGAGCTCGGTGAACTCCGCGATATCGTCGACCCGCTGCTCCATCTGCTTCCGGGTCATCCCAAGGTACAGGCCCCGGATCATGATGTTCTCGTAGCCGGAGATCTCCTGGTCCATGCCGACGCCGAGATCGAACACCGGCGCCACCCTGCCGGAGATGCTCGCTGAACCTCGGGTGGGCTCGTAGATGCCGGACAGCAAGCGCAGCAGCGTTGACTTGCCCGCGCCGTTGTGGCCGACCAGGCCCACCCGGTCGCCTTCGTTCAGCGACACCGTGATGTCGTGCAACGCCTCGATGATCGGCACCCGGCTGTCGGTGCCGATCTTGCCGCCGACCTTGCCGAGCACCTTCTTCTTCAGCGAACGGCTCTTGGCGTCGAAGATCGGGAAATCGACGTAGGCGTTGCGAACCTCAATGCTGACCATGAATCACACCCAGTAGGAGACGCGGGCACGGTAGTTGCGCATGACGAGTAGGGCCAGACACCAGCCCACCACGGTGATCGCGCCGACCACCGCCCAGTGGTGCCAGCTCTGCACGTTGCCGACCATTGGTGCGCGGATGATCTGGATGAAGTGGTACAGCGGATTCAGTTCGGCGATGAGATACCGCCACGTCGCCGCCTCGCCCCACTTCGCGGCCAGGATGTCGGTGGACCAGACGATCGGGGTCATGAAGAACAGCAGGCTGCTCAGGGCCTGGATGACCTGCGGGATGTCCCGGAACCGAGTGCTGATGATGCCGAACAGCAGCGTCACCCACACCCCGTTGATGGCGAGCAGCGCGAACGCAGGGATGGCGAGCACCACAGTCCAGTCCAGTCCAGGCTGGAGAACTCCGCCGCCCTCGGTGATCTCGTACGGCTCGCTCAGGGTGCCGTAAAAGATCACGAGCACAGCGAAGTAGACGATCAGGTTGTGCGCGAACATCAAGGTCAGCCGCCACACCGTGCGCAGCGCGTACATGGTGATCGGCGCGGGCAGGTGCTTGATCAGGCCCTCGTTGGTGATGAACGCGTCCGCGCCCTCGGTGAGGCAGCCCAGCAGGAACGCCCAGACGATGAACCCGACTGTGATGTAGGGGAGGAACGCCCCGATCGTCGCGCCGAAGAGCTGCGAGTACAGCAGGCCGAGGCCGATCGCGGTGACCGCCATGCTCAGGGTGATCCACAGCGGGCCGAGCACGGACCTCCGGTAGCGCTGCTTGATGTCCTGCCAAGCGAGGTGACTCCACAGTTCGCGGCCGCGCAGGGCATCGGAGATGTCCAGCAACGCACGCGTCCAGCTGCGGCTGGACACGCCGTCGACCGGCGAAATGAGGCGGCCGCCAGCTCGTGGCGGCGTGCTGGTTGCGTGCACGAGGATCGAGGGTACCGTCCGCGTTCTGGGCGTTCGTTCGCCCCGGTTAGGAGCCTGTGCTCCCTTGGCGCAACCGTGCGCAGATTGGCCGTTAACACTGTGCCGCCGGTAACAGAACTTCGGTGGGCGCCGTTAAGGGGATCTGGCCGTCGGCCTGGGCTACGAACCGACACGCGCAGGTAACGAGCTGTCCGGCGCGGTGACTAGGATGGCCGAATGCCATCCAGTGACGCGAGCCACTCGGCGGACCACCGGCCGCTCTACTACCTCGTCGCCCCGGCTGGCTTCCCGAACTACGGGGACGAACTCATCGCGGCGGGGTGGCTACGGCACCTCGCCGAGGTCGCGCCCGATGCGACCGTGTGGGTGGACACTCATTCGCCTGGGCCGGCACAGGTGCTGCTCGGTGAGCTGCACCCCAGGGTCCGCTTTACCGAGACACTGTGGCGGCTGTGCTGGGATGCACCCTCGGACGATCAGTGGCAGATCGCCGCGTGGGTGCGGGACGCCGTGCACAACCCGGGCCTTGCCGCGCGCTGGCATCACGGCATCGAGCTGCTGGCCAGGGCGGACGTGGTGCACCTGCTCGGTGGTGGCTACATCAACCGGATCTGGCCACGGCACATCGGACTGATCGCCGGTGCGGTGGCGGCAGCGCGCCGATCCGGTGGCCGGGCGGCCATGACCGGGCTGGGACTCACGCCGGCGGGCGACGACATCGCGCCGATGCTGCGGGCGCTGGCCGACCACTTCGAGGTGGTCGATGTGCGGGACAACCCGAGTGCGGAGCTGCTGGGCGTGGCGCCCGGAGTGGACGACGCGTTCCTGTCCGTCGGGTCCGATGCGTTCATCAGCCCTGAGCAAGCCTGGCCGGACCAGGAACCGCCCGAGGTGATGCTCTGCCTGCAGTCGGATCTGGTCGATGTGGGCGCCGGTCGGCTGGCCGGGACCGCGCTGTCCATCCTGCGCGCCTGGGGGGTGCGCCCAGGGCAGGTCTGCGTGGTGGAAGGCATTCCGCGCACCGACCGGGTCATATATGCGCTCATCGAACGTGAACTTCCCGGTGCCCGCTTCTACCCGTTCGCCGATGTGTGGGACAACGGCCTGCCGGTGTCGGCCGAGCAGACGTGGATCTCCACCCGATTCCACATGCACCTGGCCGCCGCATCGGCCGGTGCGGGCGGCGTGGCGATTTCGATCAAGCCGGACTATTACGCCACCAAGCACCGTTCGTTGCTCGAGCTCGGTTCGGGGTGGACCCTACTCGAGGACTTCGATCAGGTGCCTGCCCGGCCGACGAGCGGCGGGTTCGGAGCGGACGCGCTCGCCGCGTTCCGGCAGTCGAAGCTCGAGTTGGCCAAGGCCATTTATGCGCCGGTGTCATCCGACGACGGTCCGATTCAGCGCAGGCGCTGGGGCCGTAAGCGAGGTTGACCACTCGGCGCGCGTTCATCAGCGGCTTCGGCGATGATCGGGGCATGAGCTCCGAAGACAACACCGCCCACGCCGAGAAGACGAACCCAGACCGCTACCCGGTGTCCTCGTTCGCGAAGTCGGTGTTCGCCGGTGCCCTACCCGACGAGTTGGTGTTCCCGTTCCCCACGTTGGAGCGTGCGGAGTCCCGTAAGATCGCCGACCTGATCGGTTCGGCGCGTGAGTTCCTCGATTCCTCCTATGACACGGCGAAGGTCGAACAGCAGCGCTGGGTCGGTGACGACATCATCCGTGGCCTCGGCGATCGTGGACTGCTTGGTCTTTACGTGTCGCCGGAGTACGGCGGGCAGGGCCTGTCCCAAACCGGATACTGCCGCGTGATGGAGGAGTTCGGCGGATACGACGCCACCCTCTCTGTGGTGATGGGCGTGCACCAGTCGATCGGCATGAAGCCGATCCACATGTTCGGCGACGACGACCAGAAGGCGCGGTTCCTGCCGGATCTCGCGGCCGGTCGCAAGCTCGCGGCTTTCGGCCTCACCGAACCGAACGCGGGCTCGGACGCCTACAACGTGGAGTCCTACGCCGAGCAACAAGCGGACGGTTCGTTCGTGCTCAACGGGGAGAAGCGCTGGATCGGCAACGGGGCCAAGGACGTGGTCACCGTGTTCGCCCGCTGCGAGATCGACACTGCGGCGCAAGGCGCCTCGATGAGTGGGCGGGGGCGGGAGACGGGCGGGAGTGTGGCGCTCATCCTCGAGAAGGGTATGGACGGGTTCGAGGCACCGCACCGGTTCGACACCCTCGGCCTGCTGGGCAACGATTTGCGCAAGCTGACGTTCAACAACGTACGGGTGCCCAAGGAGAACGTGCTCGGCGAGCCGGGAGAGGGATTCCGGATCGCCATGTCGACGTTGAACAACGGGCGGATGTCACTGGGCACCGGGGTGGTCGGCGGCACGAAAGCGCTGATCGCCCAGGCCATCGCCTACACCTCCGAACGTGAGCAGTTCGGCATGCCGCTGGCGGACTTCGAACTGGTCGAGGACAAGATCGCGTGGATGGTGTCCTACCTGTACGGGCTGGAGTCGATGGCGTACCTGACCACTGGGCTGGTCGACGTCGGGGTTGAGGACTACTCGCTGGAGTCGGCGATGTCGAAGGTCGCCGCGACGGAGTTCATGTGGTACGCGGTCAATCGGGTGTTCCAGCTGATGGGCGGCACCGCGTACATGGCGGAGTCACCGATCGCGAAGACGTTGCGGGACACCAGGATATTCCCGATCTTCGAGGGCGCCAACGACGTGCTGCGCGCGTTCATCGCGTTGTCCGGGATGAAGGTTGTCGCCGAGGAGTTCGAGGACCTGCGGCAGATCGACCTGACCGATCCGATCCGATCCATCGGCACGCTGGCCGAGTTCGTGCGTGGGCGGGTCACCCGGACGCTGCGTCCCGCGCAGTTGGAGACCGCGCACCCGAAGCTGTCCGCGCAGGCGTCCGCGGTGGCCGATCAGACCAAGCGGCTGCGCGGCTCGGTGGAGAAGTTGCTGCGGACCCACGGCAAGGGGGTGCAGCTCAAGCAGCGTCAGCAGAAGCGGCTGGCCGACGCGGCGACCGACATCTACGCGCAGGTGGCGACCATATCGCGCACCACCGCGCTGTTCGCCGACCAGGGGGTGGAGGCCTCCGGCCAGGAGCGTTTCATCGCGCGTTCCTTCTGCGACCGCGCCGCCGCGCGGGTGGGCGGCCAGCTGCGCCTGATCGACGCCAACGATGACGAGCAGATGCACTCCATCGCCAGGCTGGCCTACAACCACGGTGGATACGGACCCAAGCTGCACTAGCGCGTGGTTGCCCTCGTGCGTGAATGTTGTTGTTCTGGCAACCCTCAGCACGCACGAGGGGTCGTGAGTGCGCAGGGTTGCCCATGCAACAACATTCACGCACGAGAGTGCGGGCGGGTCAGAGGTACTGGCCGGTGCCGGTGATGCCGTGTGGCTGCTCGGTGCCGGGGTGGGTGCCGTGGCTGCTGCCTGCGGGTAGGCCTCGGCGCATCTGCTCCAGTTGTACTCGGGCGGCCATCTGCTGGGCGAACAGGGCCGTCTGGATGCCGTGGAACAGCCCCTCCAGCCAGCCGACCAACTGGGCCTGGGCGATCCGCAGTTCCGCGTCGGAGGGTGTGGTGTCCTCGGTGAACGGCGCGATCAGGCGTTCCATTTCGTCCTGGAGTTCGGGAGCGAGCGCCTGCTCGAGCTCCTTGATCGAGGTGTCGTGGATCTCGCGCAGACGGTTGCGGCTGGCATCGTCCAGCGGTGCCGCGCGCACCTCCTCGAGGAGCTGCTTGATCATCGTGCCGATGCGCATCACTTTGGCTGGCTCCTCGACCAGGTCGCCGACAGAGTCGCCATCGGAATCCGCGTCGCCCGGGATGCGTGCGCTGCCCACCGGTGAGCCGTCAGGGCCAACAACCACCACGTGGTGTGACTGCTCGGCGTCGTCGTTACCGGGTGCATCGGAGTGCGGGGAGTTTGGCTCGGTCATGTGCTCCATCCGTGTCTCGTGCGCTTGTCGAACACGCGGCGCGATTCGGCGTTCATACCCGAGCGTAGCTGGCCACGTTGGACGGCTGCCGAGCACCGGACAACCCCGGACCTTCGCCGAAGCGTGACCTACGTACGGTGTGGGTCATGCCGTTCGATGTCGCTCGGATTCGTGGACAATTCCCCGCGCTGGGTGATGGCTGGATCCATCTTGACGGCGCGGCGGGCATGCTGGCCCCCGAACAGGTGGCCTCGGCCGTGTCCACGGCCATGAGGGCACCCGTTTCAAGCCCAGGCGGAAAGTTTCCCGCGTCGCAGCGCGCGGAGAGCATCGTGGCTGCCGCGCGCAGGGCGGTCGCCGACCTGGTCGGCGCCGATCCCTCCGGCGTTGTGCTCGGATCCAGTGCATCGGTGCTGCTGCGCAGGCTGGGCAATGCGCTCACCGAGAAGTGGACGATCGGCGACGAGGTCGTGGTGTCCCGGCTCGACGAACCGGGCAACCAGGACCCGTGGTTGCGTGCCGCGCAGCGGATCGGCGCCGTCGTTCGCTGGGGCGAGATCGACATCGAAACCTGCGAACTGCCGGCGTGGCAGTACGAGAACATCGTCTCGGCGCGCACCAAGGCGGTCGCGCTCACCGCGGCGTCCGGCACGGTGGGCACCCGGCCGGATGTGCCGACGGTCGCCGAGTTCGCCAAGAAGGTCGGCGCGCTCGTGGTCGTCGACGCCACCTACATGACGCCGTTTGTGCCTGTCGACCTCACTGCGCTGGGCGCGGACGTGCTGGCCATCTCGGCGCTGTCCTGGGGCGGTCCTGCGGTTGGGGCGCTGGTCTTCCGGGACCCGGATCTGCTCGAGCGGCTCGGTTCGGTGTCGCTCGAGCCGAACGCGCGCGGCCCGGCCCGGCTGGAGCTGGGCAGACACGCCTACCCGATGCTCGCCGGCCTGGTCGCCTCGGTGGAGTTCCTTGCTGGGCTGGACGATGCGGCAGGCGGCTCGCGTAGGGAACGACTGCTCACCTCGCTCGAGTCGGTCAAGACCTATACCGGCCATTTGCTCGCGCGGCTGGCCGCTGATTTGCATGCCCTGACGCATGTGATGGTGATCGGGGACGCGATGCGGCGCATCCCGGCGATCGCCTTCACCGTGGCCGGGCGCAAGGCCTCGGAGGTGGTCGAGCACCTCACGTCACGCGGGGTCTGCGCGTTCGCCGATGACGGCAGCAGCGGGGTGTTCGCCTCGCTGGGCGTTGCCGAGGTGGGCGGCGCGGTCCGGATCGGCTTGGCCTACTACTCCAACGAGTTCGAGGTCAACCAGCTGGTCCGTGCACTCAACGACATCCGCTAATCGCGAAGGTCGCCGGCGAGATTTCCTCGGTGGGGTCAGGAGCGGGCGGCCAGCAGGATCTTGCCGAAGATGCCACCTGCATCGAGCGCACGGTGCGCTTCGGCCGCCTCGGCCATCGGGATCACCTGATCAACGACCGGCATCACCGAACCCTGCTCCACCAGCGGCCACAGTTGCTCGCGGACGGCGGCCACGATGGCGCTCTTCTCCTCGATCGGCCGGCCGCGCAGGCTGGTCGCCGCGACACTGGCGCGCTTGCTCAGCAGCTTGGCGAGGTTCAGTTCGCCGGTGCGCCCTCCCTGCAGGCCGATCACCACGAGCCGCCCACCGGTGGCCAGCGCGTCGATGTTTCGGTCCAAGTAGGACGCACCCATGACATCAAGAATGACGTCGGCACCGCGGGCGTGCTCTCGGATCACTTCGACGAAGTCCTGCACACGGTAGTTGATCACAACATCCGCACCCAGTTGCCTGCACCGTTCGAGCCGCCCATCATCGCCCGCGGTCACCGCCACCGTCGCACCGAGGGCCTTCGCCACCTGGATCGCGTGCGTCCCTATGCCACCTGCACCGCCGTGCACCAGCAGCATCTCGCCCTCAGCCAGCCCGGCATGCATGATGACGTTGGACCACACCGTGCAGGCGACCTCAGGAAGCCCGGCTGCAGTGAGCAGCTTGACCTCGCCGGGAACCGGCAGCAGTTGCCCCGCGGGCACGGTGACCTGCTCCGCATATCCGCCACCCGCCAGCAGGGCGCACACCTCATCGCCGACCCGCCAGCCCTCAACATCCTCACCGAGCCCGATGATCGTGCCCGAGCACTCGAGGCCTGGGTACTCGCTCGCGCCGGGAGGGGGCGGGTAGAAGCCTTGTCGTTGCAGCAGATCCGCCCGGTTCACCGCGGAGGCGGTCACGTCGATGAGCACCTCACCACGGCCCGGAACCGGATCCGGCACCTCGACCCATTCGAGCACCTCGGGTCCACCAGGCTCGGAGATCTTGATTGCGTGCATGCCACCACCGTAGCGGGCGGTAAATACGGTTGGCGCTGCCGCCGTGGGCCGGACACCATACGCGGGTGGAGACTCAGCCCGATCCGTGGCCGCTGCGCCACCTGGTACTGCGCACGCCCCGGTTGGAGCTGCGGCCGGACGATGATCCCGGCCTGTGATCGTGGCTCGGCCTGCAGTTCCAGGGGCAGGGGTTCGGCACCGAGATGCGCGCAGCGGTACTGATGTTCGCTTTCGATTACCTCGGCGCGGAACAAGCCCGCTCCGGGGCAAGCTGGCGGTAGAAAATCGCCTGGTCGTCACGGCTGACCGATTCGCCGAGCACCGGCCATCCTGGCAGCTCGACGTGGACGGTGCCGAGGCCTGCCTGCCGTTTCTGCTCGGCGCAGAATCAGACTAATGAACCCTTGACCGCACGGGTGACTTCCCACCAAGGTGATCGGCTATCGGATGCGGCCGCACAGTCGGGGCACGGCGGACGCGCCCGTCACTCACCAACGAGTCAGGGGAGTTCCTCTATGTCACCCGTAAGGAACAAATTCGCGGCGGCCATAGCGGTCGCCGCGAGTGCCGCGCTGGTCCTCACCACAGGATCAACCGCGGTGGCCGAACCGAAGCCGGACACGAAGCTGGCCAGGCAGCTGGCCAAGAAGGTCAGCGTGGACAAGATGAATCGGCATCTCATCGCGTTCCAGCGCATTGCCGATTCGTCCGACGGCCACCGCGCGTCCAGCACTGCCGGTTACGACCGATCGGCCGAGTACATAGCGAACAAGATGGAAGCGGCGGGCTTCACCGTCACTCGCCAGGAGTTCCCGTTCGTCTACAGCGAGACGCTCGCCGAGCGGCTCACCATCGGCGGCGAGGACGTGCCGATCATCATCATGTCCTACAGCCCGTCGACCCCCGAGGGCGGCATCACCGCCCCGCTGGCCTCGGTGCCGGTGGACGACACTCCCGGCTGCGAGGCAGCCGACTACCAGGGCGTCGACGTCGCGGGCAAGATCGCGCTGATCAAGCGTGGCGCCTGCACCTTCGCGGTCAAGCAGCAACTCGCAGCTGACGCGGGCGCGGTCGGCGCGATCATCTACAACAACGTGGATGGGCCCATCAACGGCACGCTCGGTGACCCCGACGCCGGTCGGATCCCCACCGGCGGGATGAGCAAGGTCGACGGCGAGGCGCTCGTCGCCCGAGCGGGCGAGGAGGCCAACCTCGAACTGCGCGCGCTCACCGAGGAGCGCACCACCTACAACGTCTTCGCCGAGACCAAGACCGGGCGCAAGGACAACGTGGTGATGGCCGGTGCGCACCTGGACAGCACTCCGGCGGGCCCGGGCATCAGCGACAACGGCACCGGCTCGGCCGCGCTGATCGAGACCGCGCTGGCGTTGGGCGGTTCGCCGAAGGTGAACAACGCGGTGCGCTTCGCCTGGTGGGGCGCTGAGGAGTTCGGCCTGCTCGGGTCGGAGTACTACGTGGAGAACCTCACCTTCGAGGAACAACTCGACATCTCGATGTACCTGAACTTCGACATGATCGGTTCACCGAACGCGGGCTACTTCGTCTACGACGGTGACGACTCCGACGGTGTCGGTGCGGGTCCCGGCCCTGAGGGTTCGGCGCAGATCGAGGCCGCGTTCGTGGACTACATCGAGACCAAGAAGGACACCCCGACCGAGGGCACCGACTTCACCGGTCGCTCCGATTACGGCCCGTTCATCGCGGTCGGCATCCCAGCCGGTGGCCTGTTCACCGGCGCCGAGGGCATCAAGACCGAGGAGCAGGCGGAGAAGTGGGGCGGCGAGGCAGGCGTTGCCTACGACCCGTGCTACCACCAGGAGTGCGACGACCTCGGCAAC
Source organism: Haloechinothrix sp. (assembly GCA_050701115.1). Lineage (GTDB taxonomy): Bacteria > Actinomycetota > Actinomycetes > Mycobacteriales > Pseudonocardiaceae > JBOHER01. The sequence continues at coordinate 4,633 of JBOHER010000100.1, read as the reverse complement.
GTCGACCGGGTCGCGCTCAATGTCAACGGTAAAGCGGCCGCGTGGGTGATCGGCCTCTACGGAACCAGCACCGAGGGCGTCAACGGCATGGCCCCTGGCAGCAAGAAGTCCAGCAAGCAGAAGGCTGCCGAGCGCGCGCAGGAGCGGATGCTCACCGCGCATGAGCACGGTCACGACCACGAGGCCCGGGCGTGAAGTCCGAGCGGTAGTTCGCTAGCCGAGATCCCGCACGCTGAACGTGGTGCAGCGTGCGGGATCTCCGGTGCGCAGGCCGGTGGTGAACCAGGTCTCGCGCTGCCGGGAGGTGCCGTGGCTGAACTGGGATTCATCGATACGGCCGCTGCCCAGTTCACGCTGGATGAAGTCGTCGCCGATCCGGGAGGCGGCGTCCAGGGCGCTGTCGATGTCGGCCTGGGTGATCTCGGTGATCAGCGGCTGCCCGTTCTCGGTGGGTGTGGTGGTGGCGTGGTTGGCCCATACGCCCGCGTAGCAGTCGGCCTGTAGTTCCAGGCGTACCCCATCGGATTCCGGCCCGGTGCCGCCGCGCACCCGGGAAGACGTGCCGAGCAGGTTCTGCACATGGTGGCCGTACTCATGGGCCAGCACGTAGGCCTCGGCGAAGAGGCCACCCTGCGCACCGAACTGCGTCTGCAGTTGCTTGAAGAACGACAGGTCGATGTACACGCCTTCGTCGGCCGGGCAGTAGAACGGGCCGACCTCGGAACCCGCTGTGCCGCAGCCGGTGCTGACTCCGCCGTTGAAGAACGTGGTTGTCGACTCGCGGTAGGTTTGTCCGGATCGGGCGAACATGTCGCCCCAGAAGTCCTGAACGGAGTTGACGATCGCCACCATCGCGCAGTCGTGGTTGGTGTTGGCGTCGGCGCCGGTCCGGCACTCCCGGGCGAGGTCGCCGCTCTGCACCTGCTCGCCCGCTCCGACGTCGCCGAGCCCCAGCCCGAGGCCGGAGTCTATGCCTCCCCCGCCGAACTGCGACACCAGGAAGTAGAGCAGCAGTCCGACGATGCTGACGCCGCCGCCGCCCATCGCGACCCGGCCACCGACCCCACCGCCACTCCCGCGCAGATCACGGACCTCGGATACGTCCAGCCCGGCGTCTTCGTTGAACCTCACGATGATTCCTTCGTCCCTCGTGCCCACGGGCGGGCTGGTGTGGAGTCAGGGTGAGAATAACCGCGCGATCAGCCTTTGGCTGCCGGGACGCCGCTGAGTGGCCCCGAACGCGCCTGGGTGCGGCGCCCCCCTGCTGTTGAGGACGGCCGCACCCAGGACTACCGAGGTTGTAATTGGCGATCGGCTGCGAGCGGGCCGACGGCTAGCACCGCTGGCGCCGGCGTTGACACCGCACCGAAACAGGCTTGAGCACCGTCGATGTACGCGAGGGACATGTAGCGCACGGATACGACGCCCGCTTGACTACTGACCACAATCCCGACTGGCCCGTTCCTTAACCCGTGCCAATCGTGGGGACCCAGTAGGCAGTCAACCGCGAGAAATCATCCGACACTGCACCACCTGCCTTCCCCGGGTGTCGCCCGGCCGGTGCGCTCGTTCGGTGCACCTCGCGTGCGGGGCGAACCATCCGTAGGTCTTCAGCATGCGCCTCTCGCAGCGCTCTGACAAGCACCTACGCCTCGCACGTCGGGGTCTAATTATCAGCGTGTTCGGTTTGCCCGTTTGGGTGTGTTCGACCACGCCGTGTGGCCGCCGAGCCAAGGCGCTACGCTCGATCGCGCAGTGTTGACTGCGAGGAGGCGTGGCAGAGCGGCCGAATGCACTCGCCTTGAAAGCGAGCGTCGGGCAACCGACCGGGGGTTCAAATCCCTCCGCCTCCGCAAGCGGCCTCTGGTTGTCAACGGCACTGGCCTGGTGAAACCTGGGTTGACACGCCGCGCCGAGCGGTACGGTGACGTGAGCAGACCGCTTCCAATGCACAAGATCGTCCGTACCTGGTTCATCGGGACCTCGGGGCTGGCTATGCTCACCTCTGGCGGGTGTTTCGCGAACTCAACGTCAAGGCGTGCCGTTGGTGCGCCAGCAGTTCGATGTGCTCACCCTCAGCCTCCCGCAGGCGCACGGCCTGACGGCGCATCGGCGCCTGTGTGCGCTGGCTGGGGACTTGTTTCAGCTCTACTGAATACGTCACGCACTTGAGCGGTCCGCTGCACACCAGTGGTTGGCTTCGCTTCGAAGTTTCGCGTCTGGCGGAGGAACGCGGCAGTTGCGACGTGGAACTCCGCCTACTTGAGCTGGCGGAATCAGCTTTGACTGACGCGTTGAGTCGGGACATCTCGATTCGTAGGCGTGGCAGTGTGCTTACGAATCTGGCCATGGTTGGCGCCCTGCGCCGTGACCCCGATCAGTTGGTGATGTACGCCGACGCGGCGGTCGATGCCGCCAAGCAAACTGGCTCAGCTGGCTACGTCGGACGTAAGCTCAGCAGTCTCAAACCGCAGCTCAAGCCGTTTCTCGAAGACAGCCACATCCGTCCCTTGATTGGCAAGCCTGCCTATGTGGCGGACTGGGCGGAGTTGCCTGAGTGGCAGCGCGCGACGGATGCAGACATCTTCGAGCGGATTGAGCGCGATGCTTAACGGATCAATATCACAGCGTCGGGCAGCGTGATCATCCGATGTCAAAGATCTTCGTCACTCACGCCGCCGTACGAACTGCAGGAACTCACCGCATGACGAGTCCCCCGTCGATCATTACCGACTGGCCCGTCATGTAGTCGGAGTCGGGGCCGGCGAGGTAGGACACGAATGAGGCGACGTCCTCGGGTGTCTGGACCCGACCGAGGGGGATCCCGGCGGCGTACTGTTTGAGCGCCTCGCCCTTCTCGAGACTGAGGTAGCCGCCGAGTTGTTCGTCGATCAAGTCCCACATGTCTGTGCCGACGATGCCCGGGCAGTAGGAGTTGACGGTGATCCCGTACGGCGCCAGCTCTTTCGCGGCTGCCTGGGTTAGGCCGACCACTCCGAACTTGGTGGCCGAATACGCAGCGAGGTAGTCGAATCCGGAGTGCCCGGCGATCGACGCGGCGTTGATGATCTTCCCGCCGGTGCCTTGCGCACGCATTTGTTCGGCCGCGGCTTGCAGGCAGTAGACGACACCGAAGACGTTCACGCGAAACAGCGACTCCAGCGCCGCGGGCGTCACATCGAGCAGTGGCTTGACCTGGGCGATGCCGGCGTTGGACACCATGACGTCCACCCGGCCCAGTGTGTCGACCACCTTGGTGACGAGGTCGAAGACCGCGGCCTGATCAGATACATCCGCAGGGACGGCGACCGCCCGCCGCCCCACGGCCTCGACCTCCGCGGCCACCTGCTCCGCACCATCGGCTCGGACGTCGTTCACGGCCAGGTCCGCACCGTCGGCGGCCAGCCGCAGCGCGATCGCCCTACCGATGCCACGACCCGCTCCGGTGACGATGGCTACCTTGCCCTCGATACCCATGATCTTCTCCTCACTGTGGTTGTCGAACACGTGTCTTGCCGCGGGGGTCGGCGCACGGTCTACTTCGTGTCCTGCTCGCGTAGCGCCGGCAGCCCGTAGGAGCGCAGGCAGAGCACGTAGAACAGGGTCCACAGCACCATCCAGTCCATCCAGCCGAGCGCGTTGCCGTGCATTCGCCCTGCCAGCACCGGCTCGTGTAGTACCGGGCCGGCGATGAGGAAGTAGTAGGCCAGGAACGTTGCGACACCCAGCATCAGGGTGATCCCGATACGGATGAGGTAGTTGCGCGCTGGGCTCGGTCCATGCGGCCGGTTGTCGAACGCGTTCGCCCAGAAGATCATCCAGAAGACCCAGCACACACCGAGTTGGGCGGGGAAACTCGTGATCGCCTCACCTATCGCCGCGGTGTTGGAAGAACCGGCCAACGTCTTAGCCACCGGCATAAGCACGTAGTAGAGGCCGGTACCGACGGCCAGGTTGCCCACTACCGAAGCCAACGCCACTCGCCCGGGTGTGCCGGCCAGTCGCCACGGCCAGTTCTCGGTGAGCAGCCCGGTCAGGATGACCGAGACGATGAGCGAGTAGAACCAGCCGATCAGCGTATTCGTGCTGAGCCACGCCTTGGCCGGGTCCGCCCACAAGGCCAACCCGGGCAGTCCGAGCACCGCATAGATGACCACGGTCGGCACGGTGAGCAGGGTGATTTCACCGATGCCGATCCAGGGTTGCTTGGTGGTCAACTTCGTCCATGGCCAGTGGCCCCAGTTGACCACGGCCATGACATAGGTGAAAAACCCGAACAGGACGAACAGTGCTCCGGTCAGGTAGCCGTTTCCCTGTTCCCGGTTCGCCGCGAAGCTTGCGTCGAAGTGGCCCCATCCGTAAGAAAGGGCGAAGGTGATGGCCACGCTGATCGCGATGGTGAGCAGGATCAGAACAATGCCGCGGATCGGTTGCCGCAGGTTGTCGAATCCGTGGAATTCGAGGTTGAAGCCCACCCACACGACAATGGCGTTAAGTTAGTCTTAGGTTGATGTAAGATCGACTGCGTGGCGCGTCGTGGGCAGCAGGTGGTGGCCGGGGATCGGCTGGTGGACCGGATCGGGATCGGGGTGCTGGCGAAGGTTTTCACCCCGGAGTTGGTGGACCGGGTGAT
>JBOHER010000099.1:0-10996 GCA_050701115.1 Haloechinothrix sp. | reverse complement strand
CATGTGGGACATGGACGCGGCGGTAGTCAGCTCCACACGCCACGCAGGCCAGCCCATCGGCCTGCAACGGCGACAACCCGGTGATGATCTTCTCGGTGGTCACCGCGCACCACCGCCCGAGCGACGGCGACGCCGAACAACGTCAACCGTGGCGGAAACGAGCAGTTCACGGCGGGTACGGGTTCGTGTAGATGCTGTACGAGCCGCGCCGAGGGCACACTGCCGAAGTTCACGCGAACTGAGGGCGCTTCATGCTGAACATGGAACTGTCCTGTGGCTGCTGGCCTGCTGGGTCCGGGCGTATTCGAGGGCCATGCTGGTCGAGCAGCCGAAGACCGCTTCACGAGTCTCCTTGCCGTTGGGCGGTTACGTCCGCTTCGGTGAGAACGCCGTTGACCCGACGCGGGATCCCGAGGACGTTGCTGTCCCGCAACGCCTCGGGAAGCAGGCCCTGGGGCATGTCCTGGTAACACACGGGGCGGAGGAAACGGCGCATCCCCGTCGCGCCCACCGAGGTGAACAACGGCGAGGTTGTCGCCGGGTAAGGCCCGCCGTGATGCATCGCCCAGGCGACCGCGACACCAGTCGGCCAGCCGTTCCAGATCAGCCGGCCCACTCGCTCACGGAGCCGCGTCAGCAGCGGCTCCACCAGGTCGGTGTCGTGGACCTCGGCGTGTACTGTCGCGGCGAGATTGCCGCCGAAGACGTCGGCGGCGGCGTACAGCTCGTCTATTGTCGCGTACTCCACGATGATCGAGGTGGGCCCGAAACATTCTTCCAACAACACATCGGCATGGGCAATCAGGTCGGGCACCGTCGTGCGCAGGAGTGTAGGCGTCACGCCGCCGCTGGACGTCGACTTGCCGTCGACGACCGTTTGCACACCCGGGATCGATTTGAGCCCGGCAAGGACTCGCTGGTAGCCCTCGCTAATCCAGTCCCCCAGCATCGGGGCCGCCGGTACTTCCCGCAGCGCTTCGCCGAGAAATTCCCCGATGCCGTGACCCGCGGGCAGGAACAACAATCCGGGTTTGGTGCAGAACTGGCCGGTTCCTAGAGTGAACGACCCAACATAGCCACGCGCGATGTCCGCGCCCCGTGCAGTGGCTGCGGCCGATGTCACGAACACGGGGTTCAGGCTGCTCATCTCGGCGTAGAAGGGAATGGGCTTCGGACGCGACGCGGCGAGGTGGAAAAGCGCACTGCCCGCAGGGTAGGAGCCGGTGAAAGAACCCGCCTTGACCCGCGGGTCCGTGAGTACTTCGCGGCCCGCGTCCAGTCCGAATATCAGTTCGAACACACCGTCAGGTGCACCGGCATCCCTTACCGCCGCTTGGACGATCTCGCCGGTGCGCAACGCCAGTCGCGGATGTCCCGGGTGTGACTTCACCACCACAGGGCACCCGGCCGCCAGCGCCGCTACGGTATCGCCGCCCGCCACGCTGAACGCGAACGGGAAGTTGCTGGCCGCGAACACCACTACTGGGCCGAGCGGAACCAGCAGACGCCGCAGATCCGGGCGTGGTGGTCGCGCGTTGGGATCGGCGGTGTCAATGACGGCCTCTAGCCACGATCCTTCCTCCACAACCTCCGCGAAGTGGCGCAACTGGAACGTCGTCCGCGCCAACTCGGACCGCAGCCGCGGTTCGGGAAGGTGCGATTCCCCTTGAGCAAGCTTCACCAACTCGCTCTCGGCCGTATCGAGCGCGTACGCAATTGTGCGTAAGGCTTCCGCACGGTCGGCGATGCCGCACTCGGCCCATAGCACTGCGGCAGCATCCGCGGCGGCCAGTAGGGCATCGAGCTCGTCGGGTTGGGTGTCTGGCAGCGTCGTACGGTCGGTCATTGGCTTGTACGCTCCTCACGTTTGGCGTCGTCGGCGTGATTTCAACCGGCGAACTCGGAGTGCCGGGAGTCCGCGGGCTCCCGGCAGGCAGCGAAACAGGGCACCGCCTGCGGCTGCTCTCCGTCGGGTATACCCACCCGGGCGGTGATGAACAGTGCGTCGAGTTCGGTTCCGCCGAATGTGCAGGCCGTGACCATGGGGGCGGGCATCTCGACCACGAAGTCGAGGTGCCGTCGGGCGTGTAGCGGTGCACCGCGGCACCGTCCCAGAGAGCGACCCACACGAGGTGGGCTGGACCAGACCCGCCACCCGTGGGGTGATGAACTCACTGGCCACACATGCGGTTCAGGCCGTCGACACCACGCCCTGTACCTGCGTCGGTTCAACCGAATAGGGCGTTTGGCAGCCACGTCACGAACGCTGGGACGAGAGTGACCACGATGAGGACAGCAATCAGAGCGACGACGAATGGGAAGGTAGCCCGGCTGAGTCGCCCGAAGGGCACCCCGCTGATTTTGGTGAGCACGTATAGGAGTGCGCCGACTGGGGGAGTGAGCAGTCCGATCATGAGATTGACAACCACGACGACCCCGAAGTGGATGGGGTCGACACCGAGTTCGATGGCGACTGGAAGCAACACGGGCAGGAAGATGAGGATTGCGGGTACGGCGTCGAGCACCATGCCAACGAGGAGAAAGAACAGCAGGGACAGTAGTAGAAAGACCGTCGGGCCGAGGTCGAGCGTTGCGACAAGGTCACCCAGGCGATCGCCGACCTGCTGGATCGCGACGATGAATGTGAAGATCCCAATGACGCCGAACAGGATCATGATGGTAGAGCTGAACACCGATCCGTCGCGGAAGATGCGGGGCACGTCGGTTAACCGGATGGTGCGATAAACGGCAAGCCCGAGGAACAGGACGTAGGCTGCGGCGATGAATGCCACCTCAGTGATCGTGGCGAAGCCGAGGATGATGCCGCCGACGATGATGACGGGGGCGATAAGGGCCGGGGTTGCTTGCAGGACGAGTCGGCCGAGCGATTCGGACATACCACCCGGTGATGTTGCGGCGGGGAAGAGGCCACGGCGTGCCTGCATCCCAACTATGAGGAGCATTGCGCCGGAAAGTAGGATTGCCGGACCCACGCCGCCCAGGAATAGTCTTCCCACCGAGAGGTTCGTGACCAACGCGACGAAGATCATGGGGATGCTGGGTGGCATGATCGGGCCCACAACTGCTGCAGCGGCGTTGATTGCCGCGGCGTGCTCTGGCCGGTAGCCTTCCCGGCGCATGGTTGGCAGCATGACCGAGCTTACGGCGGAGGCATCGGCGGGTGCGCTGCCCGAGACCCCTGAGGCAAAGAGATTGACGCTCACGGCAGCGTAGGCCAGCCCACCTCGTATTCGACCGAGGAACCACATGAGCAGCCGTATGACGCGTTCGGTGAGGCCGCTGTGGTTCATCAGTTGGCCGGTGAGGATGAAGAAGGGGATGGCGAGCAATTCGTAGCTTGACAGTGCATCCGCGATGCGGCTCGGCAGGATTGTGGCGTCCCCTATGCCTGTGACGGCCACGACCGTCAGCGCCGCGCCGCCCATTGCGACGAAGATTGGCGCTCCGAGTGCCATCAGCCCGAACAGCACGCCGAACAGCAGGACCAGTTCCATGGGTCAGTTTCGCGAGACGCCAGGCCGCTGTGCGAACGCGCGCACGAATTCGGCGGTACGACTGACGGTTGCCTCAGCGATGTCTTCCCCGGCGTGTCGGCTCGCGACGCGAGCGTCGCCGAAGACGCCGTTGCGGGTGCGTGATGCGAAAGTCCTGGGAACCTGGAGAGCGTGTTGTTGGTAGTTGTCCTCGTAGGGCAGGTAGTCCTCGATGAGGTCGCCTGCTTCGAGGTGCTCCGTGTCGACGATTTCGGGGACGAGCGCGAGGGCAAGGCTGGTTTCGATCTCGCATGCATGGCCCCAGCGGTCCGTCTTGCGATGCCGGGCGATCACATCGGCGGCCTGCCGCATCCAGAAGGCGGACGCCGTCTGGATGCCGAGTTCGAAGGTCAGTTTGGTGGTGAGGACTCCGAGGATGTTCTCGTTGCCCCGGTGGCCGTTGATGAACACGACCTTCTCGACGCCGTGGCGGGCGTAGCTCGTTACCAGGTCGGTGAAGACAGCCATGAACGTCTCGGGCCGCAGGTGCAGGGTCCCCGGAAAGTCCAGATGATGCGCGCTGAGACCCAGCGGAAACGCTGGGGCCACCAGCGCCAGCGGATCAACCCTGTCCGCGATGCGTTTGGCGAGCTCATCCGCGATGCGCCAGTCGACCCCGCATCCGAGGTTGGGGCCGTGTTGCTCGGTGGCACCCACCGGAACTAGTAGCACTGGAGCGGTTTCGAGGCGTTCTCTGATCTGGGTAGAAGTGAGATCTGAGATGGTGTGGACGGTCACGTCCCGGTCCTTTCCCGATTCTCTGTGCCGGCGATGGTGTCCGCCTCGTCGTGGCGGGGCTGTGGGCCGATCGGTAGGAACAGCGAGGCCAACACCATCGCCGCTGCACAGACGGGGATCGCCCAGAAGGCCCACGAGGTCGACACCCCGAGTTGGACGTATGCAATGTCGGCGCGACTGGTGGCTACGGCAATCCCGGCAACGCATAGGGTAGCCATGAAGCAAAGTTCGACGCCACGGACCAGGAGGGCTACGACTAGCCGGCTGGCGCCCGCCAGGCGAGCAGCAAGGAAGTCGGTGACGATGTGCTCCTTGCGCGCGTACGCAGCCGTGGCACCCGCCATCACGGTCCAGGTAAACAACAACCTGGATAGATCGCTGACCCAGATCCAGCCTGGACCTACAAGACGGTAAACGATCTGAGCGATGTTGATGGCAAAGATCGTCCCGAGGCAGACGCCCGAAACCCAGCCGAAAAGGGCGCAGATGAGGCGCAGGCCGGCGCCCCGGGCGGCGGCGACAGTCATCATGCTTGGTACGCACCCCTTCGGGCTGGACGTGAGAGCGCCCCGCCCCTAAATGGTCATCCAGATGTCTTGAGTTGCTCGATCTCGTCAAGCAGGCCCTGTTGCCAGAGTTTGCCGTCGAACTTCTCTTCGAATACGCCGTCAAGGGCTTGCTTAAAGGACGCCACATCGACGTCATCGACCACGGTGATCTGCTGACGAAGGGTATCCATGGACTTGTCAAGTTGTGCCTGAACTTCGCGTGTGCCGAGTTTCCCGGCCTCGGTGCCGGCAGTAGTGAGCGCCTCTTGCTGGCTTGGGCACAGGGACGTCCAGACCTGCTCGCTGATGTACCAGCTGCGAACATCGCGGATGTAGTCGATAGGCATGTAATAGTCCTGCACCTCGTACAGGCTCTGGGTCACCATCGTGATGGCGCCGTTCTCCTGTGCGTCAGCCACACCTTGCCTGAGGGCGAGGTAGAGGTCGGAGAACGGGATCACGGTCGGTGCCGCCCCAAGTGCGCGGGCGAACGCTTGTGGCATGGGAGCCTCGGCGATGCGGATCTTCAGGCCCTGCATGTCGTCGGCATTGCGGATGGGGCGGTTTGCGCTCAACGCGCGTGGTTCGGCGTCGCCATTGGCGACGATCACGCGGACACCGCTGGCCTTCGTGGCTTCCTCGAACAGCTGCTGGAAGCGGTCGCTGCGCAGCACGTTGAGCATCTGCTGGTAGCTGTCGAAGAGGAACGGCACGCTCATGACCGTGAACGCCTTGGCCCCGTCGAGGGTGTTGTAGATGCTGATTCCCTCGTAGAACATGTCGACGTTTCCACCTGAAGCCATCTCCGCGAAGATGTCGGTGAAATCTCCCAACTGGCTGTTGGGGAAGACTTCGACTGTCAGTTCACCGTCCGTGCGCCCTTCGACGAGCTCTGCGAATTTCTCGGCTGCGATCGTCGTGGGGTCGGTTTCGGCACGAATCGTGGCGAGCCGCAGTGTTTGGCTGGAGCATTCGCCTCCACTGTCGGCGGTGTCGTTAGCTGTTTCATTGCCGGTGAGGAACCCGCAGCTGGTCAAGGCAGTCACGGCCGCGAGCGCGGCGAGCCCGGCCCAGGCGGATCGGAGTGATCGGGACATCGTCTACCTCCTGTGGTTGTCTGGGATGTCCGTCGTGAAAATGAACTCGATTTCCACCGGGGCTGCGCGCGGAAGCGCGCACACCCCGACGGCCGAGCGGGCGTGCCGGCCGTCCTCGCCAAAGGTCTTCTCCAGCAGATCGCTGGCGGCGTCGATGACCTCCGGCTGTTCGTGGAAGTCTGGGGCGCTGGCGACGAACCCGGTGACCCGTAGGACACGGTCGATCAAGTCCAGGTTGCCGAGATGCTCGGCGGCGCAAGCCAAACCCTGCAGTGTGCAGACGATCGCTGCGTCGCGAGCTTGGGCCAGCGTCACGCCTGCTCCGACGATGCCGGTGGCCTGGACTTGGCCGTCCACCTTGGGCAACTGGCCGCTGACGAAAATCAGTTCGCAGTGCTGCACGACCGGCACATAGGCAAAGGCCGGGCGGGCGGGTGTTGGCAGTCTCAGACCGAGTTCGGCCAGGCGTGAGGTGGGAGAAGTCACGACGTACTCCTTAGGTGTGTGATGTAGGCGTGGGCACCCGCGGCGGCCGTGTCGTAGCGAGCGGTGAAGCCGAGCGTGCCGCGAGCCCGCGAGACGTCGATGAGGGGCAGGTCGGGGCCGGCGGTGTCGGCGGGCTCAATCTCGGCTGGCGCGGTTGCGTGCGTGGCAATGCAACCTGCCAGTTCGTAGAGGCTTGAGGTGTGGCCTGCCACGTTCAAGGGGCCCTCGATGTTCGCGGCTGCGGCGGCGCAGATGCTGCGTGCTGCGTCGTCGGCGTAGATCCAGTCGGCTTGGCGCGTCCACGCCGAGACTCGGGTGGGGTTCTCGTGAGCGACTGCGTGAGCGAAGTTGACAAGCTCTTCTTGACTGCCGCCGTACCAGCGCCCGGGGCCGTACACCAGGGGTAACCGGATCGCCGAAGCGTGCAGCCCGTACCGTCGACCGACGGCAAAGACCACTGCCTCTGCACCCACCTTGGTGGCGCCGTAGACCGAGCTGGCGCGCAGCGGTACATCCTCGGTTACCCGAGTCGCGGAGTAAGACGACGCCGGACCGTAAACCGTGGTGCTGCTCGCCAGCACCACCGTCCCACAGGCGGCTTCACCGCAGGCCGCCGTCACCAAAGCCGCCCCGCGCACGTTGATATCAGCCGCGCGACCGGGGTCGGTAGCAGCGCCAGCAGCGAGACCCTGATCGCCGATGCCGTGGGCGGCCAGCAACACCACGGCGTCGGGTTTGGTGTCCCGCAGCAGCGCCATGACCTCCAGCTCATCGGTCACGTCGACCACACGTGTCGGCCAATCGACAGCCCCCCTGGTGTGGCGGTCGGCGGCCACGACGTTCACGCCGTCGGCGAGCGCTGCCTGGACGACGGCCCGGCCGATAAAGCCATCGGCGCCGATGACGAGCAGCCGCCTCATGGTTGCTCCCAGATGAGCGTGCGGAGCACTTTTTGGTCCACGTCAACGCCAAGCCCTGGGCCGTCGGGAACGGTGACGATACCGGCGGCGACAGGCAGAGGCCCTCCGCACAGTTCGTCCCGCAGCGGGTTCTCGCCCTGGTCGTGCTCCAGCCACAGCGGTTCGGGGGCGATGTCGGGGTGTGGGTGGTTGGGTATCGCAGCCAGCAGTTGCAGAGTCGCCGCCAGGGCGACGGCGCCTCCCCAACAGTGGGGAGACAGCCGCACGTTACACAGACGCGCCATTCCGGCCACGAAATGCGCATCGGTCAGTCCGCCGCACTTGGTCACATCAGGTTGCAAGACGTCGACGGCGCCGGTGTCCAGGAGGGCCGCGAAGCCGTGACGGGTATAGGTGGCCTCACCGGTTGCGATCGGGACCGCGCTGCGAGCAGCGACCCGGCGCAGACCGGCAAGATCCTCCACCGGCACCGGCTCTTCGGCCCATGCCACGTCGAGGTCTTCGAGGCTGGTCAGCACCCGCACGGCCAGGTCGGCGGTGTAGTTGCCGTTGAAGTCGACCATCAGGGCACGGTCAGGACCTAGGATGTCCCGCGCGGCCTCCGCCCGACGTCGGTCCTCGCTGCGCCCAAGGCCCAACTTGATCTTCGCACCGGGGTACCCGGCTTCCCTCGCCTGCTGGAGCATCTCGCGAAACTCATCCAGGTCCTGGGTTTTGGTGACGTAGCCCGTGGAGGCGTAGGCAGTAACGGTGTCGCGCGCGCGACCACCAAGGAGCCGCGCAACGCTGAGACCTAGCGTCCGACCCAGTGCATCCCACGCTGCGGTGTCTAGAGCGCCTGCGGCGGCCACGTGGATGCCGTCAGAACCGCGGTGATACGTGTGCTGTCGCAACTGTGTGAGACGAGGGCGCACGTCGGTAACCGGCCTTCGCAGGATCGCCGATGCGGCTTCCTCGACTAGTGGCAGCAACGCGCGCTGAGGGCCAAACGCCTCCCCCCAGCCCACGGCACCGTCGGAGGTGGTCAGCTGAACGAGTACCGTGGTTCGCTCGGTGACGCGGCCGCGGGCGCTGCCATAGCCACCGCGGGGCAGTGAGTGCACGAGCGGATAGGCGACGACTTGGTCAACGAGTGCTGTCACGCCGTGACCTCCGCAGGACGCATATGGCTGAGCCGGGTTGTCGGAGTGAGAACGTCGGGGTCTGTACGGATGGCGAGAACGAATGGCCCGTCAGCCATGAGGGAGAGGGACAGGCCGTCTTCAAGTTGCGCGGCGTCGGTGATCGTCTCGGCCTGCGCACCCAGCGAGCGGGAGAACCCGGCAATGTCGACCGGGCCGATATCCACGCCGGCCTGCCGGCCAATACTGCGGGCTTGGTGGAGTGCGATTGTTCCGTACAACATGTTCTGGAAGACAATGACGAGGATTCGTGCACCCTCGCGGCATGCCGTCTCGAGCTCCTGCCCGGTCATGAGAAACCCGCCGTCGCCGGCGAGGGCGACCACCCGGCGACCGGGCGCGGCAAGTGCTGCACCGACGGCAGCAGGGACGGCGTACCCCATAGCTCCGGACGTGGGCCCAAGCTGGGTGCCGGGGACTTCGAACCGCCATCTGCTGTGGCAGAAGGTCGAGAAGTTTCCAGCGTCGTTGGTCAGGATCGCGTCGGACGGCAGCAGTCGCCGCATGGCAGCTAAGACCGCGTCGGGATGCACTCCACCGCCACTGGGCTCTGGGCGCGGTTCGCTCACCCGGAGGTACTCAGAGTGTGCGGCCGACCAGTCTCGCTTCCGTTGGGGCACGGCTTCGAGCAGCGCGTCGACCAGATGCGCAGCGTCGGCGATGATCGCGCGGGTAACCGGCCGGTGTGCGCCAACGGTGTCGGGGTCCGTATCGCACACATAGAGGCGTTGATCCTGTCGGGGTAGCGAGTATCCCTGTGTGGTCACCTCGGACAGCCGACACCCGATCGCCACGACGACATCGGCGGCGGAAAGTGGCTGCAGCAGCGACTGGGGAGTCCCCAGCGTTAGATGGCCGAGGTAGTGGGAGTGGTCGTTCGGGAAGGCGTCTTGGCGACGAAAAGCGCTGTAGACGCCCGCGCCGGTTCGCTCAGCGAGATCCACAACGTTCGCTCGCGATCGTAGACTCCCGCCGCCGACGATTAGCACGGGTCGTTCCGCAGCCGCCAGCTCCTGGGCCAAGGCCCGCACATCGTGTGCCGCGGCTGCGGGCGCAGGTGGTGGGGCCAGTGGACGCATCGTCGAGGAACCCTCCGGTTGCCCGAGCAGGTCGGCAGGCAACGCAAGCATGGTCGGCCCTGGCCGCCCGTATGTAGCTCGGCGCACGGCCTCCATGGCGTACTCGCGAGCACGGTCGGGGCGATACAGTGTCGCACTCCAAGTGGTGATCTCGCGGTAGAAGGCCGGGAGATCCACCTCCTGGAATGCCTCCCTGCCCAAGAAGCCGGTCTCGACCTGGCCGAGCAGCACCACCATCGGCGTGGAGTCTTGTCGCGCGGTGTGGACTGCTATGGCAAGGTTTGCCGCGCCCACCGCCCGAGTGGCCATAGCCACAGTGGGAACGCCGATGAGTTTGGCATCGGCCTCGGCCATGAAGCCTGCACCGGACTCATGCCGTGTCGAGATCAGGCGCAGCCGCGGGTGCGCGGTAACCGCCTCGATGATCTCAAGGAACGACTCGCCCGGCACGGTATAGAACCGTCGGACCCCAGCCTCCGCCAGCGTCTGGACGATGACCTCTGCCGCGGTTGGCGAACTCACGAGCCGTCCCCTTGCGTGGGCCGGGCGAGACGCGTCAGCACACCCTCAACATGTGCGGTGAGCTCTTGCTGCAAGCGCACCCGATCCTCCTTGCGTACAGCCGCAAGTATCCGTCGGTGTTCGAGGTTGGCCTCCCGCGCTTCGCCCGAAGAGCGCCTCAGGAAGTGACGTGCAATCTGGACGTGGGCCTTCAGGTCGTCGAAGGCCTGCAGCAGGAACTCGTTACCAGCCGCCGCCACGAGGGTGCGGTGAAAGGCTGCATCGGCCTCGTTGAACGCCCGCACATCCAGGGCATCGGCACGGGCGAGTTCGTCCATCCTGGAGACCAGTTCGGTCGCTGCCGCCTCGGGAACTGCGATGTCAGCGGACCGGGCAGCACCGACCTCGATGACCAATCGCGCTCGCATCAGGTCGTTCAACTGGGCTTCCGACAGCAGGGGAGCGACGCGGACACCGCGGTACGGCTCGATCAGTACCAAACGTTCGCTCGCGAGCCGGTTGATCGCCTCGCGAATGGGTGTTTGGCTCACCCTCATCTCGCGTGACAGCGCGTCCATATTCAACTTCGCGCCCGGCTCCAGTTCGCAGAAGATGATGCGGCTGCGCAGAACGTCGTAAACGCGGTCGACGAGCCCATCACGCCGGAACGGCAGGAGTGTTTCCGCAGGCATGTTTCCTATAGAATCGACGCTCGATCCTATTGTCAAGCCGGGCCCTGGCCCAATGGCGTTAAGTTAGTCTTGCGTTGATGTAAGATCGACTGCGTGGCGCGTCGTGGGCAGCAGGTGGTGGCCGGGGATCGGCTGGTGGACCGGATCGGGATCGGGGTGCTGGCGAAGGTTTTCACCCCGGAGTTGGTGGACCGGGTGAT
>JBOHER010000098.1:0-4154 GCA_050701115.1 Haloechinothrix sp. | reverse complement strand
CCGTCAGGGTGGGGCCAAGGCACGGCGTCCATCCCAGGCCGTAGACCGCGCCCATCAGCGGGGCGCTGGCGACGCCACCTCGCGGCACTCGGTGAATCCGGACGTCACGCTGCAGCATAGGAATCATGCCGACGAAGACCAGGCCCATGGCGATGGTGATCACACCGCCGACTCGTTGCAGTATTGCCTCGTTGCGCAGCAGCACGTCCGAGACGCCGAGCACCACGACCACGGCCGCGACGAACACGACGGTGAAGCCCGCCACGAACAGCAGCGCCGCCCCGGCCAGTCGCCACCGCCCGGCGCGCGAGACCGGACGCTCGCCGTCGACGGGTGGGGCGTCGGCTCCCACCAGGCCGGCCAGGTAGGCGAGGTAACCGGGTACCAGTGGGACGCAGCACGGTGAGGCGAACGAGATCGTCCCAGCGGCAAGGGCGAGGAGCGCGGCCAGCAGCACCGGGCCGGCGATGACGA
The DNA here is from genome assembly GCA_050701115.1 of Haloechinothrix sp. Taxonomy (GTDB): domain Bacteria; phylum Actinomycetota; class Actinomycetes; order Mycobacteriales; family Pseudonocardiaceae; genus JBOHER01. The sequence continues at coordinate 3,680 of JBOHER010000098.1, read as the reverse complement.
ACTCGGTCAGGGTCACGCTGTCTTCCGCTCGGGCTCTGCGGCGGCGAATCGCCGCACGACGGGTAAGAGATCGGATTCCAGTAGCGGTTTCAGGAAGATCGCCGCCACCCGGTGCCGCCTGTCGAGCACGATCGTCGACGGCACGATGTTGTGCGGGTAGCCCTTCAACGCCAGCAGGGTTCGCCCGGGTGGGTCAAAGATCGAGGGGTAGGTGATGCCCAGGTTGTCCACCAGGTCCATCGGTGCGCTGCGGGCGTCGTCCCGTACGTCGATGCCCAGCAGTTGCACGCCGGCGTCCTTGGTCTTGTCGTGTACCCGCTGCAGTTCGGGCATTTCGTACCGGCACGGCCCGCACCACGAGCCCCACACGTTGAGCACAACGACCTTGCCCGCATAGTCGGACAGGCGGATCCGCTTGCCCTCCTCCATCAGGCTCTCGCCGGAGAACTGGCCAACCATTCGCCTTTGCTCCGGAGGGTCGTAGAAGATGCTGGTCTTACCGCCCGGCGAGACGAACTCGAACTGTCCGCCCGAAATCACCGCGTCGCTGCCGGTGGAGCAGGCGGCGAGGAGAACGCCGAGCACTGTGACAATCGCGGCGAAGCCCGTGGCAGCCGATGACTTCCGTAACGCGGGCAGCGGCAAGGTCCACCTCCAGGCCTTCGAGGCTGCGGATATCGCGACCAGTGTACTAACGCAGCTAGTAAGCGGAAACTTGTGCCGGGTCTGTTGTTCGCGACATCACAGCCAGGGCATGATCGGCTCAGGCGGTAACCAGCAGTCCGGTGAGGTACATGGCGAGCAGCCCGGCGGCCGCGCCACCAATGGTGGCCGGGTCAAGCAGTCGGCCTGCCCGGTCGCGGAGTGCAGGCACGATCTGCATGATGACCTGCACGATGGCGCCGACGCCGACACCGAGCAGGAATGCGGAGACTTCGGCGTTGTTGACCGTGCCGCCGATGAGCGCGCCCACGATCGCCGGTGCTCCAGCAAGCACACCGAGGCCGAGTAGCTTGCCGATGGTGGGCCGGTGTTCGGTGAGCGGGGAAACGATCGCCAGCCCTTCGGTGGTGTTATGGATGGTGAACCCGATGACCAGGGAGACGCCGAGGGCGAGTTCCCCGACGGCGTAGGCTGCGCCGATCGCGAGGCCTTCGCCGAGGTTGTGCAGGCCGATGCCGATCGCGATCATCAGGGCCAGCCGGGTCCCGCCGGCGTGCTCGGGGCGGCCTCGGCTGAGTTGGTGATCAACCACGGTCAACGCGAGGAAGGCCAGCACTCCGCCGAGCACTACCAGGGCTGCCCCGCCGAAGGCGCCACCGGCGCGCTCGGCCAGCTCGAACCCTTCCAGGGTGGCGTCGACGGCGAGGAAGGCCAACAGGCCAACGGTGACTGCGAGCAGCACCCGCACGCCGCGCCCGCCGATGCGGCGCAGGGTGGGCAGGAACAACATGCCCAGCACCACCGGGATGATGCCGACATAGGTGCCCAGAAGCGTCATCACCGCGAAGAACCCGCTGTCGGCGCGCGGGGTTTCCACCGCGGCCGGGATCTCGTGTTCGATCACCGCTCCGGTCGAGGTGAGTATCGAGACGTGGTAGGGCTGCTGGTCCTGCCATGGATAGTTCAGGCGCAACCTGTCGGTGCCAAGGCGGCCGATCGGTGCTTCGCCGCCGGTGAAGTCTACGTAGGCGTCGTTGACGAACACCTGCGCGACCTGGATGGGGTCAGGACCGGTGTTGCGTACGGTCAGTGCGATGGTGCCCGGGGTCAGCTCGGTGCGCTCGACGGCGAACTGCTCGATCGGTGGCCCCGCCCGTTCCGGCAGGGTGTGGCCACCGAGCAGGGCGAGCGCGGTCAGGGCGAGCCCGATGAGCGCGGCGACTCCCGCCGCTGGCACCCAGGTCCGCATCGACTCCAGCTTGCCGCTCATTTACTCGGTCACCTCGAAGAAGCCCATCCAGCCCAGGTCGGCGAACTCCGACTTGTGGGCGTGGAACATGAACCGTCCCGGGTGCTTGAACCGCACCTCGCAGATGCCCCGCTGGCCCTGGGCCTGCGCGATGGTGTCGGTGAACTCCGATGGCTCCAGGCTGGTGCCGGTCGGGTAGTAGTCGAAGAAGTTTCCGTGCAGATGGAGGCTGTTGATCGGGTCGTATTCCAACGTGTTGACCAGGTAGATCCGCACCAGCTCACCCCGGCGGACCCGCACCGGCTCGTGCATGTAGTGGAACGGAATCCCGTTGACCGCGTACAGCTGGTTGCCCTCGCCGTCGAAGGTGGTGTTGTAGCCGTGCATCACCATCACCAGCTCATCGGCCGGTGGACGACCCTGCTTCGGATCGATGACGAACGTGCCGTACATGCCGCGCGCGATGTGCTCGGCCAGCGGGCCCACATGGCAGTGGTACAGGTGCAGGCCGAACGGCTCCGCGTCGAACTCATAGACCGTGGTCGCACCCGGCGCGATGAGACCGGCCCCGATGTCGGGGACACCGTCCATCTCGGCGGGATGGATGCCGTGGAAGTGCATGGTGTGCGGGTGCGCGGAACCGTTGGTGAACGTCACCCGCAGCCGGTCTCCCTCGGTGCAACGCAGGGTTGGTCCCGGGATGCGGGAGTTGAACGTCCAGGCCGGGAACCGCACCCCCGGCGCGATCTCGATGTCCTCGTCGCTGGCGTGGATCTCCCACTCGCGCAGCACCCGGCCGTCGGAGGTGCGCGAGACGCGGCCGTAGTCGAAGTCCCGCAGCACCTCGGTGGGATGGAAACCGTTCGCGGTGTGATCGACCATGCTGCCCTTGCGGAACGTCGGGCCATTGGCCCCGCCGCCGTGCCCGCTCGGCACCCCATGCGCATGCCCGCCCGCGTACTCGACGCCGTCGTCGGCGGACGCGGTCAACACCCCGCGGACGCCGAGGGCCGCGCCAGCGGTTCCCGCCAGCACTCCACCGATCAGGATTCGGCGCCGCGACGACTCGACCATCACCGGGCCCGTTTCAGTAAAGCTCCAGCATTCCGCACGCGGTTCTCCAGCCAGGCAGCAAAGTTTCGGTTCACCAAACTTACGCATCAGCCGTGGCGAAAGCAAGGGTTCGCCGCGTGGTCCTGGTCGCTGCACCGGAACTTGGAGGGAGGGGCAGGGTAAACCACAGCCCACGGTTTGTTTCGGCAGGACCATGACGGAGTCCTTGCGGGCTCCCCGGCCGCCCTGTCCGCGCACCTGGAACGTGTGACCGTGCACGTGCATCGGGTGAAACATCATCGAGGAGCTCTCGAAGCGCAACCGCACCCGATCGCCGGTCTGGATCCATGGTCATGCCGTTGTTCTTGAGATTGTCGAGGACGGCATCGGAGTTGGTGTCGAGACCCTCGAGCCAGTCATCGAGCACCACGACCAGTTCGTCGTCGTAGTCGGAGCCGTCGGCGGGATCCTCCACGATCAGCGGGGCATACAGCCCGCGGAACGGGATTCGATACCGCCTGCTTCGAGGATGTCACGGCTGTACGTCCAGGTGGCGCTGGACGGCTGCACGCACCTGGTCGGGACTACCGAATATCACCGGATCGGTGATCCGTTGCACCGAGCCGTCCGGTAACACCAGGTAGTTGACGGGCAGCACCGGCGGAACCGCCAGGGCCCGCTGCAGCACCTCCTCGGGGTCCGCGATCGAGGGGTA
>JBOHER010000097.1:0-4465 GCA_050701115.1 Haloechinothrix sp. | reverse complement strand
GACCATGGGTCACGCCGGCGCGATCGTCTCCGGTTCCGCGGGTACCGCGGCGGCCAAGAAGGAGGCGCTCGAAGCGGCAGGCGTGAAGGTCGGCAAGACGCCGAGTGAGACCGCCGAACTGGCTCGGAGCCAGCTGTAGGCGGCTGGTGGGCCGTAACGGCCGGGCACCTCACGGTGCCCGGCCGTTACTCGTCGGGCTACCTGGACATCACTGTTTTCGCGGAACCTGGCAGGAAGAGTCCGGGCCTGCCCGGCTGCCGCAGCAGACGCACCAGCCCGGCACCGGCCAGGCTGAGCACCGTGGCCACGAGGAATACCATCGGATAGCCGTGTGTGCTGACAACGTGCCCGGCGAGAGCGACGCCGATCAAGCCACCCATTGCCTTTGCCCCATAGAACACGCCGAAGTTCGGCAGGCCTGGTCGTTCACCGAAATGCCCTTCCACGAGGCCCGGCAGCAGCGCGAAGCAGGCGCCCGCAGCAGCGCCGGCGAGCGCGGCACCCGCCAGCAACAGCGCCGCGAATCGTTCCTGGCTCAGCAGTAGCATCAGCTGCGCCACTGCCCCACCGTAGAGCGCCAGCCGGACGACGCGACCACGACCGAATGCCTCGCCTGCCCACCCGGCCACCGTCCTGGTAACGCCGCTGGCCGCCGCGAGCAGAGCCAGTGCCACCACGGCCAACCCTGACCCCCATCCGCTGTCGGCGGCGAACACCGCGAGGTAGGCGATGTCGAACAGCGCGACCGCGGTCGCGCATGTCACCGCCAGGTACAGCAGCCGGGAGACCGGGCAGCGGATCATCTCGACGGGCGTGTAACGACGGATGGCGGGCCGGTTGTTGCGTAGACCGGGATTCACCGACTTGTCCACGGCCCACTCCCGTGGATCGACGTGCGAAGGCCACCAGTAGGCCGGTGGATCCCGCAGCACCATCGCGGCTGCGCCGACGAGCACGATGACAGCGACACCGGCAAGGGCCAGGAACGCCTCGATGTCGCCGGGCGCGGCGAACTGCCCCGCCAGTACCACGAACGGGATCGACCCGTACGCGAACGCACCACTCACGAATGCCGTGCGCGCGGGCCGTTCCGGGTACCACATCGCGACGACGCCGAGGCATGTGCCGTAGATCAGACCGGCCCCGATACCGCCGAGCACGCCGTGATTGACCAGCACGACAACGATACTGCTCGAAGTGCCGAGCGTGACCAGCCCAGCGCCACACAGAGCGGCGCCGATCAACAGCGTCGTTGCCGGCGCAACATGTATCCTGACGCGAAGCCGCGCGGCAGGGTAGACAGTCGCGCTCTGGCACAGAATCCAGACCGCGAACACCCAGCCGCCCTCCGCCAGGCTCCATCCGTGCGTGCTGCCGAGAATCGGCATCAAGGCGCCGTAGCCGTACTGCCCCGAACTCGCGACCAGCATCGCCAACCAGGCGGCCCAGAGCATCCACGTGCGAGAGCGCCCGACCAAGTCACGATCGGTCTCGCCGACTCGGTATCGCCGGCCGTAAACGTCGTGTAACTCCCTCACCGCTGGATGAGACATAGCGCACCTCGTTCGGCATACAGTATGGTGTATGTAGTGTGCCATGGTTTCGTTGTGATGTCCATAACACGAACGAGAACACGTGGTCAGGCAACCGCGCGACCACATCAAGGCGGTCGACGCCACGGTCACCGACTGGACCTGCGCTGCGCAGGACCGACCTGCCGAGAAGTGCCGGGTTCTGCGATCGGCCTCCGTGGAAGCCGCTACGACGCCGACGACGGCGTGCGACGCCGCTTCTTGTGGCGATCCTGTTGGGCCTCTTTCCGGCGTTGCAGCGCGGCTGCCTGATTCGTGTACTGCTCGACGTATCGGCGAGCCACTGGATTGTGCCCCCTCACCCGGATCCACCAGAACGGAGCCAGGTGTTCGTGCAGCCAAACGAAACCGATTGCATATCCTATGCTCAAGATCGCCTGGTAGGCGAGGAAAGGGACTAGAGTGTCCGGCAGAGTGATCGCCATGCCGGACACAATGTCGAACATGATCTCGTGCAGGAGACGCGCGAGCGGGAAGAAGACCAGCCAGTAAAGCGCCGCAGGAGCCACTCCTCCGAGACGCACTCTGCCCGCGGCGAGCAGCAAGTTGTAGCCCATGCCGAAGATCGCCAACGGGATTCCCAACGTAAACACGGTTGCGGCCGCGTAGCCGACAGGCAGGCCGGCTAATGCCGCCAACCCGCCGGCTATTCCCCCAGTGGCCAGGCCGATCACGCATCCCGGTAGCAACAACTCAGCGATGCGGCGTTTCGCTGATACTGACACGCTGTCCACTCAGAACACCGCACCGAAGCGGACCAGGCTATAGAACAGCATGCCGAGATAGAACACCGCACCAAATCCGATGATCACGTTGGTCACCATGTTCGGACGGATCTTCTTGGGCAGCAGCAGGTTATTCGTCAGCAGGAGCACCACGCAGTACGCGCCCATGGCGAACGTAGACAGGAAGGCCAGAATGTCGAGCATCTGCGCCGGTCCGTCCGCCGGGCCAAACAGCAGGATCAGGATGCCGAACGCGATGACGCCCCACAGGAACCCGAAGTAGATGTGCGACAGCTTGAAGCGCTTGGCGCCGGGAACGAAGAAGTAGGTCATGTCGGCCTGGCCACGCGCGAACGCGTCGAAGATACCGAGGCTGCCTTTCCAGCCCACCAGCGAGATGAAGCCGAAGAACATGATGCCAAGAGCCACACCACCCGCGGAGCTGAAGGCGTCGGCCATCGCGGTGAGCGCCGCGTCTTGCTCACCGGCAATGAGGAGTGTCTGCACGTCGGGATTCTCCCGGGCCGCGGCCTGGGCCAGGACGGTGAAGACGACCGTGACGAGCATGGTGATGCCCCAGAACAGAATGATGGCATCGCTATACACCCACCGCCGCCAGCCCTGCCACTTGCGCATCTCGTCCGGGTTCTCGGTGTCTACCATGAACCCGCGCGAGGGCATGGCTTCCTCTTCGGCTGCGTGCGTGAGACCCCGGATCTTCGGGATGTGCGCGCCCATACCGGCACCCTTGTCCCGGAGGTGCAGGGTGTACCACATCTGCTGCATCCCGGACGGGCCGGCGAATGCGATCGACCCGACGATGATGGGGAACCACGCGGCCGTCATCACCTCGCTTGGCAGGTAGCCGAAGGAGAACATGCCGGCGAGCGTGGCCGTCAGGTCGCTGAACGTCCCCACCAGCGCCGCCACGATCGCCGAGCCGATGACGAGAACTCCCATGAGGACCGACAGGAGGTTCTCGACGACGTTGTAGACGACCTTCGCGAAGCTGAAGACCAGACCGATGAGCAGGAGTCCCACAATGGCCGATATGAGCCAGGGGATTCCCGTGATCTGTTCCAGCGCAGCGGCCCCGGCCGACATATGGCCCGGCCAGATATAGACAAGGGCTGCCACGGCGAAGAAGAACCACATCAAAGGTTTAGCCACCCGGGCGGCGCCGAAGAAGATGCTCTCGCCCGTCGCAATCGCGTAGCGGGCCATCTCGAGCATGACGACGGCCTGCAATGTGACGCCGATCAAGAAGAGCCAACGGATCTCCGGCCCGAAGACCAGCACGAGCCGCGGCCACATGTACGTCTCGCCGAGTCCGACGCCCAGAGCCACCAGCACCATGGCGGGACCGACTATGTGCACCGAAGACGGCGCCTCGGGAAGTTCCTTGATCGGCATGGGTTCCTGTCGACCGGCATGCCAGACACGCACGTTCTGGTCGACTCGATCAGTCCCATTGAGCTGTTGTGTCGCCTTAACACCGTCGTCGCCGGTCATCGCAGAACCTCCAATAGTCCAGTTGCGTCAGATCGATGATTTCTGTTGCTGTCGTTCGGAGGGGCCGCCGCGACGTTGACGAGACGACCCCGCAGATGAGGTGTGCTGCGGGAACTCGGGAAGCGGTGGCGAGTGGGACGCAGCGGGTCAACCGCCGGGAGCTGCAGCGATGTGTGGCTGAAGCTGCGCCGTCCTCGACCCGCCGGTCGGAACGACGCGCAGCCGGCGCGGCCGGGACCGATTCCGTACGCCTGAATCTGAGCCAACATCCGTTTCTCCATACTGCATACCGTATGGTGCAAGCCGCAAGCATTGCATGGGGTCGCCCGGATGTCTAGAGGGAGGGGAGGTTCAAGCCCCTACGAACGCCAAGACGCCGGCTCATCTCCCCAGGGCGCGCGATCCGCTGCCCCTCATCCTCAGCAACGATTTGGTGTCCGGCACCCGGCTCGTCCTGCGAAACCTCGCGAACTAGTACGGCACCAGCGATATCCCGGTCCGCGAGGCGCTAGCGATGAGCCGCTGCTGTTCCTCAAGCCGGCGGCGTCCGTGATCGGACCAGGGGAAGAGGTGGTGCACCCGGGGCTTTCGCGGCGACTCGACCCCGAGACCGAGCTGGTGCTCGTCATCGGGCGC
>JBOHER010000096.1:0-23554 GCA_050701115.1 Haloechinothrix sp. | reverse complement strand
GACCATGGGTCACGCCGGCGCGATCGTCTCCGGTTCCGCGGGTACCGCGGCGGCCAAGAAGGAGGCGCTCGAAGCGGCAGGCGTGAAGGTCGGCAAGACGCCGAGTGAGACCGCCGAACTGGCTCGGGAGATCTTCAGGGGCCTGTAGTGGTCTTGCCGGGAGCTGGGTACCGTGTGGTACCCAGCTTCGTCCGTTCCGGCACTGCCAGACGACCAACGACAGGAGAGCACGGATGTCCTTCCCCAGCGGCGGATTCCCGGCCCAGGGGCCGCAGTCGCAACCGCCTCAGCAGGGGCAGGGGACCCAGTACCTGCCCCCTGCCGCACCGCAGGCGCCGAAGCAGGAGACAAGCCGCGGTGGGTCGATCAGCCTTGGCGTGATCCTTCCGCTCGCGGTGACGCTGCTAGGTCTTCTCGCCTACTTCCTCAGCTTCTCCGACAGCGTGGGTTTCGGTGGCGGCTTCCTTTCCTTCGACGACCCGGTTCAGTTCATGCTGCTTGCCGGGCTGCTCGCCGCGTTGCACGTGCTGCCGAAGGGCCCGACGTTGCTGCCGGTGATCGTGCTGCTGTCCGTGCTCGGCTTCTTCATCGTGCTGAGCGGAGTGGTCGAGGGCCCATCGGTTCCCGGGGCCGTGATCTTCCTGCTGATCTTGTCGATCTTCCAGATGCTGGTCGCGCTGGCCGCGTTGCTGTCCGATTACGGCGTGCTCAAACTGCCCCAGCCCAAGCAGCAACCTGCTTACGGTCAGCCCGCCCAGTTCGGTCAGCCTGGTCAGTATGGCCAGCAGCCGCCCGCGGGTCCGGTCGGTCATCCCGGTCAGTTCGGCGGTGCGCCCGGCCCTGCCCAGCCGCAGCAGCCGCAGCCCCCTGCCGGGCAGGGCCCGATGCCGCAGCAGACCCAGTACGCATCCCAGCAGGGCCAGTTCTACCAGCAGCCGCCGAACTACGGGCAGGAGCAGCCGCCGCAGAAGCCGGAGAGCGAGCGGTAACCCGGCGACGGAAGCGTCAGTCAAGGTCCGTGGCCGGAGTTCCGGCCACGGACCTTGCCATTGACCCGACGGAGTGTGTGTGCCCACACCACGTCGGCGCGGGCGGCGTGGCTGCTCCGTTCGGCCCGATCCAGGTGCGATGGTGGTCGGTGCTAGGCCAATGGAGTGAAGGGAAGCGTGTGTCGCCTGCGGTCGACCGGGTTCGCGTGCTGCTCGCCGCGGCAGCGTGGCCCCTGCTGGCCGGATACGCCGCGATCGCCGCGCTGCTGGCGGTGGTCAATGCGCTGGCCGCACCGGCGCGATTCTCCGCGTCGGGTGTGCTGCTGGCTGCCGCACCCGGCTGGCTCGCGGCGCACCAGGTGCCGCTGACCATCGACGGTCAGCAACTCGGGCTGCTTCCGCTGGTGCTGACCATCGCTGCGGGTGCGCTGGTCGCGCGATCGGCCGGGGATGTCGCTGGACGCCTTGGCTACGCGGAGCCGCGGCAGGCGATCCCGGTGATCGGCACCATCGCGGGCATGTACGGGGTGGTGGGCGCGACCATCGCGATCGCCGCCAACGGTAGCTCGGTCACCGCGCAGCCGCCGGTCGCGTTCGGTCTTCCCGCCTTGCTCTCCGGGCTGTCCGCGACCGCGGGGCTGGCCAGGCGATGCGGGCTGCTCGACCTCGCTCGGCCCTACATCGATGACGTCGCCGTGATCGGCCTGCGGGCCGCGTGGCTGGGCATGGCCGGGCTACTCGCGGTCGGCGCCCTGGTGCTCACGCTCTCCTCGGTGCTCTCCGCGCCGACCATGCACGGGTTGTTCGCCGCCAATGCGCCAGGGTTCGGCAGCGGATTCGGCATGCTGCTGTTGTCCCTGGCGTACCTGCCGAACGCGGTGCTCTGCGCGCTGGCCTTCGCTACCGGCCCCGGGTTCTCCTTCGGCTCGGTGTCGGTGAGCCCGTTCGGTTTCACCGGCGGTGCGGTCCCCGGTGTTCCGCTGCTCGCGGGGATCCCCGATGGCCATGCCGGCTGGTGGCTGCTGTTGCTGGTGCTGCCCGCCTGCGTCGGCGCGCTGGTCGGATGGACCTATCGCCGAGCTGATCCGGTTCCGCTGGTTCGGCTCCGCGTGCTGGGGGTCGCCGGAGCGCTGATCGGGTTCACCTGCGTCGTGCTCGGCACTTTTGCTGGTGGGCAGTTGGGTTCCGGGCCATTTGGCGGGGTGGTCATCCCGGTGGGGCTGTTCTCGCTGGCCGCCTTCTGCTGGATCGCCATCCCCGGCGGCCTCGTTGCCTGGTTCGCCGGTCCCCAGCCCGCGCAGCAGGCCGCAGCCCAGGAAGCGGAGGCCGCAGCCCAGGAAGCGGAGGCCGCCGCCGACGATCCGGATGAGCGTGACGACACCGAGGCGGACGACACCCGATCGGCGGACGATCCCGACGTCGCCGGATCCGAGGACACCGCAGATGACACCTCAGGGGCAGCTGCCGAACGGCCGGAACCGGCTGCCGAGGAGCATTGAGTCACTACCGGAGTGACCTGTTGCGCGCGATGTCCTTATTCGTGTCTAGGGTGTTGGTGCCCGTCGATCGCGTCGGGAGCGCGGGAGTTATCGAGGAGAAGCGTTGGAGCGTACGTCGCAACCGCCTGCGGGTGCGCGCCCTCGGCGGATCGAGTTCACTTCGCCTGCCAAGATCGTGGTGCTTGCCTCCGGTTCCGGCACGCTGCTGCAGGCATTGCTCGACGCGACCCGGCAGCCGGGGTATCCCGCCAAGATCATGGCCGTTTGCGCCGACCGGGACGATGTCGGGGCGCTGAGGCGGGCCGAGCAGGCCGAGGTCCCGCATTTCGTGGTACGGCTCGCCGATCACCCGGATCGCGCGGCGTGGGATGCGGCGCTGACCAAGGCGGTCGCCGCTTACGAACCCGATCTGGTCGTGTCGGCCGGATTCATGAAGATCCTCGGCGACGAGTTCCTCGCCCGCTTCGAGTCGCAGGTGATCAATACCCATCCGGCCCTGCTGCCCGCGTTTCCCGGCATGCGCGCGGTCGCCGATGCGCTGGCCGCCGGGGTCAAGGTCACCGGGTCGACGGTGCACTTCGCCGACGCCGGTGTGGATACCGGCCCGATCATCGCGCAAGAAGCGGTCACGGTCGAGCCGGATGATGACGAGGCGAGCCTGCATGAACGCATCAAGGCCGTCGAGCGCAGACTTCTGGTTGACGTGGTAGCGAAGCTGGCCCGCCATGGCTGCACCGTGACCGAGCGAAAGGTGAGTTTGTCGTGACTGATCCCTCGGGTAAGAGAGCGGTGCGGCGTGCGCTGATCGGTGTTTCGGACAAGTCCGGGCTGCTCGAGCTGGCCACCGGGCTGCACGCGGCGGGTGTGGAGATCGTGTCAACCGGTGGCACGGCCAAGGTGATCGCCGACGCCGGCGTGCCGGTCACACCGGTCGAGGAGGTCACCGGGTTTCCTGAGTCGCTGGACGGCAGGGTCAAGACGCTGCACCCGCGGGTGCACGCCGGGCTGCTGGCCGATCGGCGCAAACCCGACCATGCCGACCAGTTGCGCCGGCTCGGGATCGCACCCTTCGACCTGCTCGTGGTGAACCTGTACCCGTTCGAGCAGACGGTGGCCTCCGGTGCCGCGCCCGAGGACTGCGTCGAGCAGATCGACATCGGCGGGCCTGCGATGGTGCGCGCGGCGGCCAAAAACCACGCCAGCGTGGCCGTCGTGGTCGATCCCGCCCGCTACCAGTGGGTGCTGGAGCGGGTGCGTGCGGGCGGATTCGACCTCGCCGACCGCACCCGGCTCGCCGCGGACGCCTACCGGCACACCGCGAGCTATGACGTGGCGGTCGCATCATGGATGGGCAGCGTGCTCGCCCCCGAGCCGGGCACCGATTTTCCCGGGTGGGTCGGCGCGACCTGGCGGCGGTCGAGCGTATTGCGCTACGGCGAGAACCCGCATCAGCAGGCTGCGCTCTACACCTCGGGGCGTCCCGGGCTTGCCACCGCAGAGCAGTTGCACGGCAAGGAGATGTCGTACAACAACTACGTTGACGCCGACGCCGCGGTGCGCGCGGCCTACGACCATGAGCTGCCCGCGGTAGCGATCATCAAGCATGCCAACCCGTGCGGCATCGCAGTGTCCGATATGGACATCGCCGATGCGCATCGGAAGGCGCACGCCTGCGACCCGGTGTCCGCGTTCGGCGGGGTGATCGCGACCAACCGCGAGGTCACCGTGGAGATGGCCGAACAGGTGGCCGAGGTGTTCACCGAAGTGCTCGTCGCGCCGTCCTATGCCGAGGGTGCGGTAGATGTGTTGCAGCGCAAGAAGAACATCCGGATTCTGCTCAGCGCACCCCCGCAGCGCGGCGGCCCCGAACTGCGTCCGGTGACCGGCGGATTGCTGTTGCAGACAGCGGACGCGATCGATGCCGAGGGCGATGACCCGGCGAACTGGACGCTGGCCACCGGTGCGGCGGCCGACGAGGCCACGCTGGCCGACCTGGCTTTCGCGTGGCGCGCGGTGCGGGCGGTGAAGTCCAACGCGATCCTGCTCGCACAGGACGGCGCCTCGGTCGGGGTCGGCATGGGTCAGGTCAACCGGGTCGACTCGGCGCATCTCGCTGTGCAGCGGGCGGGGGACCGGGCCGAGGGCTCCGTCGCCGCTTCGGATGCGTTCTTCCCGTTCCCCGATGGCCTGCAGGTCCTGCTCGACGCGGGCGTACGTGCGGTCGTCCAACCAGGTGGCTCGGTGCGTGATGCCGAGGTCATCGCGGCGGCGGAAGCCGCAGGAGTAACCGTGTACCTGACGGGGACGCGCCACTTCGCCCACTGATCAGATGGGGTGCGTCGTTTGGGTGTCTTCAAGACCCCCAAACCCCACCTTGGGTGACCGCTAACTGCCCCAAACCCCCGGTGGGTTGAGTGCCGCGTTCGGCTTGACATCCCCCGCTCCTAGGTGTTGACTATCAGCGTCGAACACATGTTCGATACTGTTGCTGGTTGGTCGCCGTCTTCCCCGCGGCGAGGTTCGAGTGAGCGCATCGGACGTCATGTCTGTGCGCGTGGTCGCGGCTTCGCGGGAGGTGGTAGTCGGTGGTCGGTTCGCTTGCTCCTGTTGAGGCAGTGGCGCGGCTGGCGTCCTTGCCGGGGGTAGGGACGGCCAGCGGGGTGGCCGCTGCCGCTGTGCACGACTCGGTGACCGGAAAGCTCCTCCCGGTGCTTCCGGAACTCGCGGGGGTGCTTCCGTTCGGCGGGCTGCGCAGGGGGAGCACGGTATCGGTCGGTGGTTCGAGATCCCTGCTCCTGGCGTTGTTGGCGGAAGCCACGACCCAGGGGTCATGGGCGGCGGTGGTCGGGATGCCTGATCTCGGGGTGGTTGCGGCGGCCGAATTGGGTGTCGAGACGAGCCGGTTGGCCCTGGTTCCAGCGCCTGGGTCCGAACTCGTGCCGGTCACCGCCGCCCTCCTCGATGGCGTTGACCTGGTTGTTGTCGGTTGCGGGATGCCGGACGTCCGGGCGGCACGGCAGCTTTCGGCGCGGGCGAGGCACCGGGGCGCTGTGCTGCTTGCCGCCGGGACGTGGCCGGGAGCCGAAGTCGAACTGCGGTGCGTGCCCGGGCTCTGGAACGGGATCGACGGCGCCGGTCACGGCTATCTGCGCGAGCGGGAGGTCACGGCGCACGGCTGTGGAAGGGGCGCGGCTGCGAGGCCCGCGCGGGCGAGATTCCTGCTGCCCGGGCCGGGTGGGCAGATTGCCGGGTCATCGCTGGTCGAGGTGGAGCAGTCGCTGGCGCTGGAGGTCGGGTAGGCATGGTGGCACGAGGGTGGGCGCATGACTAAGCGGTTGCTCGTGGTGTGGTGCCCGGACTGGCCGGTGACCGCGGCCAGTGCGGCCGCAGGTGTTCCGGTGCATCAGCCCGCCGCGGTGTTCTCCGCCAACCGGGTGGTCACCTGTTCCGCCGTGGCCAGGGCGAACGGAATCCGCAGGGGGATGCGACGCAGAGACGCCCAGTCCCGTTGTCCCGATCTGGCTGTGCTCGCCGTCGATCCGGCTCGGGACGCGCGGTTGTTCGAGCCGGTCGCCGCCGCGGTGGAGGAGTTCGTGGTCGGTGTCGACGTCGTCCGGCCGGGAGTGGTGGCGGTGCCCGCCGGAGGCGCTGCAGGCTATTTCGGGGGAGAGCACTCCCTGATCGAGCGGCTGGTCGACCATGTGTCGGACCGGGCGGGAGTGGAGTGTCAGATCGGTATCGCCGACGGGTTGTTCGCCGCGGTGCTTGCCGCACGTCATTCGACGGTGGTGGCCGCGGGTGCCGATGCGGAGTTCCTCGAGCCGTTACCGATCGGCGAGCTCGATCAGCCGGGCGAAGATCGAGTGGAACTCGTGGATCTATTGCGGCGCCTGGGTTTGCGCACACTCGGGCAATTCGCCGAGTTGTCCCAACGGGCGGTGGCTTCCCGGTTCGGCCAGGAGGGGATGCTCGCGCATCGGCTCGCCAAGGGGCAATCGGAACGGCCACTCGCTCGTCGGCGGCCGCCCCAGGAGCTGGCTGTTGTCGACACCTTCGATCCGCCGCTCGACCGTGTCGATGCCGCGGCCTTCGTGGCAAGGACATTGGCGGACCGGCTGCATTCCGGCCTGACCGCGCACGACCTGGCCTGCACCCGGCTCGGCATTTACGCCCGCACCGAGGGCGGGGAGGAGCTGGCGCGGGTGTGGCGGTGCCCGGAACCGGTGAGCGCACAAGGCATAGCCGATCGAGTGCGCTGGCAGTTCGAAAGCTGGCTGCGGGCCGATGCCGGGTCTCGACCGACCAGCGGGGTGGTGAAGCTGCGTCTGGAACCGGAAGAAATCGTCGAGGGCGCCGCACTTCAACTCGGGCTCTGGCAAGGCCGAGGCGGGCCCGGCAACCGTAACGATCTCGCCGATGAGCGAGCAGGCCGCGCGCTGGTGCGCGTTCAGGGACTGCTTGGCCCGGAAGAAGCGTGTACCGCCGTACTGGTCGGTGGCCGGGGTCCTGCCGATCGGGTCCGGCTGGTGCCCTGGGGCGATCCGTGCGGGCCGGATGAGGAGCCGATGCCGTGGCCGGGACGTCTTCCTGCGCCGTCTCCTGCGACGGTATTCACGCAGCAGGTACGGGCCACGGTGGTCGACGAAAACGGTGCCACAGTCGCGCTGACCGGCCGCAACAGCCTGACGAGCATCCCGCATCGAGTCGCGGTCGAAGCCGAACCGGCGCAACGGGTGCTCGGCTGGGCAGGCCCATGGCCGGTGGACGAGCGTTGGTGGGAACCAAGCGCCGCCGGAACGCGCGCACGGATCCAAGTGGTCGTGGAGTCCGGTGCAGGTAACGGGATGGACAGCTCGGCGCTCCTGCTGGTGTTCCGAAGCCAGGGACATCCACAGTGGATAGTTGAAGGGACCTACACGTAATGGGCTGGAATAATCCCCCGCTGCGGTGGAAGGATTTCGAGCGCACCCTGTCCGGGCGGCCAAAGCCATCGGAAGAGGCCGGGGTGGGAGATGGCTCGGACAGTCCCGCGTGGGCGCGACGCCGTGAGGGCTATTTCCGGCCGGATGATCTCGAAGACCTGCGTGGTGCGGACCAGGCGGGAGCGGATCTCCGGGTTCCCTACGCCGAACTGCACTGTCACTCCAACTTCAGCTTTCTCGACGGTGCCAGCCACCCGGAGGAACTGGTCGAGGAGGCATCCCGCCTTGGGCTGGACGCCATCGCGCTCACCGACCACGACGGTATGTACGGGGTGGTGCGTTTCGCCCAGGCGGCACAGGAGTTGGGCATGCGTACCGTGTTCGGCACCGAGCTGAGCATGGGACTTTCCGCGCCCCAAAACGGAATCGCCGACCCGGAGGGCGAACACTTACTGTTGCTCGCCAGAAACGATCGCGGTTATGGCGGCCTCTGCCGGGCCATCACCGAGGGGCAACTGGCCCCTGCTGGGGCGGAAAAGGGCAAGCCGATCTACCGCATAGAAGGCGTCGCCGAACAGGTGGCAGGAGACTGTGTGGTGCTCACCGGCTGCAGGAAGGGGCCGGTTCGGGCCGCGCTGTCTGCCGGAACCCCCGCGGACGGTTACCGTGCCGCGGCCGCCCGGCTGCGCCAACTGAGCGATCTCTTCGGAGAAGACAACGTGTTCGTCGAACTGTTCGACCACGGGATGCCAGTCGACAGCGCGCACAACGACATCCTGGCGACTCTGGCTGCCGAATTCGGCTTGCCCACGGTGGCCACCACTGTGGCGCACTACGCCGCGCCCGCGCGCGGACGGATGGCGGCGGCCCTGGCCGCGATCCGGGCCCGGCGCAGCCTGGACGACATGGACGGTTGGCTGCCTCCCGCGGGCGGAGCGCACCTGCGTTCCGGCGCCGAGATGCGGGCCAGGTTCGCTCGCTATCCCGGTGCGGTTCAGCGTGCCGCTTTGCTCGGGGTGGAGTGCGCGTTCGACCTGACCCTGGTCGCGCCGCAGTTGCCGCCGTTCGATGTTCCGGTCGGACACAATGAAGCCAGCTACCTGCGGCAGTTGACCTATTACGGAGCATTGGAGCGATACGGCAGGCGGGAAACCAACCCTGCGGCCTACCACCAGCTGGAACGAGAGCTGAAGATCATCACGGACCTCGGATTCCCAGGTTACTTCCTGATCGTCGCCGACATCGTCCGGTTCTGCCGCGAGCACGACATCCTCTGCCAGGGGCGCGGCTCCGCCGCCAACTCGGCAGTGTGTTTCGCGCTCGGCATCACCAATGTCGACGCGGTCCGGTGGGGGTTGCTGTTCGAGCGTTTCCTCGCGCCGGAGCGGGACGGCCCGCCGGACATCGACATCGACATCGAATCCGACCGTCGCGAAGAAGTCATCCAGTATGTCTATGCCAAGCACGGCAGGCTACGTGCCGCCCAGGTAGCCAATGTCATCACCTACCGGGCGCGTTCGGCGGTGCGGGATGTGGCCAAGGCGCTCGGGTTCTCGCCCGGCCAGCAGGACGCGTGGAGCAAACAGATCGACCGGTGGGGCGCGGCGGCAACCGCGCGGGACCACGACATCCCCACCTCCGTCATTGCCCTGGCCAACGAACTGGGCGACTTTCCCCGGCATCTCGGTATTCATTCCGGCGGAATGGTGCTGGCTGATCGGCCGGTGAGCGAGGTCTGCCCGGTGGAGTGGGCCCGCATGGAGAATCGCAGCGTGCTGCAGTGGGACAAGGACGACTGTGCGGTGGCCGGGTTGGTCAAGTTCGACCTGCTCGGGCTGGGCATGCTGTCGGCCATCCACTACACCCTTGATCTGGTACGCGACCATGAGGGCGTTTCGATCGACATCGCCCAGTTGGACCTCGCCGATCAGAACGTGTACCGGATGCTGCAGCGTGCGGACGCCGTCGGGGTGTTCCAGGTGGAAAGCCGGGCGCAGCTGGCCACACTGCCCCGGCTCAAGCCGAAGAACTTCTACGACCTTGCCGTTGAGGTCGCATTGATCCGACCAGGACCGATTCAAGGTGGCTCGGTACACCCCTTCATCCGCAGGCACAACGGTCAGGAGGACACCACCTACGACCATCCTCTGATGGAGCGGGCGTTGCACAAGACCCACGGCGTCCCGCTGTTCCAGGAACAGCTCATGCAGATCGCCGTCGATGTCGCCAACTTCAGCGCGGGCGAGGCTGACGAACTGCGCAGGGCGATGGGCGCCAAGCGGTCGACGAGGAAGATGGAGCGGCTACGTGAGCGCTTCTACGCGGGTGCTGCAGGCAACGGCGTCGGTGCCGAAGTCGCCGAGCGGATCTACGAGAAGCTGCTGGCGTTCGCCAACTTCGGATTTCCGGAGAGCCACGCGCTCAGCTTCGCCCACTTGGTGTTCGTCAGCGCGTACCTCAAGCGCTACCACCCGGCGGCCTTCTGCGCGGCCTTGTTGCGTGCGCAGCCCATGGGGTTCTACTCACCGCAGTCGTTGGTCGCAGATGCTCGCAGGCATGGGGTCACGGTGCGCGGGGTGTGCATCAACGCGAGTCTCGCCCACGCCACGCTCGAGCCGCTGTCCGAGACGAACAACGAGCCCGCTGTGCGGATCGGATTGGCGGCGGTACGCACCATCGGGGAGAAGCTGGCCGAGCAGATCATCGAGGATCGGGCGCAGGGCGGGGCGTTCAAGGACATGGCGGATGTTGCCCGGCGGATTCGGTTGCGGGCGCATCAGGTGGAGGCGTTGGCGACGTCGGGTGCGTTCGGCTGCTGGGAACCGGATCGGCGGAAAGCGCTCTGGGCGGCGGGCGCGGTCGCTCAGGAGCGGCCGGAGAAGCTTCCGGGCAGCGGAGTCGGCGTGAACGCGCCTGAGCTGCCGGGGATGGACGGGGTCGAGCTGGCGGTGGCCGACGTCTGGGCCACCGGCCTTTCCCCGGACAGCTTCCCGACCCAGTTCCTCCGGGAGCGACTGGATGACCTCGGCGTGGTGCCCGCGGCCAAGCTGGCCGAGGTCGACCACGGCAGCAGGGTGCTGATCGGCGGTGCGGTGACCCATCGGCAGCGGCCTGCCACCGCGGGCGGTGTCACCTTCCTCAACATCGAGGACGAAACGGGGATGGTCAACGTGGTCTGCTCACCAGGACTGTGGGCCCGCTATCGCCGGGTGGCGAGGTCCAGTTCGGCCCTCCTGATCAGAGGTGTGGTGGAACATGCCGCGCACGGCGAGGGCGTGGTGAGTGTGCTCGCCGACCGGTTGCAGCACTTGGATCTGCGCATCCCGGCGAAATCCCGCGACTTCCGCTGACGCGTGTCCTGCGCTCATGCACGCGTGCCGGTGCTGTGTACCAGGCTGAAGGGCGTGGGTGACCCGCTTGCCTCCTACGCCGCAGCACGGGGCCTGCGGGTGCACCTCGACGCAGCGGGCTAGCCTAATCGAGCGGCGGCTCACCCGGATCGAGTTCGATCAGCACGCCGTCCGCCAGCAACTCCTCGATCGAGGCAGGCAGCAGATAGGAAGCACCGCCGCCGGGTTGGTTGAACCAGGGGATCGCCACCCCGGCAAGTGCTTCGATGGGCCGCTGCACTCGGTACACGTGGTACGGACGGTTGACCCACTCCGGCACAAGGGACCGTTCCGAGAACGGCGT
Organism: Haloechinothrix sp.; assembly: GCA_050701115.1. GTDB lineage: Bacteria > Actinomycetota > Actinomycetes > Mycobacteriales > Pseudonocardiaceae > JBOHER01. The sequence goes on along the minus strand of JBOHER010000096.1, from coordinate 12,451 downwards.
GCCTGCGGCGTAGGTCAGATTGCCCTCCGTGGTGCCGAACCGGTCGAGTTCGCTTCCCGCGGGTAGCTCTTGTAGCTCCTTGCCGCGAAACAGCGTCAGTGGCGGCTCGCCAGGCAGCGGTTGGATCGGCCACTGCTGACCGGACGCAGGCTGTGAGGGTGCTCCGGTCCCAGCCGGGACAGCCTGATGGTGCGGCGGCGGGACCGGCGCCTGCGCAAGCACCGTCGGTGGCGGTTCGGCGGGTGGGCGTGGCGGGAGGTCGGTCAACGCCATCGCCGAGGTGGGCTCGGGTTCGTGCGTGAGCAGTTGTGGTTCGTCCGGGCCGGCCGTCGGTGGGTTGAGTGCGTCGGCAACCGAGGGCGGTGTCTCCTCCGCCCGCGTATGCGCGCTGGACTCGTGCCTGGCGCTCGGCGCGCTGCCCCGCGGCGCGAGCAGCACCTTGCCGAGCATGAATGCGGCCGCGTCGTCCGCGTCGCCGAACACTGCCGGGTTGGTCAGCGACTCGTCGTACCAGCCCACGCGCCATCCCTCCGGCACCTGCTCGAGGCTCCAGCCGTGCTGGGTGGCTTCGCCGATGGCGTAAGCGGAATCCTCAATGCCCAGCTCATCGAACTTACTGCGGAGAAGCTTGATGCCGGGCTCATCGGCGAGCCCGGTTTCTTGCCCGGCGTCGAGCCCAGCCTCGGGTGCAGGCTCGGTGACCTCCACCGCAGGCGAGGTCAGGTCGGTGTCGTCGTCATCAAGGTCGGGCAGCGGGGCGAACACGGTAGCGGGAATCGCCACTTTGGTGCGCTCGGCGGGCTGGTCCTCGCCGGCGAAGTGGCGTCCGGTCGGCTCCGCGGGAGACACCTCCACCGTCGGTGACAAGGCTGGCGGGGCGGGCGGCGCGGGCGCCTGCCGGAAGCCGCGCGGCATCGGTGGTGCACCGGCGGGCACAGCGTGCGGTGGTGGCGTGTTGCCGCGGGTCAGGTACGCGTTCGCCGCGGCCCGCCGGTCCTCGGTGACCTCGGGCACGGTGAAGGAGTTGTTCCTGATGTGCTCGATCAGGTCGGGTTCGGGTGAAACGCCGTATTGGTCCAAGTAGTAGTTCACCGCGGCCGGCCAGATCCAGCTGCCGTCGCTGTGGAACGCGACCGGCACCCCCGGCTCCGGGGTGGGTGCGAGACGGTCTATGTCGTGTCCTCTGCCGGGCAGTACGACAGGAGCCGAGTTCAGATACTCGAGCAGGTTGTCCTGTTCCTCGACCTCCAGCTCGGGTCGATTGATCAGCGGCCTGCCGGACGGGCCGGTGCCGTCGAAGACGCGGGCGATCCGGAAACGCGGGCCGGGCCGCTCCGGGCCCAGTCCTGCCATTCTGCGCATCAGCCAGTCCGGGACGTTCTCCTCGGAGCGCGGGAACATGCGTAGTTCGTCCGCGTAGGCCTGCGGCGGCGGCATCAGGTGCCAGTGCGGCTCCTCGCGGTCGTACTCCAGGTTGTAGCTGGACGGTGCGTCGAGTTGGTAGCTCGCGTTGAACCAGGTGCCGCGCTCGTCGCGGTACATTCCGGCGCGCAGCCTGCCGAACAGCGTCGCGATGTCGTGCGTGGCGACCCACTCCCTTGTGGAGCCGTCCGCCAGGGTGACCTCCCCGTCCAGCTCGTGGTATCTGCCGACCGCGCGATAGTCGGCCGAGATGCGTTGCCAATCTCGCGGTGCTGACCGCAAGAGAGCAAGGCCGATCTGCTTGACCAGCGTGTCCTGTTCGGTCGCGTTGAGCTGCGTCGGATGTGCCACCCGAACATCTTGACTCGAAATGCGCGCTTCTGCACAGGTAGATGTGAGGATCACTGCCATTGGACCAACTGGGCGTATCCAAGACGACAGCGGGAGTGGGCGGAAATCATCACGGTGGGTGACCGGGCGCGCCGCGCCAAGAAACCGGTCGGTGTGGCCCTCGCGCTCATCTCCGGCGTCGCGATCGCTGCTCAGGCTCGGATCAACGGGCAGCTTGCCGTCGAGCTTGACGACGCGATGCTCGCCGCCGCGATCTCGTTCGCGGGCGGCCTCGCCGTGCTGCTGATGCTGCTCCCGGTACTCCCGCGCATGCGCATCGGCGTCGCCAGGATACGGGCCGCGCTGCACGAACGAGTGCTGCACCGGTGGCACCTTCTCGGTGGACTCGGCGGGGCACTCATGATCGCAGGTCAGTCCATCGCGGTGGGCGTGCTCGGAGTGGCGATGTTCACCGTCGGTGTGGTGGCCGGCCAGGCGGTGAGCGGGCTGATCGTGGACAAGATCGGACTCGGGCCTGCCGGTCCGCGGCCACTCAGCCTCAGCCGCATCCTGGGAGCGGCGCTCCTGCTGGTGGCGGTCGTCATCACGATGGGAGGGGGCATCCACGAGCCCGGAGCGCGATCGTGGTTGTTGGTGTTACCGGTGCTAGCCGGTCTCGCTGTCGCCGTGCAGCAGGCGATCAACGGTCGGGTGGGCGCGGCCGCGCACAATGCGATGACCGCGACCCTGGTGAACTTCACCGTCGGCGCGACCGCGCTTGGCCTTGCCTGGGTGGTCTCCATCCTGATCCGGGGCGGGCCCGACCAGGTCCCGTCCCATCCGGTGCTCTACGCGGGCGGGCTCATCGGCGTCGCGTTCATCGCGTTCGCCGCGCTCGTGGTGCGCTGGATCGGTGTGCTGCTGCTCGGTCTTGCCTCGATCGCCGGTCAGCTGATCGGGTCTTTGTTGCTCGACCTCTTCCTGCCCGCGCATGGCGCCGGTCTGGCGCCGAGCACGATCGGTGGTGTCGTGGTCGCGCTGGTCGCAGTCGGCATCGCGGCACTACCCAGCCGGAGGAGACGCTGAGCCGCGCTTTGCGAGAATGGTCGTGCAGCGCAATCGCGGGCTCGACCGCGGCGACGAGGAGGAGACGAAGATCAGGACCAACACGGCGACGGTGCTCGACGGACAGGCCACCAAGGACGCCATCTTCGCCGAACTGGCGCCGAGGGTCGCCGCACTCACCGAGCGCGGCGTGACGCCAGGCCTGGCTACCGTGCTGGTCGGCGACGATCCCGGCTCGCACTACTACGTGCGGTCCAAGCACCGGGACAGCGCCACCATCGGGATCAACTCGATCCGTAAAGAGTTGCCCGCCGACGTCTCACAGGCCGAACTCGAGAAGGTCATCGACGAACTCAACGAGGATCCGGCCTGCACCGGCTACATCGTGCAGCTGCCGTTGCCTGTTCATCTGGACACCGGCGCCATCCTGGACCGCATAGATCCGGTCAAGGACGCCGACGGGCTCGCCCCGATCAGCCTCGGCCGGCTCGTTCTCGGCGAGCCTGGTCCACTGCCCTGCACCCCACGTGGCATCGTGGAACTGCTGCGCCGCTATCAGGTCCCGATTGCCGGGGCGCAGGTCGCCGTGGTCGGCAGGGGCATCACCGTCGGCCGTACGCTCGGGCTGCTACTCACCCGCCGGTCGGAGAATGCCACCGTGACCCTGTGCCACACCGGTACCCGCGATCTGGCCGAAGAAACCCGCCGCGCCGATATCGTCGTTGCCGCGGCGGGTGTGCCACACCTGATCACCCCGGACATGATCAAGCCGGGCACGGCCGTGCTCGACGTGGGGGTTTCCCGGGTAGACGGCAAGCTGACCGGAGACGTGGCACCCGGTGTCGAAGCGGTAGCCGGATACCTTTCGCCCAACCCCGGCGGCATCGGCCCAATGACCCGAGCCATGCTGGTGACCAACGTGGTGGAAGCCGCCGAACGGGCGGCAGGCATCGCGACAACCGAGCAGCGCGCAGGCTGATGGTGCGAGCGCAGCGGCGTCCCCGGCCCGGACTGGTTCACCTGCCGTTCGGACTGGTCCTCGCGCTGGTCGCGGTCGCGATGCTGCGCATTTACCAGTACCACTGGCGGGAAGGCGCAGTGCTGATCGGCGGGGCGCTACTGGTCGCGGCACTCCTGCGTGGCCTGCTCTCCGACGAGCAGGTAGGGCTCATCGCCATCCGAGGTCGCGGAATCGACGTGCTGCTCTACTCCGGCCTCGGATTGATGATCTGGTTTGTGGCGCTGACGATCACGGGCGGACCGTTCAGCTGATCATCATTCCGACCCGGCGTGCTCGACCTCGCAATCGGCACCCGGGTACATCAAGCTTTCGTGCCCGTCCGGGAAACGGACCAGATATGGCGGGCTGCCGTCCTGTCCGCGTACTTCGATGATCTCAGCGTGTTGCTCCCCGGCGCCCACCGTGCGTCCGTGGACGAGGATCCGGTCACCTACTGTCGCGTGCATTACTGACCACCTCCGATATGTCTCTACCGTAGGGGAAACCTCGGCCTGCCGTCGACGCCCAACCGCGGTACGTGCACGACTCGGCGTCGAGTTGCTGTCCGCAGATGCCAGGCGCAGGCTCGTAGCAGAGGGCCAGTGGCTCTTCGGTTGCGAGCACAAGAAATGAGGTAGAGCGATGGCGACCTGCGTTGTCTGCGGCAACGACTACTGGATGTCCTTCGAGGTGCGCACCATGACCGGTGATGTCTACACCTTCGACAGCCTGGAATGCGCCGCGCAGCGGATCGCGCCCGAATGCGAGCACTGCCACTGCCGGATCCTCGGCCACGGTGTCGAGGTCGACGGCAGATTCTTCTGCTGCGCACACTGTGCGCGGACCGCGGATGCCAGCCGTGGCGCGGAGATCAGGGACGCGGTTGGAGCGCACCCGAGCTGACCGGCCGACCGGAAACCGAACCGAGGTTACTGTTGGGTAGCGCCGGTAGCATCGTGCGTCTTGGCCTGGGCGGGTGCGTGCTGAAAGACTGACCTGCGTCACGAAATCACCCATCTGGGAGCGTTTACCAGTACGCTTGTACCGCTTACACAGTGCTTAAGACGAGACGCGATAGATCCGCGAGAGGAGCACCCGGCGCTCATGGGCAAGATCAAGGTCCAGGGAACCGTCGTCGAGTTGGACGGCGACGAGATGACCCGCATCATCTGGCAGTTCATCAAGGACAAACTGATTCATCCGTACCTGGACGTCAATCTTGCGTACTACGACCTGAGCATCGAGGAGCGGGACCGCACCGACGACCAGATCACCATCGACTCCGCCAACGCCATCAAGCAGCACGGCGTCGGCGTCAAGTGCGCCACCATCACCCCCGACGAGGGCCGAGTAGAAGAGTTCGGCCTCAAGAAGATGTGGCGCAGCCCGAACGGCACCATCCGAAACATCCTCGGTGGTGTCGTTTTTCGTGAGCCGATCGTCATCTCGAACATTCCGCGGCTGGTGCCCGGCTGGACCAAGCCCGTCATCATCGGCCGTCACGCGCACGGCGACCAGTACAAGGCCACCGACTTCAAGGTGCCCGGTCCTGGCACGCTGACCGTCACCTATACGCCCGACGACGGCTCGGAGCCGATGGAGGTCGAGGTCGCTCGCTACCCGGAGGGCGGTGGCGTCGCGATGGCGATGTACAACTACCGCCGCTCCATCGAGGACTTCGCTCGCGCGTCGCTGCAGTACGGGCTAGACCGCGGCTTGCCGGTGTATCTCTCCACGAAGAACACCATCCTCAAGGCCTACGACGGCATGTTCAAAGATGTCTTCCAGGAGATCTTCGACAGCGAGTTCAGCGCGGCCTTCAAGGCGAAAGACCTGACCTACGAGCACCGCCTCATCGACGACATGGTCGCTCAGGTGATGAAGTGGGAGGGCGGCTACGTCTGGGCATGCAAGAACTACGACGGTGACGTCCAGTCCGACACCATGGCGCAGGGCTTCGGCTCGCTGGGCCTGATGACCTCGGTGCTGCGTACGCCGGACGGCAGGACCGTCGAGGCCGAGGCCGCGCACGGTACGGTGACCCGGCACTACCGCCAGCACCAGCAGGGCAAGCCGACCTCGACCAACCCGATCGCGTCGATCTTCGCCTGGACCAGGGGCATCGAGCACCGCGGCAAGCTGGACGGCACCCCCGAGGTCATCGACTTCGCGCACAAGCTCGAGCAGGTCGTCATCGAAACCGTGGAGAGCGGCAAGATGACCAAGGACCTCGCGCTGCTGATCGGTAAGGACACCCCGTTCCAGACCACCGAGGAGTTCCTCGCCACCCTGGACGAGAACCTGCAGAAGAAGATGGCCGACGGGTAACCGACACCGGCCGCCGGTGCATCGAAGGGCCCGTTCAGTGCGTTGAGTGCACTGAACGGGCCATTCGATGCATTGGGAGCACCATCAGCTGAAACAAGTAGTAGGCGCGGTTCGGGACGACGACCTTGGGTCCGTCCAACACCGAGCGCGGGAGCGCTGGCGCGATCTGTGGCCCACGTCGAACGGTTCCTGTCCGCCGACTGACTGCCTGCCCGCCGTCACCGCCGTCGATGTCCGAACCCCAGCCGTCCCACAGGCAGAAGTAGCACTCGTCGGGCGTGCGCGTGTAGCGGGCCAGCGCTTCGAGCACGATGCGGAGCTGCTCGGTCTCCGCCGGAGCATCGGCCTCGAGGCTGGCGTCATTCTCGCTCTGTCCTTGGTAGGCGGGATCGGGCAGGAACAGCAACCGCGCATACGCCGACAAACCCGCGGGGCCGAAGCAGACCGCTGGTCGCTGTCAACCAGCCAGTCCGCTACTGACAAGTCCGAACAGGGTGTCAGGGCCACGCGGAGATCATGAAGCGTGGTGCTTGGTCCGTCAACGCCCGGTCATCGGCACGGTCGGCGGCAGTTCCGTGTGATCACTTGTAGTGGAAGCGGGCCTGCAAGATCACGAGGTCATCGCTCTCGACCAGGTAGACGAGGCGATGTTCCTCGCTGATGCGTCGGGACCAAACTCCCGCGAGCATGTGGCGAAGCGGTTCGGGCTTGCCGATGCCCGCAACCGGGTCGCGCAGGGCGTCGTCGATCAGGCGGTTGATACGTTTGCGCGTGGCTCGATCAGCCGCGAGCCAGTAGGTGTAGTCCGCCCAGCCGTGGGGAGTGAAGACGAGCCTCACAGGGCAAGGTCGTGCTCTTCGCGCTGACCGGACCTTGCCTGCTGCAGGCTCTCGATCAGCCGCTTGGCGTTCGCCGGGACCCGTAGCAGGTGCGCGGTCTCCTCCAGCGCGTCGTAGTCCGCGCGGGACAGGAGTACGGCGTCGCCTCGCCGCGACGTGATCTCGATCGGAGTGCGGTCATCGTTGACCTGCTCGATCAGGGGGAACAGGTTCTTTCGTGCCTCGCTCGCAGTGACCGCCATCGGTATCCTCCTCAGCAGTAGTCGTACGGCTTATGGTACCACTCAGGCGAAAGGTTCGGTGTGTGTTATGGCTGATCGACACCGGCAAATCGCGGATGAGAGGTGTCGGCTCATCGGCATGTGAGCTCGGAACGCGGCATGAGCGGATGATGCTCAGCGGCGTGCGAGTGTCGACTGCACGACCGCTTGCGGCAGTCGGGAACGGCAACCTCGTATCACTGAGAGGTACCAGTCGGTACCTTTGTGCCACCGACGGGTGGTTGTCTGCCACCCTGGCTGACGGGGTCCGCTCTTGCCGCTATACCTGATCAGAGCGGCTGATCAGGTATAGCGAGGAGTTGCGGTGATACTCGGCTTCCCGAAGCGGACGGTGATCATCGCGGCCGCGCTGGTCGGCTTCGCGTTCTTCTTTCTGCTCGGCGGGAAGGAGTGGTTCTCCCAAGGATTTGCCTCGGGTCCGTGTCGGTTCACCGTGTCCGCCGACTCGCTCAACGTGCGGGCCGCGCCGTCGGCCAAGGCGCCGATCGTCGACAAGATCAAGAGTGCCGAAGAGATCAACGCCTACCCGGTCGTGAAGAACGGCTTCCGAATGCTCGCCGAGACCAAATGGGCCGCCGACGAGTTCCTCGAGCAGCGCGCGGGTTCGGTCTGCGCTTGAGCTACGCGCCGCATGTCGGCGGCGGCCGGTAGCCTCGCGACGTGCTCACCGTCTCCACAGTGAACGTCAACGGCCTGCGCGCCGCCGCCAAGAAGGGCTACCTCGAGTGGCTCGGCGCCACCAGTGCCGACACCGTCGCGCTGCAAGAGGTCCGCGCGGACGGCGAACAGTTGCCTGACCACTTGCGCTCGCCGACGGGCTGGCATTGCGCGTTCGCCTCCGCGTCCGACAAGGGCCGGGCGGGAGTTGCCCTGCTGTCGCGCGCCGAGCCGTCGGCGGTGCGGGTCGGGTTCGGGGATGCCGAGTTCGATGGTTCGGGCCGGTATGTGGAGTGCGAGTTCGACTCGGTCGTTGTGGGCAGTCTCTACCTGCCCAGCGGGGACGTGGGCACCGAGCGTCAGGTCGCCAAAGAGCGCTTCATGGCGGCGTTCCTCCCGTACCTGGTTGAACTGCGGGACAAAGCGCAGGCGACGGGGCGGGAGGCGCTCGTGGTGGGCGACTGGAACATCGCGCATGCCGAAGTGGACCTCAAGGCGTGGAAGGCCAACCAGAAGAATTCCGGCTTCCTGCCGGAAGAACGGGGTTGGATGTCTCGAGTGGTGGACGAGGTGGGCTACGTCGACGTGCACCGGCGGTTGGTGCCGGAGGGCCCCGGGCCGTATTCGTGGTGGTCCTACCGGGGCAAGGCGTTCGACAACGACGCCGGGTGGCGCATCGACTATGTGCTGGCTACGCCCGGGCTGGCCGAGCGTGCGGTGAACGCCCGCGTCGAGCGCGCGGCAAGCTATGACGCCCGCTGGTCCGACCACGCGCCGGTGACGGTGACGTTCGACTGGCCCGCTTTCTAGCTCTGGCGGGTTTATGCGAGAGCGCGACTAACCCCGCATGGAGCCTTGCTGACCAGGGGCGAGCCACATAGCGTCATAGAGTCTGTGCCGAGGGTGAGGGAGGAAGCATGAAGGTTCGGCGAGTTTCAGTCGGTTGCGAGGGTGGAGATTGCCCAACAGTCTACGTCTCCGATCGCGGAACGGTGGTGTTCCAGGGTGACGTTGTAGCCAGCGCTGAAGGGCTCCGGCTGGGCCAAGGTGAGCACGCCGTAGAACTGCCCTTAGACGTGGTCAAGAGTGCGATTCCCGCGCTACTGGGGAGGCTGTGAGTGCTGCTCTCAAGTGAGAACATGGGAGCGCTGTTCAGGGACTTCAAGCACTCCGCCTTCCGCATGGAAGCACACCAGACCTACACCATGGCTGCGGAGCAGGAGAACTTAGCGCGCTTCCTTGCCGGCGAGTCGAAGCCGGAAGGTCATAATGCGCCCTGGCGCGATACAGTGCGCGCCAATGCCGAGGCACGGAAGACAATGCAACGGCTGAAGATTGTACGTAGGCCATTCACCGATTACACACACTACTTGTTCGCATGGGCGATACCGGGCAACGTGGAGGCCGGCGAGGATTACAGAATCCTTGACGTGACAGACAGGGCATTAGATATCCCCGAGCAAGATTTCTGGCTGTTCGACGACGAAGCCGTAGTCCTGTTGAACTTCAATCCTGACGGAACCCTACGTAACCGCGAACTAGCGGACCCTTCAGACTTGGAGTCATATTTGAAACTACGAGATCTAGTGCTAGCGGAGTCGGTGCCTTTCGGTGACTATCGAGCCTGACACACGGCAGAGCCGTAGCGACTTGGCGGGAACGCTGAGGAAGCTACGTAAAGCGGCTGGCCTGTCCGGCGAAAGGCTGGCCGTTCGTTGTGCGATGTCTCAGAGCAAGATATCACGCATTGAGTCCGGTAGAGCCTTCCCGACTGTTCTGGACGTCGACCGCATCCTGACAGCGCTTGAAGTACCGGGCGAGATCGCTACCGAAGCGCGCCAGCCGGAATGTCATGGCGCGCCAGTGTGACCACATGGTGGAGCTCTCCGAGCGGCCAAACATAGACATAGCAGTTGTTCCACACTCAGCGGAAGTGCCTGGCGCTCCGATGAACAGTTACGTTATCTTCGACGACCGGTTAGTCATAGCCGAGCTGTTCTCAGGGGAGATCGCTCTACGTGATCCAAGGGACGTGAGCTATCACCGAGACCTCTTTGACTTCTTCCTGGAGCACGCGCTTACTGGCTCCCGTTCTACAGCCTTCCTGCTGTCCGTGCGTGATGACTTTATGTAAGACCTCAAATAAATGCGCGAGCGTGGGTAAGGCTGGTATCTCGCCAGGAGTTCGCCATACCGTCGAAGCATGAACGACATCACGCGTACCTGAGGAGATTGCAAGGGCAAGGGCTGTAGCGGCTGCGGAGGTACAGGGACGATCACGATCGTTGAGGACTGATCGTGAGTTCATTCTTGTTACCTCCCGATGTCACTACCGAGACGTTCGCCTACGCCAACGGCAGGACGGTCATGATCTACAGGCAGCAGTATCGCAGCTACGGTCCTGTACTTGTCAAGAATGGTGAAGGCCGCATGCTGGCCTACGAGTACGCGTCCTACGTCTTCCTGTGGCCGAGAGGCACAACCCAACTTGCCGTAGGCCACGGAACCATCATGAACCATATGTTCCTGTGGAACGACATGCCGATTACCGGCGAGTGGACGCCAGAAACACTCACCGCGTTTGCCCAGCGGTGGGCACATCGGCAGTTCGAGAAGTTCGGAGGATAGCGCCGTGGCTTCCGACCTCGTCGAACAAGTCAGCGGCAAGGACGTACGCGTCGAGCTCATCCGCTGCTTGTCTGGTGGCGGTGCTGAGCGCCAACGGTTCCGGTTCTCACCGGATGTTCTCGCCGGAGCTGGCGCTCGCGGTTTCAGGGGCGCGGTGGCTCCGTCGTGGTCATAATGTGTGTTGGCGATGTCAACGGGGATACTTTGTCTAAGTTGCTGGCTTTGCGTGTACTGTTACTTGCATGAGTGCCACTTCCCGAGCCTCGGTCGGCGCGCTTGTTACGCCTGCGGAAATCGCGAGACTGGCGAAGGTGACTCGGGCCGCCGTCTCCAACTGGCGCAAGCGATACCTCGATTTCCCCGCGCCCGCCGGTGGTGCTGGGCGCAACGCCGTGTTCGCATTGACCGAGGTAGAGGCGTGGCTGGCCCAGCATCAGAAGGGCGATGAGCTCTCGTCGGAGGTGCTGGCCTGGCAGGCGCTGCGCGGTCAGTACGGCGATGACATGGTTCGTGGACTTGCCGACGTCTCCGAGCTACTCACCACCGGGTCATCCGACGCGCTCGATCACGTTCTTCGGTCGCTGGTGCTGGATCTGGCGCAGCGGAGTTCGACGGCCGACGTGGTCGCGGGGCTCACCGAGCGGTTTGCCGGTTCGCCGGGCCGGGCGGGCGCGGAACAGGTGTCGACACCTCGCCTCGTTCGTGCGGTGCGTCACTTCGCGGGGGCGGCGACAGGCAGCGTCTTCGATCCCGCGTGCGGAATCGGGTCGCTACTTCTCGCCTTCGCGGACAGTTCCGGCACCTCACTGGCAGGCCAGGAGATCAATCCGGCTGCTGCGCGGCTCGCGTCGGCACGCGTCGAGCTCAAGGGGAGCACGGGCGTCACCATCAAGGTGGGTGATTCGCTACGGCACGATCACTGGCCGGAGCTTCGTGCGGCGCTTGTGCTGTGCGACCCGCCGGTCAATGTGGCCGACTGGGGTCGCGAAGACCTGCTGCTCGATGCCCGCTGGGAGTTCGGTGTCCCCACCCGCGCGGAAAGCGAGCTGGCCTGGCTGCAGCACTGCTATGCCCACACCGCACCCGGTGGCACGGCGATCGTCGTGATGCCTGCCTCCGTCGCCTACCGGAAGGCGGGCCGGCGGATCCGTGCCGAGCTGGTACGGCGTGGCATCCTGACCCAGGTCGTCTCGTTGCCAGCGGGGATGGCCGCGTCCCACGCTCAACCCGTGCATCTGTGGCTGCTGGCACGACCGGTCAGCTCCGAAGTGGTCAGCTCCGTTGTCCGCATGGTGGACCTGACGGCCAACGACCCTGACGGCCCGTTCGAACCGGCTCCGAGTCAGGTCGCGGACGTGCCGTTGATCGAGCTGCTCGACGAGGAAGTCGACCTGACCCCCGCACGTCAGGTCGCGGCACAGCGGGTGGATCATCTGGCCGAGTACCTGGCTGCCTGCGAGACCCTGGTAGCGAGGCTGCAGGAGCTGAGGCACCTGCTGCCGTGGCTCACCTCGGGCCCTGGGTCGCTCGACGGCACCACGGTCAGAGTGGCCGACCTGGCTCGAGCCGGACTCGTCTCCGTTTACGAAGGAGCAGCGGTCTCCAACAGCGATCAGCTTGACACCGACTATCTGCATGGCTTCCTACGGAGCGCCGCGAACATCAAACGCGCGACCAGTGGCAGCGGCAGTTTCCGCGCCGACGTTCCCGGCTCGCGTATTCCCCAGATGAACATCGACGACCAACGACGCTATGGTGCCGCGTTCCGCTCACTCGAGGAGTTCGAACGGCTCCTTGCGGATCTGACGAACCTGGGTGAGCGTGCCACCACACTGGCGCGGGACGGCCTCACCCTCGGCGCGCTTCGCCCCGAACCGGAGCGCGCTCAGTAGCGGTCGGGA
>JBOHER010000095.1:0-10418 GCA_050701115.1 Haloechinothrix sp. | reverse complement strand
AGGGAGTGACATGAGCAAGAACCGTGGAAGTCGCCGCTCCGAGGTGATGAACCGCGACTACACCAACGAAACCGGCCCGTTGTGCAACATCGGGGAACACCGGGTGCGGCTGACCGAGCAGGAAGCTCAGCTCAACCTGCACACGCTGCTGCAACTGTGCGCGGCTGGCAAGCTGCGCTGCAGCGAGAAAACCAGGCGACCCACCTTCGCGACCATCCGCACGGTCGTCTCCAACCTCGCCCGCGGCGACTTCTACCTCCTCGACCCCATCGCGTCGTTCGCGTGGCCGCTGCTCATTCAGGCTGGCGGCCTCGCCAAGCTCGAGGGCGGCCGGCTCCGGCTGACCGCGAAGGGTCGTGCGGCACTGCAGAAGCCACGGGCGGAGACCATCCGCCAGCTGTGGCAGCGCTGGGTGACCCACGCGATGATCGACGAGTTCAGCCGGGTCGAGGAGATCAAGGGCCAGCGCGCCAGAAACGTCCTCAGTGCGGCCAAGAACCGGCGCCAGATGGTCGCGACCGCGCTGGCCTGCTGCCCGCCCGGCGAGTGGATCAATATAGACATCGTGTTCGCGACCATGCGACGCAACGACATGAGCCCCACCATCGGGCGCAACGAGATGGCGCTGTGGAAGCTCTACATCGGCGACGCCCGCTACGGCAGCTTGGGCTACGCCGGCTATCACGAGTGGGAGATCCTCGAGGGCCGCTATACGCTCGCGGTGCTGTTCGAATACGCAGGCACCCTTGGGCTTCTCGATCTCGACTACATCCATCCCACCGGTGCGCGGGACGACTTCCGCGAGAACTGGGGTACCGAGGAGCTGGATGCGCTGAGCAGGTACGACGGCCTGCAGGCGATCCGGCTCACCGCCCTCGGTCGCTATGCGCTCGGTCTGGCCGGCACCTACCAGCCACCCGCCAGCGATGAGCAAGCGCGGATGCTCAAGGTGCTGCCCAACCTCGACGTCGTCGCCGTCGACACCCTCGCCCCAGCCGATCAGCTTCTGCTATCCAGCTACGCCGAGCACACTGCGGATCGCGTCTGGGCAATCTCCGCCTCGAGCCTGCTGGATGCGATCGACACCGGTCGCGACATCCAGGAGTTCTCGGCCTTCCTGACGCAGCGCGCCGAGCACCAGCTGCCCGGCGCGCTGGAGACCCTCATCAACGATGTCACCGGGCGCGCCAAGCAGCTGGCCAACCTCGGTCACGCCCGCGTAATCGAGTGCGCCGATCCCGCGCTGGCAACGCTCGTCGCCCGGGACCGCACCCTCCGCGCCTTGTGCCGCCCGATCGGCGACCGCCATATCGCAATCCCGCTCGATCACGAACCAAAGTTCCGGAAGGCGCTGCTGAAACTGGGCTACGTCATGCCGGCCTAACCGACGATCATCCTGCGTCCTGCTGGCGCCTCTGCCTGACATAAGCGGGCGGGGCCTCGATTATCGCGAAGATGTCGTGCGCGACCCAGTACATCCGGCCGCCTCGACCAACGGCGGCGAAGTGGCGGAGCCAGCCACGGGTCTCGGCGTCGCGAATGAGTTTGCGGGCACCCTGGTTCGAAACACCCAAGGCCGTCTCCACGCGACGCACCGTGACGAATGGATTGGCGAACAGCAAGCCGACAAGCTCGCCGATACGCGCGCGTGAGCGCGACGCCTCAGCCACGTACTGCTCGCGGAGCCGAACGAGCTTTCCCGCCCGTTCTACGCCATCGGCAGCCTGACGCTGAACGGCAGTCAGGAAAAACTGCAGCCACTGCTGGATTTCTCCACGTTCTCGGACCGCCTGTAAGCGTTCGTAGTACTCCCGACGATGGCTCTCAAGGTAACCCGATAGGTACAACAGCGGGGTCGTGAGTCGCCCCGCCTGGTGGAGGAGCAAGCCGATGAGAAGTCGGCCTATCCGACCGTTACCGTCGAGGAACGGGTGGATGGTCTCGAACTGATAGTGCATCAACGCACACCGCACCAGAATCGGCAGAGGGCTCGGATCATTGACGAACCGCTCCCAATCGGCGAGCAGGTCGCCGAGATGCTCGGGCAACGGTGGAACGAAGACCGCGGTATCAGGACTGTCGGTCGGTGAACCCACCCACACGGGGCTGCGACGCAACTGTCCGGGAAGTCGATCCTCGCCACGAACCCCGGACAGCAACACACGGTGTACCTCGAGAACCAACCGCTGTGTGATCGGCAACGACTGGATCAGCTCAAGACCGCGGTAGGTCGCCGCGACGTATCGCTCCACCTCGGCAACGTCCTCGGTTGGCGGCTCGACTTCATCCGCGCGCGCCTCGGCCTGGAAAACCTCGGCCAGTGACGCCTGAGTGCCCTCAATACGGGAACTCGCCAGCGCCTCCCTCGTGACATAAGGTCCGACCAGCAACTGCGGATCTGTGATCAAGTGACCCAGGCCGTGCAGATGGCCGAGTGCGGCATCTGCCTCTGACAGAGCGAGCACCGTGCCCGTTTCAAGATGCAGACCGCGGGGGATCGGCGCAGGCTCGAAGTACCAGAACGCCCATCGGTCACCAGGGCGCTGCGCGGGCCGCCCGAAGGTTGGGGCCTCATAGTCCGTTGGATCCACCCGGCTAACTTACAACAAAACCCCTATTTGAGTTGGAATGAACTAGCCGGTTCGCAACGTCAGTTGGAATAAGGCCACGACCTTCCAACCGGCACCCCCATTTTCGACGCTGTCGACCGCCCTTCTCCCGCGGGTGTCGCAGGCCCTACCAGAGCCTGTCCCGGGGACAGTTGCAGTCGGTTCTGAAGACTGGGTGACGGGATGCCGCGCTGGAACCGAAGCCGCTCACGAGGCGAACAGCCCTCGGATGTCGTCGCCGTTCAGGCTCGTGCCGAAAGCGTTGCCGTCGTCCATGACGCTGGAGAACAGCTCGGCTTTGCGTGCCTTGAGTGCCATCACTTTTTCTTCGATGGTGTCTTTGGCGATGAGCCGGTAAACCATGACGTTGCGAGTCTGGCCGATGCGGTGGGTGCGGTCGACGGCCTGGTTCTCCGTGGCGGGGTTCCACCACGGATCCAGCAGGACGCAGTAGTCCGCCTCGGTCAGGTTCAGCCCGAATCCGCCCGCTTTGAGGCTGATCACGAACACCGGGGCCGAGCCGTTCTTGAAACGCTCGATCACGCTGCTCCTGTTCCGCGTGGCGCCGTCCAGGTAGCAGTACTCGACGCCTGCGGCATCCAGCCGGGCGCGCGCCATCTCGAGGAAGCCGGTGAACTGGGAGAAGACCAGCGCCCGGTGCCCACCATCGATCACGTCCTGCAGCTGGTCGAGTAGCGTGTCGATCTTTGCGGAGGTCAGGTCCCGATGCGCCTCGTCGATGAGCCCGGCGTGCAGGGACAGCTGGCGCAGCAACGTCAGCGATCGCAGGATGGTGAACCGGTTGCGGTTCATGTCGTCGATCAGGCCGAGAACCTTCTGCCGCTCCCGTTGCAGATGCCGCTGGTAGAGCTTGCGGTGCCGCGGATGCAGCTCGACCTCGAGGACCTGTTCCTGTTTCGCGGGCAGATCGGCGACCACCTGCTCCTTGGTGCGCCGCGTGATCAGCGGCTTGACCCGCCGCCGCAGCTGTGCGAGCAGCTCGGTATCGCCTGCCTTCTCGATCGGGCGGGCGTAGTAGTCGCGGAATCGGGTCGGATTAGGGAACAGGCCGGGCGCGGTGATCGACAACAGCGACCACAGCTCCATCAGGTTGTTCTCCATCGGGGTGCCGGTGATCGCGAGCTTGAACGGTGCGGGCAGCCTGCGTGCGCACTGGTAGATCTTGGACTGGTGGTTCTTGGTGAACTGGGCTTCGTCAAGGATCAGTCCCGACCAGCGCGTCTCCGAGTAGGCGTCGAAGTCGAGCCGGAACAGCGTGTAGGTGGTGACCACCACATCGGCGCCCGCGATGATCTCGTCGAGAGCCTGGCCGCGGCGCCGCAACGTGTCGGTGATCGGCACCACCGTCAAGTCAGGTGCGAAGCGGGCGGATTCGGCCGCCCAGTTCGACACCACGCTGGTCGGCGCGATGATGAGGAACGGCGAGCAGCCGGGGTCCGCCTGCTTGGCGTGACAGATCAGTGCCAGGGACTGCAGCGTCTTACCCAGCCCCATGTCATCGGCCAGGATCCCGCCCAGCCCGTGCTGCCACAGAAACGCCAGCCAGCCGAAGCCATCAAGCTGGTAGGGGCGCAGCAGCGCGGACAGCATCGCCGGGGGCTGCGTCTGCTCGACCGACTCAAGTGAAAGCAGGCCCTCCACCTGCCGCCGCCATGCGCTCGCCTGCCGCTCGACGACACCCAGCTGACTCAGCTCGTCCCACAATCCAGCCTGGAATCGGCTGATACGCAGCGATCCGTCCGGCGCGTCGGTAAGGGCGCGCGCTTCCTCGATCAGCCTGCGCAATGTCTGCAGTTCGGGTTTCTGCAAGGAGAAGTAGGCGCCGTCGGCGAGTAGCAGATGCGACTCGTCACGGGCAAGGGCCGTGAACACCTCGGCGAACGGAACCTCGCGTCCCTCGACGGTGATAGTGACGCCGAGGTCGAACCAGTCGGTCTGGCCCGCGACGGCGTCGGTGGACACGCCGATGCGCAGCGAGTCGCCCGCCTCCCGGTAGTCCGCCTTGTCCCCAGTGACTTCGACGGCAACGCCGGGCGCGTCGGCCAGCAGCGGCAGCAACTCCGTGGTGAACCGCATGGTGTCGATACCGCCGAACCCGGCGCGGCCGACCAGCGCCTGCTCCTCATCATGGTGCGGCCCGGCGCGGTGCAGCCCGAAGTCCCGGAGCGGAAGGTCGGCGAGTCCGGCCAGCACGTCCCGCTCGGCGTCCAGATCTCGGTACCCGCCATCGAACGTCGCCGCCTGTAGCGGGGCACGAAGCCGCGCATCGCCCACCTGATACGCCCACTCCCAGTCGATCTCGAGGTCGTGGTCAGCGCCGTAGGCGGCGCGCAGCACCAGCGTCGGCTCGGAAATCACGGGTGGCGTGAACGACCCGTCAGAAGAGATCACCTCGGCCGCCTGCCGCAGCCGAGGGTAGAACTCGTCGCGGAACTTCGACTCCCCCGCGGCGGGAATCTCGAGGGCCCTGCCATCGAGCGCCATCCGCTGCAGCTGCGGCGGCACCGCCTTGGCGAGCTTGGCCAGTCGCAACCGCCACCCGCCGGGATCAATGCCCTCCTGCGCCTGCGCGCGGTCGACGTAGACAACGCCGTGGCCATCGGAGCCGATGAACCGCACCGGCACCGGGTCGACATCCGACCCGTCGACCCGGACCACCGGCGCGATCACCAGCGACCCGGCCACCTGCCCGCGGGTGGCGTCCAACAGCAACTCGGCTGTGTCATAGGCCTCCACCTCGCCCAGCCGGTTGCGCCCGTGCACCAGCCGCACGCCGATCGCCCCGGCCTCATCCAGCATCGGCCACAGCTGACGAGACTCGAAACTCGACAGCTCGATCGTCTTCTCGTCCCCGTACGAGTAACCGTAGGTGTAGTAGCTCGCCCTGCTGCGGCCCGACCGGTACAGCGCGTACAGCTCCCGCAGCAATCGCATGTGCGCGGCGCGGTACTCCCCACCGAGGGAGAACGGCTGCTCCAGCTTGGACCAGCTCAGCCCGCCCGCGGCCCAGCCGCCCTTCTTGCCCGGCCGCACGAGCCGCGCGCACAGCTGGAACGCGGGGCCTTCCCCGGCAGGACCGCGAGCGAGCGTACGGCCCGCCACCGGCGCCACGGTCAGCTCGATAGCCAGCGGCGTCCCGCCCTGCTGTCCTGCCTGCCCGGCCGGGCTCTCGAGCAGCGGTCCCAGCGACTCCTCCCACGCAGGCGGTCGCTGACTTCGGGCCCCAGCGGATCGTGGCCGCCCGACGCCCATCGCCGCCAGCAGCAGCGCCGCCACGTGCTTGCAGTTGAACCCCACCGGGCAGGTGCACTCGCCGTAATCGAACCGCATCGACGCCCTGCCAGCCGACGAGAGGTACGCCGTCGTCGCATACGGGGCACCACCGCTGCCCTGCACGATCCCATGCACGACGCCGCCGGACTCGTCGCACCCCATCGACACCACTGCGCCCTGACGCGCGTACTGCACGCCTCTCGCATAGGAGGTGGCCCCCACGGTGGCCCGGACACCGGCGAGATCAACTTGCTGCACGAGTTG
Organism: Haloechinothrix sp.; assembly: GCA_050701115.1. GTDB lineage: Bacteria > Actinomycetota > Actinomycetes > Mycobacteriales > Pseudonocardiaceae > JBOHER01. The sequence continues at coordinate 4,251 of JBOHER010000095.1, read as the reverse complement.
CACGCCGCCAAGGTATCCGCCCGCACCGGCACACCTGGAGCAGACACGCAGGCGTGTTACAGATGAGGTACCAGTGACGTCGCCGCCTACGCCGACCGGCCATCAATGCTGCGACCGGTGGCCAGCAGACCGAGGGTCAGCTCGAACTTGTCCCGGGGGCTCTGCAGGCTTCGGCCGGTCAACGATTCGATCTGTTTCATCCGGTAGATCACGGTGTTCCGGTGGCAGAACAGCGCCTCGGCGGCGTGCGTGGGGGATCCGTCGTGGGCCAGCAGAGCAGCCAGGGTGTCCAACAGCATCTCGGCCTGCTGCTCGGGCTGGTGCAGCAGCGGACCGACGGTCTCTGCGACCAGCACCGGGATCACTTCGGGACTGCCGGCCAGCAACACCTCCGGGATGAGGTCGGCAACCGAAACAAGCCGCTGGGTGCCGCGGCGCAGGGACTCGGCGGCCCGCGAGGCGAGCTGGTAGGCGGTCGCGAACCCGGTCAGGCCCTCGAGGCAGGGAGCCAGGCCGACCCTGCCTGCCGCGCACGGCTGGAGCACCTGGACCAGTTGTTCCACCGAGAGCGTCCCGGACCGGACCAGGCCGAAGTAGTTGCCGCCCCGAACGTGCCAGTGCGAGCTGACGCCCATCCGCTCGAGGCGGTCCTCCGGCGCTCGCAGCGGCTCGTCGAGCGGACCGTCGAAGGGTGCCACCACGCACACCACCGCTTCCTCCGGTCCAAGGCCGAGTTCCTCGCGTGCTTCCCTGGCGAACTCCGGGTCCGCTCCGCGCCCCTCGACGAGACCGTCCAGGAAGTTCTGCTGAAGTTGCAGGTTTCTCCGCTGAAGGCGTGCGGTCTCCCGGCGATACGAGTCGACAAAGATCGCGTTCTGGACGTCCAGCGCAGCCCAGAGCTTCTGCCCGGCGAGCAGCAGCAAACGCTCCTCGATGTCGAGCTTGTTGTCCCAGCGTTGTCGCAGCAGGGCCTCCCACAGGGTGCGCGTGCCCTGGGTGTAGGCGTTCAGCACGCGGTCCATCGGCACGCCCTGCTGGGCTCGCAGCCTGCCGGTTTCCCGCCAGACGTCGGTGGCGGGCTGGTCGGGGTCTGGGATGCCTGCCATGGCGCGGATCCCCCGGCGGATGTGTTGGCGGGTGCTCGCCCTCAGGTCCGCCTGCCGTTCGGCCCCCTGCTCCGACCAGTAGGGGTCGCGTTCGAGCAGGGTGAGCGTGATGTCGTCGGCGATCGCATCGGCCTGATCCTGCAGCGAGCCCCAAGCCTGCGCGATCTGCTGTTCCACGGCGGGCTCGAGCGTGGGGACCCGGGGGGCGCGGAACTGTCCCGACGGTGTGCCGCTCGTCACATGCATGGAACCAGGGTTGCACCCCAGTGCACAGAAGGACCAGCCCCAACGGGGGATTCAGGTTGAGTTGCACCAGCGATTTTGTGCTCTCCGCCCATGTCGTTCGTCGTGCGCAGCGACCAAAGTGGTGCGCACCACATTTCCAGTCCCAGGAGTTGACGCGCGTGGCAGAGAGCAACTTGAGGACCACTACGTCCGGCCGTGCGGACGCCGCGTTCCAGATGTCCGGCGTGTCGGTCGCCTTCGGTGGTCTGGTCGCCCTCTCGGACGTCTCCCTGGAGGTGGCGCCGAACCAGGTACTCGGGGTGATCGGCCCGAACGGGGCCGGAAAGACCACGCTGTTCAACGTCGCCTGCGGTTTCGTCCAGCCCGACTCCGGCCGGCTCCGGTGGCGGGATCAGGAGTTGCGCGGACTCCGCCCGCACCAGCTGGCCGGACTCGGGATCTCCCGGACCCTGCAGGGGCTGGGGCTGTTCGACCGGATGAGTGTGCTCGAGAACGTCATGGTCGGCGCGAACCGGCATGGCCGCACCGGGTTCTTCGCGGCGCTGCTCGCACTGCACCGCAGTGGCCGCGAGGAGCGGGCACTGCGCGAGCGGGCGATGACGGCGCTCGCGGAACTCGGCATCGCCGACGTCGCCGCCCGGGTCCCGGCGAGCCTGCCCTACCCGGTGCGCAAGCGGGTCGCCCTCGCTCGGGCTCTGGTCACCGATCCGGAACTGCTGCTGCTCGACGAGCCGGCCAGCGGCCTGTCGAACGACGAGATGGCCGAAGTGGGAGAGATCATCCGCGGCCTCACCCAGCGCATGTCGGTGATGCTGGTGGAGCACCACATGGACCTGGTGATGAGCGTCTGCGACCACATCATCGTGCTCGACTTCGGCAGGCTGATCGCCCGCGGGGCACCGGACGACATCCGCGAAGACCCCGCCGTCCTGGCTGCCTACCTGGGCGAAGACGTGCCGCACGAGACCGTCCACGCCGACCGGATCGGAGGCTGACCATGCTGAGCGTGCAGGATCTCACCGCAGGCTACGGGCCGGTCAAGGCGCTGGACGGGGTGACCTTCGAGGTCCCGAAAGGCGAGATCACCGCCGTGCTCGGCGCCAACGGCGCAGGCAAGACCACGTTGTTGCGCACCATCTCCGGCCTCATGCGTCCCTTGCGTGGCACCGCACTGCTGGCGGGCCGCGACCTGCGCCGGGTTCCGGCGGAGAACATGGCGAGGATCGGGTTGGCGCACGTGCCCGAGGGGCGCGGGGTGATCACCGAACTCACCGTCGAGGAGAACCTTCGCCTCGGGGCGCTGGGGCGGGGCGGCTCGACCGCTGCCGTCGACATCGACCGGGCCTACTCGCTGTTCCCCGTACTCGGGGACCGCCGCGGCCTCCTGGCCCACGTGCTCTCCGGCGGGGAACGGCAGATGCTCGTGATCGCCCGGGCGTTGATGGCGGCTCCGAAGGTGCTGCTGCTCGACGAACCATCACTCGGGCTGGCGCCACGCATCGTCGTGCAGATCTTCGACCTGTTGAAGTCACTGGTGGAGTCCGGCGGGCTCACGGTCGTGCTCGTGGAGCAGAACGCACGCAGCGCATTGTCCATCGCCGACCACGGGGTCGTGCTCAACCTTGGCCGCCTCGTCGTGCAGGACGAGGCGGCGGCGCTGGCGGCCGACGAGAAGCTCCGCCACGCCTACCTCGGATTCTAAAAAAACCTAGCGGGAGACCTCGTGCAGCAGTTGCTCACTACCGGCCTGACCGGCCTGACCCTCGGCATGGTCTACGCCGCGTTCGCCCTCGCCCTTGTGCTGATCTGGCGCTCGACCCGGATCGTGAACTTCGCCCAGGCACCGATGGCGATGATCACCACCTACCTCGCCCTTGTGCTCATCGACGCCGGCTTCTCCTACTGGGCCGGCTTCGCGGTGGCCCTGCTGAGCGGTTTCCTGCTCGGGGCGGTGATCGAACGCGTCGTGATCCGACCGGTCGAAGGCAAGGCCCACATCAACGCGGTGATCCTGACCCTCGGGCTGTTCATCGTCATCCACGCGTTCGCAGCGCTGATCTTCGGTGCGCGCTACCGGTCGTTTCCCGCCCCCTTCGGGGTCCGCGGTTTTCAGGTCGGCGACATGACCATCGCGCTCACCGGATTCGGAATCTTCACCATCGTCTCGGTGATCGTGGTGATGCTGCTGCTGGTGGCCCTGTTCCGGTTCACCGATCTTGGGCTGAAGATGCGGGCGTCCGCGTTCAACCAGGAGGTTGCCCGATTGCTCGGCGTGAAGGTCGGCCGGATGCTGACCCTGGGTTGGGCGCTGGCCGCGCTGGTGGGGTCGCTGTCCGGCCTGCTGATCGCGGGCGGCGGCCTGGTGCATCCGTCCTATATGGACGGCGTGGTGGTGTACGGGTTCGTGGCCGCGGTCCTCGGCGGCCTGGACAGCCCCATCGGCGCAGTCGTCGGGGGGTTGACGCTGGGGCTGTCGCTGAGCCTGGTCAGCGGGTACGTCGGCTCCGAACTGGTCCCGCTCGCAGGATTGGTGATCCTGATGGCGGTGCTGCTGCTGCGCCCCGGCGGCCTGTTCTCCCACGTCGCGGCACGGAGGGTCTGACATGACTTCGCGCACCGACACCAACTCCGGCACCCGGGCAGACGGCAAGGCAGGCACCTCGGCAGGCTCGCCCCTCGGACCGAGGCTCCCCCGGCCGCTGGCGCGCCTGGTTTCTTCCGTCGGGTCCTCCCCGTTACGGCGGCACCTCACCCTCGCGGCTCTCGGCCTGGTTGTGGTGGTCGTCGTGCTGGAGAGCACCGGCCCGTTCCGCAACGCCCAGTTCGCCTCGATGGCCTACCTGGCGATCGCCGCGGGCGGCCTGACCGTGCTGACCGGGCTGAACGGGCAACTTTCCCT
>JBOHER010000094.1:0-3726 GCA_050701115.1 Haloechinothrix sp. | reverse complement strand
GCGTCAGGACGCGCTCACCGGCGCGTGGCGGCTCCGGGGAGCCACGTGCCCCACGCCGCGATTACGGCGGCGTCCCGTCGGCGATTCCCGGCGCGATGAACGTGACCCCGCTGGAGCGCTACGGCCTCGAACAGTCCACGCCGCCAGGATCGGCGCCGGAGTTCGGTGTGCTCGGCGCGGACGAGGATGCCGATCCCGCGGTGCAGAACGCGGGTAACGCCGACGTGCTCGCCGAAAGCACCAGCACCCCCGACGCCGTGCAGCTGCCGATGCTGCTGGCTGTGGTCGCCCTCGCCGGGGTGACCGCCGCGCTGGTCCGCACCTGGGTGCTGCGCCCCAGGTAGTAAGTCCGACCTGGTGCGCGGGCCAACCAGGCACCCCTTTAGACTGCACCGTTGACTAACCCTCCTGCCACGGAAGGTCCGTGGCCGCGAGCCCATAGGAGGTGAGTGGTTGTGTCACGCCATTACGAGGTAATGATCATCCTCGACCCCACCCTCGACGAGCGTACGGTCGAACCGACGCTGGACACGTTTCTCAACGTGATCCGCACGTCCGGTGGTGCGGTCGAGAACGTCGACATCTGGGGCCGTCGCAGGCTCTCGTTCGAGATCAACAAGCACACCGAGGGCATCTACGCCGTGCTCGATCTGAACTCGACCCCGGAAGCCGTCAAGGAGCTGGACCGTCAGCTCTCGCTGCAGGAGACCGTGCTGCGCACGAAGGTCATGCGCCGCGAAGCCAAGCGTCCCGCGGCGAAGGCCTGAGGTGCGCCATGGCTGGTGACACCATCATCACGGTCGTCGGCAACCTGACCGCCGACCCGGAGCTGCGCTTCACCCCGTCCGGGGCCGCGGTCGCGAACTTCACCGTCGCGTCCACCCCGCGCATGTTCGACAAGGCCAGCGGTGAATGGAAGGACGGCGAAGCCCTCTTCCTGCGCTGCAACATCTGGCGTCAGGCCGCGGAGAATGTGGCCGAGTCGCTGACCCGCGGCGCGCGTGTCGTCGTGCAGGGCCGATTGAAGCAGCGTTCGTTCGAGACCAAAGAGGGCGAGAAGCGCACCGTCGTCGAGCTCGAGGTCGACGAGATCGGGCCATCGCTGCGCTACGCGACCGCCAAGGTGAACAAGGTCAGCCGCGGTAGCGGCGGCGGCGGTTTCGGTGGCGGCGGAGCTCCAGCCGATGACCCGTGGGGCTCTGCCCCGCCTGCGGGCACCGCAGGCGGCGGCCTCTCCGACGAGCCACCTTTCTGAGACAACTACTGATCATTTACCCGTCGAGGGCTATTCACCAGGAGTATTACCGTGGCCAAGCCACCCGTTCGCAAGCCGAAGAAGAAGGTCTGCGTGTTCTGCAAGGCGGAGAAGAAGGGCCGCCCAGAACTGATCGATTACAAGGACACCGGTCTGCTGCGCAAGTACATCTCGGACCGCGGCAAGATCCGTGCCCGCCGGGTGACCGGCAACTGCAGCCAGCACCAGCGCGACGTCGCCATCGCGGTCAAAAACTCCCGCGAGATGGCGCTGCTGCCCTACACCTCGACCGCTCGCTGAGCCTGATCACAGAGAAGGAGGCACGTCATGGCCAAGATCATTCTGACCACCGACGTGGCAAACCTCGGCGGTCCCGGTGACGTCGTCGAGGTGAAGGACGGCTACGCGCGCAACTATCTGCTGCCGCGGGGCTACGCCATTCCGTCCACCAAGGGCGCCGAGAAGAACATCGCCACCATCAAGCGTGCCCAGCAGACCCGGCGGATCCGGGACCTGGACCACGCCAAGGAGGTCAAGGCCGCGCTGGAGGGTCTGGGCAGCGTGCCGTTGGCCGCCAAGGCAGCCGAGGGCGCCAAGAAGCTGTTCGGCTCGGTGACCACGGCCGATGTCGCGGCCGCCATCAAGGCGGCAGGTGGCCCGGTGCTCGACAAGCGCTCGATCGAGCTCGCCGGGCACATCAAGACCGTGGGCACGCATGGCGTGACCGTGCGCCTGCACCCCGAGGTTCAGGCCGCGTTCAGCCTCGAGGTCACGGCCAAGTAGGCATCGCATCGTTGCCCGAGGAGGCCCTTCCCCGCGCAGGGGGAGGGCCTCCGTCGTCTGTGCGCCGTCTGTGCACACGACACGCCCACCCGTCGCCCCACGTGCACGACACGCCGATCGACCAGTTGGGTGCGACACGCCGAGTGAGTTTTCGCGAAGTTGTCCACAGTTTGCCCACACACCTTGATCAGCGGTTTCTCACGATCGGGTCATAACTGTCCCCAGGTTGTCCACAGCGAAATCCGCGCTTGTGCAGCAACCGGGCCAGTCGTCCCCAGGCAGTACACAGAACTGTCCCCAAGTGGAATTGCTTCGATGCGAACCTGGGCTCTAGCGTGCCGTCAAGCTGTGTTCCGGCCCCCGGTCGGCCGCCCCCGATGCCGCTTGCACCGGCACCCGGGAGCGAGAAACGCCCGCACTGTCAAATGCGGCTCCACTGAGTCGTCGTGCGCTATAATCGAACACTTGTTCGACTACTAGGAGGTGCGCGTACCGGTGGCGCTGACCGATGACCGCAGCACGGCGTTCGCCAGGCCTGAGCCTGGCGGTGCCGCCCACGGCGGGTTCGACCGGCAGCCGCCGCAGGACCTTGCCGCCGAGCAGTCGGTGCTCGGCGGCATGCTGCTGTCCAAGGACGCCATCGCCGACGTGGTCGAGGTGCTGCGCCCCGGCGACTTCTACCGTCCGGCCCACCAGGCGGTCTACGACTGTGTGCTCGACCTCTACGGGCGGGGCGAGCCCGCGGACCCGATCACCGTATCGGCCGAACTGGAGCGCAGGGGCGAACTCGGCCGGGTTGGCGGCGCGCCCTATCTGCACACGTTGATCGCGACCGTGCCGACCGCGGCCAACGCCTCCTACTACGCGGAGATCGTTTCCGAGAAGGCCATCCTGCGTAGGCTGGTCGAGGCTGGCACCCGCATCGTGCAGTACGGCTACGGCGCGGCGGACGCCCAGGGCAGCGCGGTGGACGAGGTGGTCGATCGAGCCCAGGCCGCGATCTACGAGGTGACCGAGCGCCGCACGAGTGAGGATTACATCGCGCTCGAGGAACTGCTGCAGCCGACCATGGACGAGATCGACGCGATCGCGTCCCGCGGTGGCTCAGCGCTGGGTGTGCCCACCGGCTTCACCGATCTGGACGGTGTCACCAACGGGCTGCACGCCGGTCAGATGATCATCGTCGCGGCGCGGCCGGGTATCGGTAAGTCGACCCTGGGTCTGGATTTCGCCCGGTCCTGCTCGATCAAGCACGGTATGACCAGCGTGATCTTCTCACTGGAGATGAGCCGCACCGAGATCGTCATGCGCATGCTCTCGGCCGAGGCCAGGATCAGGCTGCAGGACATGCGCGGTGGCCGGATGAGCGACGACGACTGGACGCGGCTGGCCCGGCGGATGAGCGAGATCAGCGAGGCCCCGCTATTCATCGACGACTCGCCCAACATGACCATGATGGAGATCCGCGCCAAGGCGCGACGGCTCAAGCAACGGCACGACCTCAAACTTGTCATTGTGGACTACATGCAGTTGATGACGTCGGGCAAGAAGGTGGAGTCCCGGCAGCAGGAAGTATCCGAGTTCTCCCGTCAGCTCAAGCTGCTGGCCAAGGAGCTCGAGGTGCCGTTGGTGGCGATCAGCCAGCTGAACCGTGGTCCCGAGCAGCGCACCGACAAACGGCCCATGCT
>JBOHER010000093.1:0-8087 GCA_050701115.1 Haloechinothrix sp. | reverse complement strand
GCATATGCCGTACCGAAGGCCACCTTCAGCTCGCCCCGCCTGCATCGCCACCCTGCGCGGCGGACCGCTGCCCGATGTTGCACAGTGGAGCCATGCCGACGCTGTTGATCGTGCACCATACGCCCTCGCCGAACCTGCAGGCAATGTTCGAGGCCGTCGTGGATGGCGCGACCACCGATGAGATCGAGGGCGTGACGGTGGTGCGTAAGCCCGCGCTGGTGGCAACCGCCCCCGACGTGCTGGAAGCGGACGGCTATCTGTTGGGCACCACCGCGAATCTCGGCTACATGAGCGGTGCCCTCAAGCATTTCTTCGACCAGATCTACTACCCGTGCCTCGACGCGACCCGCGGGCGGCCGTTCAGCTACTACGTGCACGGCGGCAGCGACGCATCCGGTACTACGCGCGGCATCGAGAGCATCGTGACCGGGCTCGGCTGGGAGAAGTCCGCCCAGCCGGTCACGGTCACCGGTGAGCCGAGCAAGGAGGACCTTAGGGCCTGCTGGGAGCTCGGTGCAACGCTGGCTGCCAGCCTGATGGAGTAGCACTCGACGGCACCCGAATGCCGTGATCAGCTGGCTAGACTGCCCTCGTGGACCGCGACAACTTCGTCGGGCGTGAGCGGGAGATCGCGGACGCGCTGCGACGGCTCGCCGACGCCCGCGAAGGTAGCGGTGCCGTCGTCCTGATCGACGGCGAGCCGGGCATGGGCAAGACCGCCCTTGCCGATCAAATCGCCCAGCACGCCGCGGCACAGGGGTGGACCACCGCGTGGGGATCGTGTCTCGAAGTCGAGGGGGCACCCGCCTACTGGCCGTGGATCCAGGTGCTGCGAGACCTCGGCGTCTCGGCAGAGAATCTGATCTCGCCGAGCCCGACCGACGACACCGGCAGCCGATTCCAACTCTTCGACGAGGTCATCCAGGTGCTCCGGGAAGCCGCCACGCCCGGGGGTCTGCTGATGGTGCTGGATGACCTGCACTGTGCCGACGTCCCCTCGCTGCGGCTGCTGCAGATCCTCGCCGCCGAGGCGGCGCATCGCAGCATCCTCGTGTTCGGCCTGTACCGCGCTGCCGAAGTGCACGCGCATCCCGAGTTGACCGACGTCGTGTCCGGCATTCTTCGGGAGCGGGGTGCAGGACAGTTGACTCTCAAGGGACTCGCGCACAGCGAGGTCGAACTGCTCGCCCGTCGCGCGCTGCCGGTCCGGCCAGATGACGCGCTGGTGCGGGCCGTTGAGGAACGGTCCGAGGGCAATCCCTTTTTCGTGCTGGAACTACTACGGCTGATCGGCGCATCAGGAACCGTCCAGCACTCCCTGCCCCGGGTCTTGCGTGACGTTATCGCCCGGCGTCTCGACGGCCTCCAGCCCGCCACTCGGCACCTGCTGCGCGAGGCGGCGGTGCTGGGACGCGAGTTCACGGTCGGGCTGCTCGCCGAGGTGTCCGGGCAAACGCCCACCACGGTTCTCGACCTGCTCGAGGACGCGCGGGCCCGGGATCTGGTGGTGCCCGGCGGCGGTCACGTGCTGCGTTTCGTCCACGCCCTGACGCAGGAGGTGGCCTACGCCGAACTGTCCACTGTAGACCAGCGAAAGCTGCATCGGCAGGCGGCGGACGCCATTGGGTCCGATGAGGACGATCTCATCGACGTGCACGCTCATCACCTCAGGCAAGCCGCGCCGCTCGGCGGGGCTCAGGAAGCGTTGGACGTGACGCTGCGGGCGGCAGTGCGCGCGCACAGCCAGCTCGCATACGAACACGCTGCTTTCCAGTATCGGCAAGCCCTCGATCTGCTCCCGCTGATCCCGGCGCCCTTCCCCAGCAGGCAGGAGCTGCTCCTGGAGTTGGCGCGCTGCGAGTTCCGGACAGGCGCGATCGCAGCCGCGTGGCAGTCGTGCCGCGAAGCAGCGGTCCTGGCACGCGCGGCGGGTGACGGGGCGACCGTCGCGGACGCGGCCACCGTGGTCCGGGGAATCTCCAACGATCCGGTGTGCGACGAGATCCACCAACTGTGCCGCGACGCCCTCGACTTGGTGCGCGGAACTGATCCGGTGCGCGAGGCGCGGGTGCTCGCCCAGCTTTCCGTCACCGCGAGCCCGTGGGCGGAACCGGATCCCGAGCTGAGCCAGCGAGCGCTGCGGGCCGCGGAGGCGTCCGGCGACCCCGATGCCCGGTTCCTCGCCGTGCAGGCTCGCCAGTCCGCCTTGAACAACCCGAGATACGCACTGGAACGACTGACCAACGGGGAACGCGCGGTCCAACTCGGCATCGAAACCGGGCGCGACGACTATCTGGCCTGGGGGCACGTATGGCGGCTGGACGCGTTCTGGGAGCTCGGCCGCAGGCTCCAGGTGAACCAAGAACTGGCCGCGTTCGCCGGCGTGGTGCGGCACATGAAGGAGCCGCTCGGGGTGTGGCGCCTGAAGATGATCCAAGCGACGCTTGCCACGCTCGAAGGCCGGTACCGGGACGCCCGATCGCTGGCCGACGAAGCCCTGCTGATCGGCAGGCGCGGCGGCCACCAGGGAGCCGACTTCGTGCACTTGATCTTTCGGTCAGACCTCGCCCGGCAGACCGGTGAAGGCCTTGCGGAGGCGGAGGATTCGGTCCGCCGGTTCGCCGAGGAGGGGCCATACTTGGCACGGTCATGGCACGCGGTCCAGCTCGCCGGTATGGGACGGTTCGACGACGCGGCCGAGGTGTGGGCGACGGTCGTCCCGCACCTCGGCTCGTTGCCCCGGCACGCACCAGAGTGGCTGCCCGCCACCGCGGGGAGCGCCAACTTGTGCGTCGCATTGAACGACACTGCGACGGCTGCGGCGATCTACGCAGACCTGCTGCCGTTCGCCGATCGACAGATGATCTCGGGCGCACACACACCGTGGGGTGGCCCGGTCGCCCTCTACCTCGGAAAGCTGGCGCGGCTGCTGGACGACTGGGCCGCGGCGGCGACCCACCTCGCGTCCGCGCTGGACAATTGCACCGCAATGGGCTCACCTCCGTATGAGGCGATCACCAGGGCGGAGACGGCACGGCTGCTGCTTGTCCGGCGCGGGCCGGGGGACCCGCGGGAGGCCGACGCGCACCTCGAAGCGGCGCTGGCCACGGCGCGACGCCTCGGCATGGCGCCGTTGGCTGCCGAGGTGGACGCGCTGCTGGCCAGCCATCGTCGCGGCAGGGCGACACCGCTGTCCCCCCGCGAGGAGCAGTTAGCCGGGTTGGTCGCCGACGGCCTGAGCAACCGGCAGATCGCCAGCCGCCTGTACCTTTCCGAGCGCACCGTGGAGACCCACGTCCGCAACATCCTCACCAAGCTCGGCTTCGACTCCCGCGTGCAGATCGCCTCCTGGGTGGCCTCGCGGCCCCGCGAACATTAAGTGCCGCACTACGCGTTTCGCCGATGGCAGCAGGCTCGCCCGGTCATAGCGTCGGCGTTCCAGCAACGTCCGTCACGTGGAAAGAGGCGAGTAACGATGCATGCCGTAGTGGGTATTTGGACCGCGGCCGAAAGCCAGCGCGAGGAACAGGACCGCGGACTCCGCGAGCAGATCCTCCCGCTCGTCAAGGCATTCCCCGGTTTCGTCGCCGGGTATTGGATGCGCGATCAGGAGACCGGCAAGGGGTACACCACGATCGTGTTGGACAGCGCGGAGTCGGCGCGGCGGTTCAAGGCATTGGTCGTCGGAAACGCGCGGGCCCAGGCGGAAGTCGGCATCACCAACGATGTTCTCGCCACGGTGCGAGTCCTTGCCCACGAGCACGCTGACGCGACTTGAGCGAGGCGCGCAAACGGCAACCGGCGGCGCGCCCTACGATGCAGTCATGGTCAAGCGCCGAATTCTGCTCGTCCTGCTCGCCATCATCGCGATGATCACGAGCGGGTGCACCTCGGACGAGCAGCTTCCCGATGCCGCCGAACTTCTGCGCGAGTCGGCCGACGCGACTTCCAAGATCACCAGCACGCACTTCACCCTGGCCGTCAACGGCGAGGTTCCAGGTCTGAGCGTGCGCAACATCGATGGTGACCTGACTACGGCAGGCGGCCCTGAGGGTGCCGCCAAGGGCACCGCGACGCTCACCCTGGGCGGGCAGTTGATCGAGGGCGAATTCGTGCTGGTCGACCAGACGCTGTACCTCAAGGGTCCCACCGGCGGCTTCCAGCAGATTCCCGCCGCGATGATCGCCGGGGTGTATGACCCGTCGGCCGTGCTCGATCCGGAGCGCGGCATCGCCAAGCTGCTGGCCGGCGTGCGCGACGCCAAGACCGAAGCTACCGAGGACGTGGCGGGCACGCCGACCTACCGGGTCACCGGCGCCGTCAGCAAGGACGTCATCGCGACCCTGCTTCCCGGCATCACCAGCGATGTGAACATGACGCTCTGGCTGGCACAGGAGGGCGAGCATCTGCCGGTCAAGGCATCAGCCGCACTGCCGACTGACGGCGAGCAACCGGCCAGCGTCGACGTGACACTGTCCGATGTGGACAAGCCGGTGACCGTCACCGCGCCCTGATGAGCCTGCTGCAGAGCTCACGGCGCTCCCGGTCGCTGGCAATCGGCGCGGGCGGCCTGGCCGTGCTGCTCGGTGCGCTGGACACCTACGTGGTGATCGCGCTGTTCCGAGCGATCATCGACGACCTGCGGATCCCGGTGAACCGGCTCGAGCGGCTCACCCCGATCGTCACCGGGTACCTGCTGGGCTACGTCGCCGCCATGCCGCTGCTCGGCCAGGCCTCCGACCGGTTCGGTCGCAAGCTGCTGCTGCAGATCTGCCTCATCGGGTTCGGCGTCGGTTCGGCCATCACCGCGCTGGCCGACACCATCCCGCTGCTGGTCGCGGGCAGGCTGGTGCAGGGCATCGCCAGCGGTGCCCTTTTGCCGGTCACCATGGCCCTTGCCGCCGACCTGTGGACCGCGCACCGGCGGGCCACCGTGCTGGGCGCGGTCGGCGCGGCGCAGGAACTGGGCAGCGTGCTCGGCCCGGTGTACGGGATAGCGCTGGCCGCCCTCGCAGGCTGGCGCGGGGTGTTCTGGGTCAACCTGCCGTTGGCCATTCTCGCGATGGCTGCCGTGCACGTCGCGCTGCCCCGGCGCGGTGCACAGACTGTCCCCGCCGGGCGGACCCGGGTCGACGTGGTCGGTGGCGGCCTGCTCGCGGTCGTGCTCGGCCTGCTGGTGATCGGCCTGTACAACCCGGAACCCAGCGAGCAGGTGCTGCCCGGCTGGGGGGTGCCGACACTGGTCGCGGCAGGAGTCGCGCTGATCGTGTTCGTCGCGTGGGAGTTGCGCGCGAGGACCAAGCTGATCGACACCGCCGGGATCAGAATGGGGCCGTTCCTCGCTGCCCTCGGCGCCAGTGCGGCCGCGGGTGCGGCGCTGATGGTCACCCTGGTCGACGTGGACCTGTTCGCCCAGACCCTGCTCGATCGTGATGATCGAGGGGCGATCGAACTGCTGTTGCGGTTCCTGGTCGCCCTGCCCATCGGCGCTCTGCTCGGCGGCACGCTGAGTGGCCGGTTCGGCGAACGCTGGGTCGCCTGCGGGGGGATGCTCATCGCGGCAGGCGGGTTCTGGCTGATCGCGGGCTGGCCGCTCGACGTGCTCGCCGCCCGCTACCACCTCGGGCCGCTGGCCCTGTCCCGTTCCGATGCCGACCTGGTCATCGTGGGCCTTGGGCTCGGGTTGGTCATCGCCCCGCTGTCGGCCGCGGTACTGCGGGTGGTGCCCGCGGTGCAGCACGGCATCGCGTCGGCGGGTGTGGTCGTAGCCAGGATGACCGGCATGCTGGTCGGCATCGCCGCCCTCTCCGCGTGGGGCCTGCACCGGTTCCACAGCCTCACCGCCGACCTGGCGACGCCGCTGCCCTTCGGTAAGACCCCGGAGCAAACCGAGCAGGAGATGACCGCCTATCGCGACGCGGTCAACGACGCCCTGCTCACCCAGTACAGCGAGGTCTTCGCGATCACGGCCGCGGTCTGCCTTGCCGGTGCCGCCCTGGCCCTGCTGATCGGCTCCCGGCGACCGATCAGCCCGGCCCGTAGGCGCTAGTGCGCGCCTCAGCGGGGGCCGAACTGACGGTCGCCCGCGTCACCGAGGCCGGGAACGATGAATCCGACCTCGTTGAGTCGCTCATCGATGCTGGCGGTCACCACCCGCACCGGCAGGCCCGACGCACGCAGAAGTTCAAGTCCTTCCGGGGCGGCAAGCGCGCAGATCGCGGTGACGTCGGTGGCGCCCCGGTCCACCAGCAGGCGGATGGTGAACTCCATCGAACCGCCGGTGGCCAGCATCGGATCGAGCACGAATACCGGCTGCTCGGACAGGTCTTCCGGCAGCGACTCCAGGTAGGGCTTGGGCTGCAGCGTCAGCTCATCGCGGGCAAGCCCGACGAACCCCATCCGCGCCTCCGGGATCAGCTGATGCGCCTGATCAGCCATGCCCAAACCGGCCCGGAGCACCGGCACCAGCAGCGGTGGAGCAGCCAGCCGGTACCCGTCGGTGTCGGCAAGAGGCGTGCGAATCGCCCCGGTGCGCACCGGGGCGTCCCTGGTCGCCTCGTATACCAGCATGACGGTCAGTTCACGCAGTGCCGCGCGAAACCGGGCGTTGTCCGTGCCTGCTTCGCGCATCAGGGACAGCCGCGCCTTGGCCAGGGGGTGATCGACGACCCGCACATCCATGGGCGGCAGAGTAACGGTAAGTATCCAGGTTCGGGCGTGAATCGGTGCCGTGACCGTGCGCGAAGCGCTACCCTCGCGTCCGTGACCGAGCAGTCTGTGCCCGCCCCCTGGGATCAGCCCGGCGAGCCCGCCCGCCCGCAGGCACTGCGCGCCTCCGACGCCGACCGCGAACGAGTCGCCAAGGTGCTGCACACCGCGCTGGGCGAAGGCCGCATCACCATGACCGAGCTCGAGCAGCGCCTCGACGTGGTCTACGCGGCGAGAACATTCGCCGATCTTGAACCCGTAATCGCCGACCTCCCCATCACCACCGAGCACACCACGCTCGCAGTTCCTGGCAGCGAGCATCAGCACGCGCTGATCGGCGGAACCCCCGGCTCGCGGACCTCGATCGCCATCATGTCCGGCACCGACCGGAAGGGAAACTGGGTCGTGCCCCCGCAGCACAACAGCTTCGCCTTTTGGGGCGGGGTGGAACTCGACCTGAGGTCCGCCAGATTCGCCGAGCGCTACACCACGATCACCGCCGTCGCGATCATGGGCGGAATCGACATCGTCGTGCCCGACGACATCACCGTGGAAGTCACCGGGATCGGGTTCATGGGCGCGTTCGAGAGCAAGGGTGAATCACCCCAGCCACCATCCCCCAACGCGCCCGTGGTGCGGGTGACCGGTCTTGCCGTCATGGGAGGCGTCACGGTCAAGCGCAAGCCCCGCTCGTCGGCCAGGAAACGTCTGAGGCGCTGACCGCGCTGCGCCTAGACTCTCTGCCATGCCACCAGCATCATCGTTGGCCCTGCCCGATCGGCTGGCCGATGCGACCCGCGACGAGTCCAGCCTGCGACGATTCCTGCACGGCCTGCCCGGCGTCGATCAGGTCGGGGTCGAGCAGCGTGCGGCGGGCCTCGCCACCCGCAGCATCAAGAAGGGCGCCAAACTCAGGGCTATCGACGCGGCGATCTCCATGATCGACCTGACCACGCTGGAGGGCGCGGACACCCGCGGAAAGGTGCTGGCGCTGTGCGCGAAGGCTCGCCGCCCCGACTCCGACCGGCCCGAAACGCCGCAGGTGGCCGCCGTCTGTGTCTACCCCGACCTCGCCGGTGTCGCGGTCGACGCGCTGGCGGGTACCGGGATCGGCGTGGCCAGTGTGGCCACCGCGTTCCCGGCCGGCCGCTCCAGCCGGGCGGTCAAGCTCGCCGACGTCGCGCTGGCCGTCGATGCCGGTGCGACCGAGGTGGACATGGTGATCGACCGCGGCGCCTTCCTGGAAGGGCGTTACGGCGCGGTATTCGACGAGATCTGCGAAGTCAAGGCCGCCTGCGGCGCGGCGCATCTCAAGGTGATCCTGGAGACCGGCGAGCTGGCGACCTACGACAACGTGCGGCGCGCGTCCTGGCTCGCGC
>JBOHER010000092.1:0-24022 GCA_050701115.1 Haloechinothrix sp. | reverse complement strand
TCTACACCCAAGATGACCTCGACCGCTTCGCCGCCCTCCTCAACGGCCGCCCACGCGAGACCCTCGCATGGGATACTCCAGCCGAACGATTCAACGAGCTCGTCGCGACCGCCGCTTGACTCGGCCGACGCGATCGCCGCCCAGATTGAGGAAAGAGGCGAAGACCGCACAGTTCGTCGACACCGCGGGGCGCGACCAGTGGCGATACCCGCCCCCATCCTCGAGAGCCGGCAACTGCCACCGCCAGACGGCCAGACCCGCACCTATCCGCGCAAGCCATAAGTACGTGCCCGAAGCACCGCCGCAGCACCTCACCTCGGGCTCACCGTACGCGGCATGCTGCGGGGACCGATTCCGCTCATCCGCTCTCAGTGGGCATCACCTGAAACGTCGGAACGCACTCCGGATGCCGATCAGTGCGAAATCCGCAACGTCTTGCGCCAAGAACGCAACGTATGCAGGCCGGTTCGGATCAGTAGAGCACAGAGGGGATCCAACAGCCGTCGGGTTCCTCGTACTCGCCGAGGGACATGTAGGTCATCGGCTTCACGGCCCGCAACCCCTCGCCGAGGCACCACCGGAACAGACCGGCCTGCCGGGTCGGTAGCAGGAAGGACGCCGGCTCGTCACCGGTCGCGAGAGCGCCTGCGATCAAGGCGCACATGTCGTCCTCCGTTTCGGCGACGGCACACGCGGCAGGGAAGAACGTCAGCGTCGTGGCGTAGGCGGTGACCCGGCCGTCACGGACCGCGACGTGCGGCGAGAACATCGGGATCTCGATCGCGTCGCGCAGCTCGTTCGTTCGCTCGAAGCCATGGACCCTGAGGCAGAGCCGCTCGCAGCGCTCGAGATCGCCCTCCTCGAGAGGACGGACCTCGATGCCGACGGGACGAGCACTGCGCGGCGTCCCGGTCATCACGACCGCCGGCTCTTTGGCCTCGAAGCCGAGCGACGCATACAGCGAAAGCGACTGCATGTTGAACGAGTCCTGCAACAGGCGTACGCCCCGCGCGCCGGCGCCGCGCTCGATGACCGCCTCCATCAAGCGGCGGCCGACGCCGTGTCCCTGTGCGTCGGGATCCACCGTGATCGGCCCCACCCCGGTGACCGACCCGCGCTCGTCGAGAAAGTTGGAGCCGACGATCCGTCCATCGGCTTCGGCGACCACACCCCAGATCGCGGGATGGGCGATGAAGTTGCTGATGAGCTGCACCGCTGCTTCGAGTGTTGGGAAGTCGCGCGGGAACCGGTGGTAGTCATGAATCCGTGCGAACGCCTCGTACGCGATTCGGGCACACGCTTCGCTGTCGGCGGGCTCGATGGCACGAATCGCGATCGCCATCGCCTCTTCCGTCACGGTCAACTCGCTCATGGCAGCCATGGCTTCTCCTCTTTGGGGGTGAGGAGAGATCTTCACCGACCGCTCGTGACGTGTCACCCGAATAATCGCGACCCTTGGTTGCTCAGTTGACGCCATCGACGACGTAATGCCGGAGCCGACCGGCATTTCGCGCAGCTGCAGCGCGGCTGTGTACGCCTCGCTGTGGTAGCGCTCGGCACGTTCCAGAACCGCACGCCCGAACGACGTCGTCGCGGTCGGCGGCGTCACGCCAGATCGGCATGGCGGTGCGCATCAAGATCGACGCCGCCAGATCGCCGCGACTGGAGCGTCACGGGTCACCGACCGCAGCATATTTCCCTCCGCCAAAGGGTCGATACGCCAACGAGCGACGGGGATTCCTGACGCCGTCGTCCACCGCCATCAAGCATTTGTCGGTCGAACAGCGCTGAATCGGTGGGAGTACCGAGGCGGCGGTCCGTCGGATCTCGTTGCGACTCTGGCCGACCGTAGCTGTGCAGCGCACGGTCAGGTCGCGGATGCGCTCGACCAGTTCGGCGGCGATGACGGCCACGACGCCGTCGGTTCAGCCGAGCTCGGTTGTACCCGCATGATCGGGCTTCGCGATGCACGGCAGGCCCGCATCGACTACGACCGAAACAACCGTCCCGGGAGCCAGCCATGAGTTGGGGGGTGTTCCTGTTTCCGGCCGGCGCGATCAACTCGTAGCATGCGCGGCCTCGGGTGCCGGGGCGGTCTGGCCGGCGAAGGCGGCGATGTACCAGTCGATCGAAGGCAGATCAAGCTCGCTGGACATGATCGGCCCGGTATCACTCGAGGCACGGACCAGCGCCAGCGCGAGGTCTGCGAACTCGTGGGCGAGCTCGGCGACCCCGAGCGGTCCGTCGGGCGAGAACCACGCCGACACGCCGGTGCACATCTCCAGGAGTGCGAGCCGCGTTGCCCGCAGATCTCGAAAGGTGAAGACGCCGCCGTCGAGTCCTCGTTCGAGCACGTCGTTCCAGAGACTCTCGTAGTTGTCACGGAGCACCACCGTCTCGCGCCGGCTCTTGTCACCCAAGGCGCGAAGCTCGGAGTCGACCACGCGCGCTTCGAGCGGTGATTGTGCATAGATCACGACGTGGAGCTGGACGAGCGCGGCTAGACCGGCAGCTGGTTCGGAGAACTGTGCCGCGACGAGACGACCCGCTTCGACGAGGCGCTGTTGCGCATCGCGCATGATCTTGAGCAAGAGGTCCTCTTTGTTGTCGACGTAGTAGTACATCGCAGACACCGACAACCCTGCCTCGTCTGCGATCTCGCGGATGCCAGTGGCGGCGAACCCCTTGGAGGCGAACAGCTTGATTGCGGCGTCCCAGATCCGTGGATCGATCTTTCGGTCCTCAGCGTTGCCGCGCATCGCTTCTCTCTTCCCAACTGTTGCCATCGCCGAAGAGCTCGTCCCCGCCGTCGTCACCGCTGCCGCCAACCTCGCAAGCCAGTAGGGCTTCAGGGACTCGACCATCGAGGGCGACCTCGCCGAAGCCGGCGTGGGGAGCTACGTGTCCGGGTTGATGTGCTGGCGTGACCTCGACGTTGGCGTCCTCGTCGGGCCTGAGTTGGCATCGATCGACGTGATGAACGTTGTCACGCGGGTCGGTCGGTCATTCACCTCTAGCCACGATCGAGTAGGGCTGCGAGGCGGGGGTGGACGCCGTTGGGGCCGAACAGGCCGCTGCCGACGCCGACGCAGAGCGCGCCTGCCTCGATCCATGCGGGGATGCTGTCGACTTGGATGCCGCCGGTGGGCAGGAAGGCAACGTGGGGAAACGGTCCGCGGAGCGTCTTGAGATAGTTTGGGCCGAGCGGTCCCGCGGGGAACAGCTTTAGGACCTGAACTCCGGAGGTCCGGGCGGTGACCACTTCGGTGGCGGTGGTGACGCCTGGGATGACCGGTAGGCCTCGGGCCGCACCGTGATCGACCAGCTGAAGGTCAAGATGGGGGCAGACCGCGAACTGAGCGCCGGCCATCATGACGGCGTCGAGCTGGTCGGTGGTCATCACCGTCCCGGCCCCGACGATGAGATCGGGAGGTGCTGCCGCGGTCAGCTCCTCGACAGCGGCGAGCGAATCGGGTTGGTCTTGGGTGATCTCGACGGCGCGCACGCCTGCGTTGTAGAGATGCTTGACCAAGGTGAGTACCTGGGTGCCAATGTCCGGCCGGCGCAGTATGGCCAGTACCCGGGCCTGTTCGAGCTGGGCAGCCAGAGTCATCGGATCACGCCTCGTGTCTGCGTGGCATCCCATGGGTCAGCGACGAGTGCATCGCCAAACAGGCCGTAGCACGTGACCGCGGCGCCCAGTGCCCGGTTGGTCGCCGTGGCCAGGTCGGTGGTCGGCAGGAGGGCGAGGAGGGTGCCAAACAGGGCGTCACCGGCTCCGATCGGGTCGACCACCCCTGTCTTGGCCGTCGCCCGCTGCTCGCCGGTGGGCGTCGTGATCGATAGGTCGATCTCCTCTGATCCGTCGAGGCGGTGCTTCGTCGTCGTAACCGCGGCGTAAATCCCGAAGCGGTTCACCGCCTCGCCGAGTGGGTCGTCGCCGCTCAGTCCGGCGGCTTTGAGGTCGGCGGCGCCTGCCGAGAGGATGTCGATATCGGGGAGGACCGAGATCAGCCAGGAGCCCGCCTCCTTGCGTGACCAGATGTCGGAGCGGTAGTTGACATCGAGGGCCACTGTGGCACCGACCTGGCGAGCTGTCCTGATTGCGTCGTCTGTGGCTTGGCGCGGTCCGTCGCCCAGAGGCGGGGTGATGCCGGTGATATACAGGCATGTTTCCGCGTCGAGCAGCTCGTGCCAGTTGATGGCATGGGGATCGAGGCGGGCGAACGCCGATGCGGACCGGTCGTAGGTGATGCGCGTCGGCCGCGGTGGTGGCGCCATCTCGACGAAGTACAGACCAAGCCGGGCCCGACGAGGGCCCTTGGGTGCGGCCGCCACCAGGTCGACGCCGTTTGCCCGGGTGTGGCGGAGAACGATGCGGCCGAGCGGATTGTCGGGCAGCGAAGTGACCCATGTGGACGGCATCCCGCTGCGGGTCGCGGCGATCAAGCCGTTGAGCTCGGCACCACCGACCGAGGTGTGCAGCTCGCTGGTGGTCTCCAGGGTCTCACCGGTGGATGTGGTGAGCCGCAGCATGGCTTCGCCGAATCCGACCAGACGCCTATAGGCGGGGCGCTGCTCACTCACGGTCGATGGCCTGCCAATGGTCAACTGCGCTTTGCCAGTCGCCGGCGTCCGGCGAGAGGGAGGATCTCGGCGGGAACACGATGGGTAGTCCTGCAGACATGACTGTGCTTCCCGAGCATTCGAGACCGTCCGAGGTGCGCCGGTACCACCGACGTGGGTCGAGGCCTTGCAGACGGAGCAGAGTTCCGGCTCGGCCGACCTTCGCCCTGACCTGATAGACGAACACGACCGACTCGCGGCGGTCCGGGGAGACGTACTGGACGGCACACGGTCCAGAGCCTCTCGGCGGAACGAGCCAGTACTGGTCGCCCTGCTGGATGGTTGGGCGGAACCGTTTGTAGTCGGCGATGAGATCGGCCGCCTGTCGACACTCGTCGTCGCTCCATCGTGCGATGTCCGCGGAAACCCCGAGGACCCCTTGCATCGCGACGTGGAAGCGAAACGCTAGGGGCGTGGTCCGCCCGGTGGTCGGGTCGGGATTGTCGGCGACCCAGTTGACCATGGTGCGGGCCGGGTAGACGAGACTGTATCCGTGCTGGCTGCGCAGCCGGTCGGCTGGGTCGGTGTTGTCGCTTACCCAGGTCTGGTCGGTCAGGGCGAGGATGCCGAGGTCGACTCGTCCGCCTCCGCCGGCACAGGTCTCCACGAGTAGGTGGGGGAACTCGCGCCGGAGCTGGTCGATGAGCTCGTACACGCCACGCACGTGGCGCACCCAAACCTCGCGCTGGCGTTCGAGGGGTGCGTCCGGCCAGCCAGCCTCGGTGTAGGGGCGGTTGTGATCGATCTTGAGAAAGTCGATTTCGTGGTCGCGAAGCAGCCGCTGGAGCTGGCCGAGGACATGTGCCCGGGTGTCGCTGCGGGCCATGTTGAGCACCAGCTGGTTGCGGGCCAGCGTGGGCTCGCGGCCGGGAAAGTGGAAGATCCACTCCGGGTGGCTTCGGTAGAGATCGCTGTCCGCGTTGACCATCTCGGGTTCCACCCAGATACCGAACTGCATGCCGAGCCGATGGACCTCATCGATGACCTCGGTGAGCCCGCGTGGGAACTTCGTCGGGTTCGCCACCCAGTCGCCCAGGCCCGCCCGGTCGCTGTCTCGTTGACCGAACCAGCCGTCATCGATGACGAATAGCTCGACCCCCAGGTCGGCCGCCCGCCGAGCTAGCTCGATCTGATGCTCGGCGACGACGTCGAAGTAGGTGCTGAACCAGGAGTTGAAGTGGACCGGGCGCGGCGTGTCGCGCTGGTTCTCCGGCAGCACCTCGGCGACTTGGTAACGGTGCAGGATTCGGCTGGCCCCGGAGAGTCCTTCTTCGGTGTAGCCGCAGACGAGGGCGGGGGTCGTGAGCTGTTCGCCCGGTTCCAGGTGCCAGGTGAAGTCGAACGGATTGATACCGGCGACCACGTGCTGGGCTCCGTTGCGCTCGGTCTCGAAGACCATCGACCAGTTCCCGCTCCATGCCAGGGCACCGAACCAGATCCGGTTGTCGTCGCCTTGGCGAGCCAACGCGAACCAAGGGTTCGTCTCGTTGCTGGTGAAGCCGCGGCGGCTGTCGGTCACGAACTTTCCCGGCGGCAACGGACGCCGTTCGACCTGAAACTCGGCTCCCCATCGGCCGTGCAGTGTCCACGCCTCGTACTTCCCCGGGGGGAGTCCCAGGGCTGCGGACGCCGCCCGCTCGACGTCCAGCGCGCGTTGGCCAGCGTTCTCGAGTCGCACATGGCGGGCAATGACGTCGTGCTCGCGGCAAACGGCAAAGTGATGCTCGACCACGAGTCCGTAGCCGGGGTCGGTCAGGGTGAGCACGAGGGTTGGCGAGCCGTTGCGCTCGGTTATGCGATCGCCAGCCAGCGTCAGCCGGACGACGCGGACGCCGTCGGCATAGGCGACACACAGGCACGGCTCCTTGAATGCGGGCTCGCCGTAGACCACGTAGGCCTGCGGCACGCCATCGAGGAAGTGTCGCTGAGACTGCCGGTTCACCGGAGCTGGCGGCAGGTAGCTCTCGCCGTGGACTGGGCTGCCGCCGCCCCAATGGTCGAGCAGAAGCGAGCCCTCGCTGGTCACCGACAGCAGCATGGAGCTGTGTGCCGTTCGCAGCAGCCAGGCGGGACGCTCCCCGCAAGTCGTCGCGACGATCGCGTCCGGCTGGTCACCCGGTATGTGCACGTCGTTCGTCTCCCGTGGATGGTGTGTCGGCGTGGGCGGCGGACAGGACCTGGCGCAGTGTGCGCAGCGAGGCGCTGAGCGGCACCATCGGTGCTCGCTGCTCCCGGATCGCGGCCACGAACTCGGCGATTGCGCCATCGAAGGACGCCTGGAAGGTGCCGTCGACATGATGTTCGGACGGTGCGTCCTGACCGGTGTACATCGTCAGCGACGACGTCGGCAGGAGAGTGAGCGACAAGGTGCCGCCGGTGCCGCGCAGCTCGAATCCCAGCCGCCAGCCCGCGGGCCAGGGCTGTTCGTGACCGGGAAGGTTGTCGGCGTAGGAGATGCGCAGCGTGGCAGACGCGCCGGTGCGGAATCGCACGGCGGCCGCGACACTGTCCTCGCCGCCGATCCGGCTGGGGCCGCGCCCGAGCCGCGAGACGACGTCGTCGATCGGTCCGAGCAGAAACTCCAACGTGTAGAGCAGATGCGGACCTCCGTCGAACCAGGCGCCGCCACCGGTGGCTTCTTGGGAGCGCCGGAAGTCCCACGGTGGCAGGTCGAGATAGCCGCAGGACCATGCGTCGGCGACCGTCGGCCGGCCGAGCACGCCAGCATCAACGTAGCGTTTCGCCGCGGCCACGACAGGGTGGAACAGCAAGTTGTGACAGATCATCATGACGCGGCCGCTGCTTGCTGCAACGTCGCACAACCGCTCGCCGTCAGCCACGGTCGTGGCCAGTGGCTTGTCCATGAACACGTGCTTGCCGGCCTCTAGTGCCGCGGACGCGATCTCGGCGTGTAAGGCGTGCGGAACCGCGATGTCGACGATGTCGACATCGGGCGTGGCCAGGACCCGACGGTGATCAGTGAACGCCTTGGCCCCCAGCGACTGCGCCAGGGTCTCGGCAGCTTCGCGGCGAGGGTCGGCGATGGCACGTATGTCGACGTCGGCCACGCGCTTGAAGGCTGCCGCGTGGGCGGCGGCGACTCGTCCCGCACCGATCAGCGCTACACACAGAACGCCAGATCCGTTCATCACCGGGCCCGCGCGTCGAGGATTGCGGTGACCGCATTGGTGAGCCGGGCGATGCCCTCCTCTCCTTGCTCAGCACCGAGTTCCAGCTCGTAGGCGCGGGACTCACCAGGGTCGAGGTGGACGAGCTCGCCGCGACGACGGGCCTCGCGCCGGCCGCCGAGGGTGTTGGTGGTCGGCTCGAGTGCCACCACATAGGTGCCTGCGCCCAGCATCCGCCACACTTGGTGGTGTGGCAGCGTGTCTGACCGGTAGCGCTGGTAGGCGGCCAGGCCGAGCGCCTCGTTGGCGACCCCGGCCGTGACCCACCCGGTGGGATCAGCGTGCATGTCGTGGCTGAAGACCTGCCCCACAAAATCAGGAGAAGGAGCGGCGACGACCCGGTAGTCGGGTACCTCGACCAGATCCCCGCCTGAGCCGTCCGCTGCCCTTGTCGGACCCGCTGGCAGCAACAAATGGGCACCTGCGTCGACCAACGGCCAACCGAGGTTCACGTGATAGAGCATCATGTGCGGTGTCCGGTGGCACCCATCGTTGACCACGCGGTCGGTGATCCGTAGCCGCGACTCTCCGACCGTCGCCTCGACACGACGGTGCAGGGTGAGGACCTCGCCGAACACCATCGCCTGTCGTACCTCCCCCTCGGCCCACAGGAGGCATTCGTCCCCATCCCACCGCTCTCCATAGCCGCGTAGCGTTCCCGGGGAGTTCGAGATGCGGCCGTGGAGGCCATAGAACATCGTCTCTTGAGGCGGGAAGCGGTAGTGGTCGGCCGTGTCCTCCTCCGGCATCAGAACGTGTTCGAGTCCGCAAGTGACCAACAATCCACCGCCGAACGTGCGGTGAAAACCGAACCCCTCGTGTTCGGCGTGCCAAGGGCCGACGAATCCAGTTGGTGATTGCCACGCCAAGCTCTTGCCCGCCATCTCGCACCGGCCGACGTCGAAGCCCCTGTCGACAACGATCTCGAAGCCGAACCCGCTGCCGGTCCGCACGTCGAGGACGCGTACCCCGCGCTCGTTTCCATCGGCGAGCTCTAGCAGACGAATTCCGGCCGCCTGCTGCATTCGTCCGACGCGGGCGAGCAGTTCACGGCGGCGTAGCGTCTTGCCGAACAGCTCAGGCACCCGAGTCCCCGATCCTGACGCTCCCCGCCCGGTGGCGCTCGACGACATCTTCGTTGAGCACGATCCCCAGCCCAGGCGTGTCGGACAGGTGAACGACACCGTTTGTGGCCTGTGGCTCACCCTCAAAGAACTCAGTGAAGAACTTGTAGCCAGTGCGGACTTCGTTGTCCGGGAAGATCTCCAACAGCGGAGACTGCAGGCTGGCGATGACCAGGTGCGCATTGTGGGCTTGTTGAGAGTGGGGGACGACCGGTACTCCGTAGGCCTGGGCGAGGGCCCACACCTTCCGGGCTTCGGTGATGCCACCCATCCGGTTGACGTCCGGCTGCACCACGTCGACCGCGCCCTGGCGCAGTAGCTGATGGAAGCCGGCCAAGGTGAACTCGTGCTCACCTCCTGAGATGGGCGTCGAGACCGATCGGCGAATGTGCGCATAGGCCTCGATCGCGTCGGGGAGCACCGGTTCCTCGACCCATGCGAGCTCGAACTCTTCCACCATGCGGATCATGGCGACGGCGTAGGCCGTGTCCCAGCCCATGTACGCCTCGCCCATGACGTCGACATCCGGGCCTACCGCGTCCCGCACCGTTGCTACGAGGTCGTAGTTTCGGCGCATCCCGACCCGGCCATCGTTCGGCCCGTAGCCGAACCTCATCTTCACTGCCGTGAAGCCCTGCTCCACGTATGACTTGGCCTCCGCCGTGAGCGTGCCGAGGTCTTCCCGCGCGTACAGCTCACTGGCATAGCAACGGATTGCGTCCCGGGTGCGACCTCCCAGGAGGTTGTAGACGGGCTGCCCGGTTGCCTTGCCAAGAATGTCCCATAGCGCGATGTCGAGTGCACTGATTGCCTCGAGCACCAGCCCTTTGCGGCCCATGTTCAATGTGTGTCGGTACATCGTCTGCCAGAGCATCTCGACATCGAACGGATTCTGGCCCAGCAATAAGGGGGCCAGATGATGCTCGATGACCGGCGCGGCGGCTGGCGAACCAACCCCGACTGTGCCGAGGCCGCTCAGACCTTCGTCGGTATGCACCTGCACGATCACGTTGCTGACCGAGCCCCGCGCTTCTGCCCCCGGCTGGCGGCGCGACAAATGGTGAGTCTCCTCGCTGTACAGCACGTCGAGAGGAGTGGTGCTCCACCAGTCGCGTGGACGCTCAGCTCTGGGTTCGTACAAGGAGATGATCTCCACAGCTGCAATCCGCATATCGCCTCCGTATCGACGCGGTCTCGTTACCTCTGGCTAGCCCCTGGCCCACTGGCGTATGCGCACGGTGGCACCGGTAGACCCGTCACGTCGGGATCGATCACGAAGATGGACCCGGCGAGCGGTTGGGCGGCGAGCTGGTTCTCGGTGAGGCCATAGCGCGATGTTGTGATGTAGAGATCGCCCAGGTCGGAACCGCCGAACGCGCAGCTGGTCACCTGTTCGACTGGCAGCTGCAGGATGTGCAGCAGTCGGCCGGAGGGATCGAAGTGTTGAACCTGGCCGCCGCCCCATAACGCGACCCACACGCAGCCGTCTGCGTCGACGGCGAGGCCGTCAGGTACGCCAGACTCGGCGGGAATGCTGACTAGTCGTTCTCGGTCGCTCAGGACGCCATCGTCGATGTCGTAGCTGAACCGGTCGACGCCCCGGGTGCCGCTGTCGATATAGTAGCAGTGTCGTCCACTGGGACTCCATCCGAGGCCGTTCGAGATCGTCACCCCGGACAAGACCTGCGTTAGCGTGCCGTCGAGATCGAGGCGATAGAGCGCGCCCGCGCCGGCGGATTCGTCGTAGGCCATGCTGCCAGCCCAGAACCGGCCCACCGGGTCGCAGGCTCCGTCGTTCATCCGTACCGACTCATCGGCGATGAGTGGGGCGGCGATCGTCCGACTGCCACATGCGGGGTTCTCGTCGATGACTGCGAAGCCTTCCCGGACGGCGGCGATGAGGCCGCCGCCCCGCAACGGGGCCACACACCCCACATCACGTCCCAGCCGCCAGCTCTGACGAGCGCCTGTGGTGGGCGTGTGCGCATGCACGAGGCCTCCCATGATGTCGACCCAGAGCAGGCGCTCAGCGTCGCTATCCCACAGCGGTCCTTCGGCATGCTCCGCGGTCTCACTCACCGCGACGTCAATCACCTCCCGCTTCCGCACGGCCAAACCTCTCACCCCCATACGAACAACCGAGCATCGTCTTCTCGAAGGCTCACGCAACCACTAAACATAGAAGTTGTCAAGTTCAGGTCGGGTGGCGGCGAGGCGATGACGTCGGTGGTGACGGCGCGGTTCGAAAACTGATCGAGGTGAAGCGCCGACCAGCACAGTCGCGTGCTCGGCGGCCGTCCGTGCCATCATGACGAGTAGCGAGGCGCCGATGCTGTTGCAGGTCTTGACCGAGGTCTGCGGATGACCGGCGACCGGCGACCGGCGGCGGCCTCGGCGGCCGCGACCCACGGCTCGCATCGACACGTTGTCCACGACGTTGACCACCGGCACGGCGTACCCGCCGTCTCGGCCGGCGATCACGACCCCCGACGTGTTGGCTATCGGCGTAGGGCCTGCACGCCGTGGGCGAGGGCGTGCGAGAAGAGCCGGATGTCGCTGTAGGCAATCGCCCGGAAGCCGCGGTCGGCCATATCCACCGCCTGCTGGGTGGTGCCGGCGTTGAATCCGCAGGCCTTGCCGTGTCGGTTGCCGGCGGCGACGATGACATCGAGTGCGGCCAGGTAGTCCGGGTGGGAGAACTGGCCCGGGATGCCGAGCGAGGCGGTCAGGTCGTTGTGGCCCACCCAGAGCACGTCGGCGCCTGGCACCGCAGCAATCTCGTCGACGTTGCGGAGTCCGGATGCGGTCTCGATCTGGACGATCACCACGGTGGTCTGGTTGGCCCGCCGCATCGTCTCGGCGCCGTCGCCGGGTCGGTAACTATCGTGGGCGTACCCGAAGGTGGCGCCGCGCCGGCCGTCTGGTGGGTACTTGCTGTTAGCCACCACCGCTTCGGCCTCGTCTGCCGAGTTGACCGATGGCGCCATCACGCCGGCGGCGCCGGCGTCGAGCGCCTGGGCGACGAACCACGGCTGGTTGGCCGGTGTCCGCACCACGGGTGCGATCTGGGCTAGCCGGGTCGTGGCGACCAGGCGGGCAATTGTCTCGGCTGTCCAACCGGTGTGCTCCATGTCGAACACCGCGAACCGGGCACCGCTGGCGGCCGCGATGCGCCCGATACCGTTGCTGGCGAACTCCATCACGAACACGCCGGGCACGATGTTGCCGCTGGCAAGCTCGGCCTTGAAAGAGGGGGCGGTCACGGGGTTACCTCCGGATCCGAGCTGGCGCGGATGATGGCGTTGTGCACGAGCTTGTCGCGCAGCAGCGGCGAGGTCAGCACCGCAGGGTTGACGAGGTGCCGGGGCGCCTTCCCCGCCAGCAAGTCGAGGATCGCCCGGCAACACGCGGTGGTGTTGCCGTGGGCGAGCTCGGTGGTCCATGCGATCGAGTGGGGCGCCAGTAGGACGTTGTCGAGGCCGAGGATCGGGTCGTCGTCGGCGGGCGGCTCGGGGTCGAGAGTGTCGAGGGCTGCGGCCCGAATCGTGTTCGTCCGGAGCGCGTGGACGAGCGCGGTCTGGTCCACGAGGCCGCCGCGGGCCACGTTGACCAGGACGGCTTCAGGTCGCATCCGGGCCAATCGCGGTGCGTCGATCAGGTGGTAGGTCTCGGGGGTGAGGGCGCAGGTGAGGCAGACGACATCCGCGGCACCGAGCAGCTCGTCGAGGTCGACGGGGGTTGCCCCCGCATCCTGGACCGCCCGTGGGCTCACGTAGGGGTCGGCGGCGAGCCGTCGCATATCGAAGGGACGGGTCAGGGCGAGCAGCTCACGGCCGACGTTGCCTAAGCCGACGACGCCGAGGACCCGTCCGGCCAGGCCGGTGCCCAACGTGTCGAGTCGTTTGCCCCACCCGCCGGCGCGCGCCACCCTGTCCTTGTCCACCACTCGGTGGGCAAGGGCCAGGATGAACGCCATCGCTCCGCTGGCGACCGGCCGGCGCACGGCCTCGGGGGTGATGGTGACGATGACGCCGGCGTCGGTGCACGCGTCGATGTCGATGTTGTTGGTGCCGACGCCCCAGCGGGCGATCAGGCAGAGCCGCTCGGCCTGGCTGAGCGTTCGGGCCGTGACGGTGGGTCCGAGCAGGATGACTGCATTGCATGCCCGGATGCTGTCCGGGGTGAGCTCGCCGGCAAGCGAGCCGACAAAGTCCCACTGCACGCCAGGCTCCTCGCCTAGCGTCCTCAACCCCAGCGCATCGAGTGTGGTCGCGCCCGTGGTCGGTTCGAGGTCACGGGTCACCCCGACGGTGAAGGTGCGGCTCACCGGGACTCCTTGGGCGGCAGTGGCGCACCGAGAAGGCGTGCCACCGTGGTCAGCGTGTGCTGGTCGCCGACGTTGCCGGGAACCACCGCGTAGCGGAGCTGGCGCCCGTCGTCGCAGGCCAGCCGCCACAGCGGCACACCGACCTGGAGCTGGCCAACCACCCAGGCGGACCTGGCACCGAGCCCGTCGGTCGCGACCTGCGCGGAGGTGATGCCGCCCTTGGCGATCACGGCGTCGACCAGATCCCGGACAGCTGCCATCGTTGCTGTGAGAGCCTTCATCACCTCGGCGCCGACATCGAGCCCCGCGTGGTAGGCGCGGCGTTCCCGTTCGGTGGCGAGCACTGCGAACCCGGAGGTCTCGAGCTCCTCTGTGAGGCGCTTGGCTGCTTGCGCCACCGCCACGGCCGCCTTCGGCGCTAGGACCTCGCGGGTGCGTAGCACGACCGGGGGACGGGACCAGCGGGCGCGCACTTCGTCCAGCTGGCGTGTTGCCGCAGCGGTGTGGGAGCCACACACCAGCACCACCGGGCCGGATCCCCGCAGCTGCGCGTCTCCGGGCTCGAGCTGCTCCCCGGACAGGCCGGCCCAGGCGGCGGCAAAGGTCGCCGCCGAGCGCACCACCACGGCTCGCCCGCGCTGCTGTGCCTCGGCCAGGCCGCGGACCACCACCTCGATGTCCGATCTGTTCTCGACGTCTGGGAGGACAACGCTGCCCGCCGGTGCCTCCAATAGCGCGTCGCGCACGGCCGCCGGACCGGCCCGCACCTGCGCCAGTTGCACTGACTGCGCCTGTCGGCCGTCACCAACCTCGGCGACCCAGTCGACCAGTCGGTGGCTCAGGTAGCCGAAGACCGGGTCCGCTGCGAACTCGGTGGCGGCGACCGGTACCCGCTGGCCGTCTTGTTCCAGGTAGTGGACTCCGTCGATGGTCACCCGGCCGGCTTCGGGGAAGGCGGGAACGAACAGGCTCACGGAGTCCGGTGTCGCGAACGCGTCCATCTCCGCGAAGACGTGGCCTCGCAAGGTCGAGTCACCACGGAGGAGAAACTCGACGTGGCAACCCGTCTCGATCGCTGCCTGCCGTGCTTGACGTGCGATGCTGCGCACCAGCGTGACCGCTTCGCTCTCGGGCAGAGCGCGGGAGTTGGTCAGCACGTAGGCCGCTCGCTCCCCGCTACGGAGCCAACTGCGGAAGGCCGCTGTCGACGGCTCGAGGATGACGCATACACCGGCCACGGTCTGCGTGCCCGTCGGGTCGTCGTCCATCACCAGGCGACGCACCGGGGTCATGAGGCACGCCCCTCCGAGCTCGGACCGCGCCTGCGAGCTGCGGCGAGGTACAGCTCAGTCGCCGTGCCCTCGAATATGCGGCTTCGCTCCGCGGGGCTGAGCTGGTCGAGGGCGCCCATCGTGAGGTGAAGCGCGTTGGCGTACCCTTCACGAGCGCTGACGGGAGGAAAGTCGCTTCCCCACATCATGCGTGCGGGGCCGAACGCCGCGCAGGCCATCTCCAGTACCGGGGGCAGGGGCCGTGCGAACGGGAACGGCTCGGACTGTGGCCGCGCGCGTGTGGCGAACTCTCCGAGCCCGTGGACCTTGACATAGACGTGCGGCCAGCTGGCCAGGTCGAAGGCCCGACGGCGCCGCTCAACGGTGTCCTGCTCGTTCGGGTAGTTGGCGCCGGCGAGATGCTCCAGCACGATCCTCAGCCGAGGGAGCGCGGCGACCAGCTGTCGGAAGTCCGGCGACGCGAACTCGGCGCTTCGCCCACTGCAGCTCACCGGCAGGTCGAGACGTTGCGCGGCGCGCCACAGCGCCAGAGGGTCGCGGCCCGGCGAACGATCTCCGGCGTTGAGTCGCACACCTGCGATCCCCCGGCCGGCAAGGGTTTCGAGATCTCTCTCGGCGGTTGGCGATGTTGGATCGACGAGCACGACCGGGGCGAGCCGGTCTGGGTGCCGTCTGACGCAGTCCATCAGGTAGGCGTTGTCGTAGTGGCCGTGGATCTGCACCAGAACGGCCCGGTTGACCCCATGGGCCGCCATGTGATGCAACAGCGCCTCCACTGGCTCGTACCAGGCCAGGGACGCGTGACAGTGCGCGTCGACGATGCCCATAGTCACGTCATCGGATCGTTCGTCCGCCGTCGACACAGAAGACGGCGCCCGTGGCGTAGCGGGACTCATCTGAAGCGAGGAAGACCGCGATGCCGGACAGGTCCTCGGGGGTGGCGAGCCGGCCAAGCAGGTTGGCGTTCTCGAGAACCTGCCGGCGCTCGGTGTCGGCGAGCAGCGACTCGATCAGTGGCGTGCGGGTCGTGCCCGGGATGATGGCGTTGGCCCGCACCCCGGCATGTGCGTAGTCCGCAGCGATGGTGCGGGTTAGGGATAGCACGCCGCCCTTGGAGGCGGCGTAGGCAGAGGCGCCCGCGCCCGACGACGTCAGCGCGGTCGATGAGCCGCACAGGATCACCGATCCGCCGCCACGCTCGACAAGCAGCGGGACGGCGTGCTTGCAGCACAGGAACGTGCCGGTGAGGTTGACGCTCAGGATGCGGTGCCAGACGTCGAGGGGAACCTCGGCGGCGGGGCCATCCTGGTCGTGCAGCTGGATCGCCGCGCAGGTATAGAGGACGTCAAGGCCACCCGCGTCGTTGCGGGTCTGGGCGAACGCGCGGGAGACGTCTGGTTCGTCCGCGACGTCACACCTGAGTGCGAACCCCCGCCCGCTCAGCTGGTCGGCGACAGCCCGGGCCGCAGTCTCGTCGCGGTCGAGCACTCCCACTACCGCTCCTTCCCGTGCGAAGGCAACCGCGGCCGCCGCGCCGATGCCGCTGGCCGCACCGGTCACCACGGCCACCTTGGTCTCCAAACGTCCCATGACTCACCCTTTTCGTTGTGGAACTGGGCCGGCTTGGGTCAGTGCCTTCGCAACGTCGGTGGCTGTGGCGCTCGGGCAGAGGAAGCACTCAATTCCGGTGATGGTCCGTCGCGTGTGGGCGAACGTGTCGACCTCGTCGGGGAGCTCGGCCGCGAGCGAGCCGTCGCGGATCAGGATCGGCCGGTAGTTGCGGAAGACGGCGTCGGCAAGTGTGAAAAGCACGCAGCAGTCGAGCGCGAAGCCGGCACACAGCAAAGTGCGGGCATCGAGATTGCGCAGCACGCTGTTGAGTCGGGTCTCGAAGAACCCACTGTAGGTGTGCTTACGGACGTAGTAGTCACCTGATTGGGGAGCAAGACCCGGGGGGATGACCAACTGCACAGGTTCGCCCGAGGCGTACTCGAGCGGATCCACGTGGGGCTCGGCGAAGTCGACCGCAGGGTCGAACCCCAAGCTCTCCCACAGTCGACCACCGAAGGCGGACCGGTCCATGGCGATGTTCGGGCTGCTGTTCATCGCGTAGATCACCGGGATGCCGATGTCACGTGCCGCGTCTACCAAGGGGACGAGACTGTCATCGACGATGTGCCGGAACTGGTCGTCCCATCTGTGATTGACCAGGTCCTCGCTGGCTGAGCTGGCGGCGGCGTGGTACACGTCCACGAGCAAGAGCGCGGTGCGACGGAGGTCGACCGTCACTGACGTTGAGATTTCACCAAGCGGTGCGTCACCCGGGAACAGACGGTAGTGACGCACCGGCAACTCTATGTGGCTCATCTGGGTTCTCACAGGGGAAAGTCAGGGAGGGCCACTTGAAAGTGTTGGACCATTGCTTCGCTGGCGCCCTTGCGGTCCCCGTCGATGATCGCCTCCGCGACCCGACGGTGATCCTCAATGGTGGTGGAGCGGCACTTGCCGTTTTGGCCTCTGGTGCGGATATAGAGCTCGCTTGCGATGACCGCCTGCAGCGATGAGAGAATGAGTGTGAGGGCTCGGTTGTTCGCCAACTCTGCCACGGCAGTGTGAAAATCCAGGTCGGCGGCGTTTAGATCATTGCGTCCCTTCGCCATTGCCATGCGCTCGAGAGCGGGCTGCAGCGCCGCCTCACGCTCGTGTCGATCCCCTCGAGCTGCGGCCAGGCTGGCCGCGTGGGTTTCCAATGCGGCCCGGCAGTGCAGAAACTCCTCCAGCGAGATCTGATCGTGGCGTGCTCGCATGCTCAACGTCGAGCTGAGCATCTCGCTCCCTGGAACCGCGACGATTGCTTCTCGTCCCTGTCTCCTATTGAGGATGCCGCGGCCAGCCAGGCTCGCAAGCCCCTCGCGCACCACGATGACGCTTACATCGAACCTCCTCGCTAGCTCGGTGCTAGAGGGCAAAGGGTCACCCGCTGTGAGGTTGGACTCGATGATCAGATCGAGGATGGCGTCGACCACCCTGTCAGTAAGCGTTGTACGGCTCACAGCGGTCACTCTCAAGGCCTCCAGAAGAACGTGGCTGCTAAATAGGTCGGAACGACGGGCGGTGTTTCCACAGGTTGTCACCTCACAGCTTCACTGATGAGTGTCGTATAAGAGACCAACGGCGACGCGGCCGAGCAAGACCCCTCATCTCGCCGACTCGACGCCGCGTTCGTCTGCTGCGCGGACGGCCAGATCGGATTCCATCGGCTCAACACCTTAGCCGACCTCCTATGGTTGACAACTTCGCTGTGAAGTGTTACGACGTTCTAGTGTCAGTGGAACGCGCGTGGGGGGACACGACCATGGACAACAACACAGGACCGCGCCGGAGAGGGACAAGAAGGCGCGGCACAACCAGCACGCGCTGGCTCGGCGTTCTCGTCGTCGCTGGTCTCGCAGCCGCGGCCAGCTCTTCCGTCTCGGCGTCGGGGGGCGATGACGAGTCCGCCGCGGCCGAGCCTGTGGAGCTGCTGTTCTGGGACTCCTTCGAGGACACCGGAGGCGGAGAGGTCATCGACACGCTCATTGAACAGTTCGAAGCGGCCAATCCCGGTGTGACCATCAACCGGCAGCTGCAGGACTTCGACGCCATGCGCACGATCCTTCGGACATCTCTGGCCGCGGGGGAGGGTCCCGACGTCTTCTTCTGGGGCCCTGGCGCCGGCTTCATGGGGCCTCTGATCGAGGCCGAGCTGCTGCTCCCACTCGATGACTATGCCGACGAGTTCGGTTGGCGGGATCGGATCTTTTCCTGGACATTCGACTCGGTCACGTTCGATGACACGCTCTACGGGCTGGGGAACGAGCTGGAGTACATCGGCGTCTACTACAACACGGCCATCTTCGAGGAGCTGGGCCTGGAGGAGCCCGAGACCTTCGACGAGCTGGTCGACATCGCGGAGACGGTGAAAGCCGAGGGCATCACGCCGTTCGCCTTCACGAACCAACCGGGTTGGCCGGCGTTCCACCTGTTCAGCACGTTTGCCAACAACCTCGCTGGCGCGGACAAGGTGGAGGACGCGATCTTCGGTGACACCCCGTGGACCGATCCGGCGTTTGTCGAGGCGATCCAAATCCCCTTTGTCGAGTGGGCCGACGCTGGTTACTACATCTCGGAGCCAAACAGCCTGGACTACGAGCAGGGCAACAACCTGTTCTACACCGGTGAAGCGGCGATGCAGCACACCGGGACCTGGTTGGTACAAAGCGTGATCGAGGAGTCACAGGGCTTCGAGCCGGGGTTCTTCACCGTCCCCGCGCCGAACCCGGAAGACACGCTGCCCGCCGGTGGCATGGGGAGCGCGGCCATGGTGTCGAGTGCCACGGAGCATCCCGACGAGGCCGCCGCCTTCATCGACCTCCTCTACTCCGACGAGGCAGCCGAGCTATGGCTGGAAGTCGCCAACCGCATCCCACCCGTGGAGATCGACACCGCCGATCTGGATCTGCCGGACCTGTTCGCGCAGGTTGTCGACACCGTCCAGGGGGCCTCCACTGGCGACGGGCTCGGGCTGGGATTCAACATCGACGTCCTCACCTCGGCCGAGTTCAACACAGCCATGCTGGACGGCTTCCAGGCGGTGCTGGTAGGGCAGCGGACGGCTGAGGAGCAGGCCCAAGTACTTCAAGAGGCAAAGGAAGCCGCCGCAGAAGCTTCGGATTAATGGGCGTTTATCGACGCCATCGCCGTGGCAGCCAGGCTCAACGTAGGGGTGTCACGGCGACTCTGCTGATTGCCCCTGCTTTCATCATCTACGGTTTCTTCTTCATCGTACCGCTGGTCCAGACTGCATATCTGAGCTTCACCGATTGGAACGGTGTACGCTCGACGATAAAATTCATTGGGCTCGACAACTACACCAGAATGTTTGACGACCCACTATTCTGGCGTTCGTTGAGGCATACAGTGATCTGGGTAGTTGTGGGAACTATTGCACCGATCGCCATCAGCCTAGGTCTGGGCATGCTCCTCTGGCCCAACACCCGCGGTCAGAGCGTGTTCCAGCTCATCTTCTTCTTACCACAGATTCTGTCCACGGTGGCCATAGGCCTCATCTGGGCGCAGATCTACAGCCCGGTGGGGGGTTTGCTCAACGAGTCGCTGCGGGCCGTTGGACTGGACAGCATTGCGCGGGGCTGGCTGGGCGACCCAACGTGGGCGCTGTGGGCGGTGCTGGTGGCTGCTGTGTGGGGCTTCTTCGGGTTCTCCCTTGTCGTGATCATGGCTGGCCTCCGCAATGTCGACCTGGACCTGGTGGACGCCGCGGCCATCGATGGTGCGGGAGCATGGCTAAGGTTTCGCCACGTCATCGTTCCTCAACTGCGTAGCGTGTTGACGTTTGTCACCGCCTTTACGTTGATTGGCGGCTTCAATGTCTTCGACATCATCTGGGTGACGACGCGCGGCGGGCCAGCCAACTCGACGGAGGTGCTGGCGACGAATCTTTGGAAGCGAGCGTTTGTCGAAAACGATGTGGCCTTCGGAGCAGCTCTTGCAATGGTCTTGGCCTTGATCTCATTGGCGGCGTCAGTCATATTTGTCTACCTTCGAGAACGAGTCGACGTGGACCGCGTTGCCCACGTTTGATTTTCTCCGGCGGCGGCGCATCGGGCGCACCATTAAGCTGGTTGTGCTGCTGGCGGCGGCGATGGCGACGTTGCTGCCCGTAGTTTGGATCTGGGTGAACAGCTTGCGCTCCCAGTCTGATATCATCCGCGACCCGGTGGGTCTGCCCACAGATCCGCAGTTCTCGAACTTCGCCGACGCATGGTCGGATGGACGCTTCGGACGACTATTCCTCAACTCGGTGATCATCACCCTTCCAGTCGTTCTCGCGGTCGTCAGCCTGTCGGCGCTCGCTGGGTACGGATTGGCCAGATTCATGTTCACGGGAAACAGATTGATCCTTTATGTCTTTATTCTAGGCCTGACGGTTCCCTTCCAAGCCATTATGATGCCTCTTTTCTTCAACTTGCGGGACGCGGGACTGCTCGGAACATATTGGGCTATGATCCTTCCCAGCATCGCCCTCGGCTTGCCGTTGGGAATCTTCCTGATGCGCGCGTTCTATCGGGGACTACCGCGGGAGCTCATCGACGCCGCGCTCGTCGACGGCTGCACAGAGTTCGGCGCGTTTCGTCGGGTCGCGTTGCCGCTCACCAAACCAGCGGCATCGGCATTGGCGATCTTCCAGACGGTGCTCACCTGGAACGCGTTCCTCCTGCCCCTGCTCGTCCTGCAGAGAGAAGAGCTCCGACCGGTCTCCACTGGCTTGGCGGCATTTCAGGGACGATTCTCATCGGACTACAACCTGTTGTTCGCTGGCATAGCCATCGTCACGATCCCCGTCGTTATCGTCTACAGCGTGCTGCAGCGTCGTATGATCGACGGGATCACTGCCGGAGCGCTGAAAGGCTGATGCCGCCCAAGACCCCAGCGGTGTCCGGGGGCACGGCGGCCCGCGGTCGACCCGAGTCGCGACAGCTCCCGCGTCTGCAGCTACGGGGCATGCTCATGCTCGAGCGCGCGAGCTTCGAGTGAGCTGCATGGCATGGCTAAGGCTGCGGTGGGCGTGGTCGCGGACACTGTCGTCGGCGTGTTCGGCTGCCCACACGATGGCGATGAGATGATCGAGCGCCGACTTGGCCAACAGCATTCGCGTCTCTGATTCGCTCGGCCGACGGCCGTAGCCGTCGAAGAACGGGGCGGCGAGCTGTGGCGTGGCGGTCCACTCGTACCACCACAGCCGGAGGAGGTCTTCGTACCAGGGATCGATTTGGGAGAGCTCAAAGTCGATCACGGAGATCACTCCGGCCTCGTCCACGATCCAGTTGAACGGTTGCCAGTCGCGATGGCAGGGCACCCCGAACGGGTCCGGCGCTTCGTCCAGGACGGCGAGCTTCCGCTCGACGAACGCAATCTGGTCGTAGTCCAGAACCCTCTCGCCAGCGCGAGCGATCCAATCGGCGAACCGTTGTCGCTGCTGGTCGGCGTACCCGTTGATTCGCACCGGTGGGTCTGCCCTGTGGTACCGGGCGAGCAACTCGCCGGCCTGTCGGTAGACCTCGGGCAAATCGACATCGGCCACCGGTCTCGACAACGGCCGTCCGTCCAGTTTCGTGACGATGATGACCTGTGCTACGGGGTCTGCGGCGATCAGCTGCGGCGCCCGCTGTCCAAGCGAGGGCACCCAACGTTCGTACGCCAGACTCTCAGCCTCGAACCTGGTCGCCCTCCGATGGGCCTTGGCGACGACACGTTCGCCAGTGGCCGCTTCCAATTCGACGACCACCGCTTCGCGGTGCGGCCACGACAGATCGGCGATCCGACGGCACGGCCCCAACGCCGCCGCCGCCACCGCCATGATCCTGTCTCGCTCCACGCTCACCGTGCCAGTCTTGCCGCCGCTCTGGGAACACGAGCACCGAACACCTCTAATCGGCGATCCGCGGGCACGCCGAACAGCACGTCGGCGTGCTTACGACGCACGCCGAACGGCCTCTCGGACCGCGATCTACAGGAGCAAGTGGTACGAGCCGTCCTTGTGCTGCTCGAAGTACGCCGTGTACCCGCCGGGGTTTCCCTGACGGTGCTTCGGTACGAAGACGCCATACGTGTTGTCCGCCCAGCCCGGGGCAAGCCCGCCGAACATCACTCGGCCTGAATCGTT
This sequence comes from Haloechinothrix sp., assembly GCA_050701115.1. Taxonomy (GTDB): domain Bacteria; phylum Actinomycetota; class Actinomycetes; order Mycobacteriales; family Pseudonocardiaceae; genus JBOHER01. The sequence goes on along the minus strand of JBOHER010000092.1, from coordinate 1,742 downwards.
CGGGAAGACGGCCCGCGCGGACAACCCTTTGGATGTCTGCCGCCACGAATCGGTTCACGGTGGCAAGAGTGGGGTGAGGCGCTTGGTCGACCCGACGCCCTGAATGACACGACCGAACGACGCCAATGAGCACGCTGCGATGCGCACGTAACGGCATACCCGCGTAGCGCCCACAATCCAGGGTTCTGGGCCAGCCGAATCGGGATCTTCGGAGCGACCTTGTGGGGCGCGTTTCAGTAGTGTGTGGTGCTGGGACTGTGGGCGGACTCGGAAATCGTGGTCGTGTTGTCGTGCCTGGTCTTGGTCGACGGGATGTGCCCCGGCCTCGGCAAAGACCACTCTGGCCACCGGCTTGGTCTCGGCCCGAACAGTGCTGGCAGCGAGGCCGAACTCGTCTCCGAGCAGGCGGTGTGGTCGGACCGCCATGGAACGACCATGGGATCGTCACCTCGACAGCGAGCGAGTAGGAACGACCCCGGTAGTCCGGAGCCAAGGCTAACATCCCAACTCGAAGCCAGGCACTCGCGCGCGGAGCAGTATGGAATCTTGTCGGAAGAGGATAGCGAGATGACTGAACGAATTTCGTTAGAGGGGAAGGTCGCGGTTGTGACCGGGGCAGGCCGCGGGCTGGGGCAGGCATACGTCGAACTTCTCGCCGAACGCGGTGCCCGGGTCGTGGTGAACGACCTGGGGTGCGACGTATCGGGCTTCGGGAAAGACTCCACGGTAGCGGAACAGGTGGCCGACCTCATCCGGTCACGTGGGGGCGAGGCAATCGCGAATGACAGCGACATTTCCACCCCTGAAGGTGGCAGTGACCTGATCGGGGTAATCATCGAGAATTTCGGGAGAATAGACCTTCTCGTGAACAACGCTGGTATCTGCAGAAGCCAGCTATTCGAGGACGCCGCCCTTGACGATTTCGATAACTATTGGCGCGTGCACCTCGGCGGGCCGGTTAACACAGTGAAGGCTGCCTGGCCGTATATGGTCGCACAACGCTATGGGAAGATCATCCTCACGACGTCAGTCAGCGGCCTGTTCGGACTAGGTGGCCAAGCCACCTATGCGGCGGCCAAATGCGCAGTAGTCGGATTGATGCGCATTCTTGCAATAGAAGGCGCTGAGCACGGGATTCTCGTGAACACCATTTCGCCAGTCGCGTACACGAGGATGCACCCGACCGCTGGATCCCGCGTGACTGAAGCCGATGGAAAAGCCGCCATGCCGGTTGAGGCTGTTGCGCCAGCCATCGGCTGGCTCGCAAGCGATAGTTGTTCGGAGTCGAACAGCATCTACCACGTGGAAGCCGGCGCAATCCAACGTATCGCCATCGTCATGGGACCTGGCTTCTACAACCCACATCTGACACCCGAGAGCATCGCCGAGAACTACGCAAAGGTCGAATCGATCGGAGGCTTCTCCGAACCGGGTCCGTTCGAGCCCGGTATTGGTCGTACGTAGATGCAGATACCTGCAGCCGCCATGAGGATGGCAGTGCGGGTGGCCTCTCTGAACCCGTCTACGGGAACGGCGACCAGTGCAGCCTCAACGGCACCGGCCCGGATCGACCCGAGAGGTGGTGCCATCACTGGCGCTCAGGTGGTCCCATGCCTCTGGCGCAACTCAGCCCCAGACGGTCCCATGTGGCTGGCGGGCGACAGGTATCGGCAGCACGTGCTCAGCCGTCAGGCAACTTGCGCCGGTTCCCATAGCCGAGATCGACCGACAGCCGCATGGCC
>JBOHER010000091.1:0-14220 GCA_050701115.1 Haloechinothrix sp. | reverse complement strand
CCTTCAGCTCGCCGCGACCGGGGTCACCGGCACCTCAGCCGCTCTTGCGGCGGAACTCTCGCTTTCCGCCAACCGGCCCGTGCGCGTTATGGATCTTGGAGCCGCTGTCCTCGTGATCCGCCCGCGCCTTGGCCTGTGCACGCTTGCGGTCGAGCGCCTCGCGGAACTTCTGCTTGACGTCGTCGGAGGCTCCGGCCGGATCCTCCGGCGATGTGGACTGCTGCTGGTCCTCGGACATCTGAACCTCCAGTTGGCACGCCGCATTTCTGGTGTTCAGCCTCGCACGGTGAGGCCCCCCTGGTCGACCGAATTCGCCAAGCCACACCGATGGGTCACGCGCGACCGGTGGGGCCGGTGACGGTGCGGATGCCGCCAAGTAGGTGCTGCCGGTACCAGTCCTGGTCGTAGAGGTAGCTTTCGTGCCCGAGCGCGGTATAGAAGGCGCGGCCGCGGAACTTCTCGTGGTACCAGCTCATGGGGTGATCGCCGGGAACCCCGCGCTCACCGGACATGTATAAGGGCGCGCAGCGTGGTCAACTCGACTGGGGTCAGAAATCGCGGAGGATCACGGGGAACACCCACGGCCCGCGCCTGCCCGATCGGCACGAACACCGCCAGGGCGAGGGAGCCGCTGCCGATGAGTGCGGCTCGCCGATTGAGCACCGAGTGATCGCGAGCAGCCATATATCGACCTCTGGTCCAGCATGAAGATGACTCATGTTCATGTTTAGGTTAACATGGCATCTCATGGTGCACAACGGTCATGAACGGCATTCGGATACGCGGTGTCTCATTCAGAACTCGCGCTATTCACGCGGTGGGTGGTTGCGAATGGTGGTGCTACCTGCACCGACCGCTCGCCCCGGCCCGGCGGGCTCTGGAGGACACCGTCGCTGGGTCGGTTCTGAATGGCGCTCGCGAGATGCCCGCGCAATTCCTGGAGCGCAGTGTCTTATGCAGAAGTTCGGTTAGGAGAGTCCGGTGAAGAGCACTCAGCTCGATTTCGACTATGAGCTCGGCGCGGGGGAGCTCTACCAATGTTTCACCGATGAGCGGTTCATCGTGGCGCAACTGACCGCAGCGGGTGGTACCGACGTGGCGGTGCTCGAACGTGCGGTCAGCGAGGACGGCGCGCGGATCGTGTGGCGACAGCGGACCGAGGTCGAGGTGCCGAGCATCGCGAAGTCCATGGTGCCGACGTCCAATCTCATCACGCAGACGGATCTCTGGACCGTGGACGGTGACGGCTTCCGATGCGACTGGCAAGCGGACATCTCGGGTGCGCCTGCCGTCTCGTCAGGCGCGATGGCGATCGCCCCGGAAGGCGCAGGCTGCCGGTACACCTTCATCGGCGAGGTGCGGGTGAATGTCCCGCTGCTCGGCGGAAGGCTCGAAGGCCTTGCGGTCGAACGGATGGAGGACGAGATCCGGCGACGTGACGCCTACACCCGCGAACACATCGCCGACCTCGGCTGAGCCGTCAGCCCTCGCTCGTCCCGATCGGTACCTGGCGTGACACGGCGCGCGCCCTTAGCGTGGGATCAGCCGCTTTGCCGAGCACAGGAGAGTGGGTCATGTCTGAGCGCACCAAGTATGTTCTCGACGAGTCCGAGATGCCGACGCGGTGGTACAACGTCATCGCGGATCTGCCAGAACCCCCTCCGCCGCCGCTGCACCCGGCAACCGGTCAGCCGGTCGGCCCCGACGATCTCGCGCCATTGTTCCCGCAGGCTCTGATCGGCCAGGAGGTCACCACCGAGCGTTACGTGGACATCCCCGAAGATGTGCAAGACGTGTACCGGTTGTGGCGCCCCTCGCCGCTGTATCGCGCGCGCAGGCTGGAGCGTGCCCTGGGTACTCCGGCGCGGATCTATTACAAGTACGAAGGGCTCAGCCCGGTTGGCTCGCACAAGCCGAACACCGCGGTCCCGCAGGCCTACTACAACGCGGCCGAGGGCATCACCAAGCTCACCACGGAGACCGGTGCCGGCCAGTGGGGGAGCGCCCTGGCGTTCGCCTGCGCCACCTTCGGCCTCGAGTGTGAGGTGTGGCAGGTGCGGGCCTCGTTCGACCAGAAGCCGTACCGCAAGATCATGATGGAGACGTTCGGCGCGACGGTGCATCCCAGTCCTTCCGAGCTCACCGCGTCCGGCCGGGCGGTGTTGTCCGCGCACCCGGATTCCCCCGGCAGCCTTGGCATCGCGATCAGTGAAGCGGTCGAAGTGGCGGCATCGGACCCCAATGCCCGATACGCCCTTGGTAGCGTGCTCAACCACGTCCTGATGCACCAGACGATCATCGGTGAGGAGGCCCTCAAGCAGTTCGAACTGGCCGGTGACACCCCGGACCTGCTGGTCGGCTGCACCGGTGGCGGTTCGAACTTCGGTGGGCTGGCGTTCCCGTTCCTGCGCGAGACGCTGGCGGGCCGGATGGCTCCGGTGATCCGCGCGGTGGAGCCCGCGGCATGTCCGTCACTGACCAGGGGGCGCTACGCCTACGACTTCGGCGACACCGCCGGGCTCACCCCGCTGCTCAAGATGCACACTCTCGGTCACGATTTCATCCCGGACCCGATTCATGCGGGCGGTCTGCGCTACCACGGCATGTCGCCGCTGTTGTCGCACATCCACCAGCTGGGACTGATCGAGGCGATCGCGGTATCTCAGCAGGAGTGCTTCGCGGCCGGGGTGCGGTTCGCCAGGGCGGAGGGCATCATTCCCGCACCGGAACCCACCCACGCGCTCGCGGCGTGCGTGGAGGAAGCGTTGCGCTGTAAGGAAACCGGCGAGGAGAAGGTGATCCTGACCGCCCTGTGCGGGCATGCGCACCTCGATCTGCCCGCCTATGCCGCGTACCTGTCCGGTGACATGGTGGACAACGAGCTCGCCGAGTCGGTGCTGCAGGAGTCACTTGCCGGACTGCCGACGGGTGCGGGTTAGCGCGGGCACGGTGGGGCGTGACTACCGCCGGAACAGTGCCCTGGCGATGATCTCGCGCTGGATCTCGGAGGTGCCCTCGTATATCCGCGGTGCGCGGACCTCGCGGTAGAGGTGTTCGAGGAGGTGTCCGCGTTCAAGGGCCCGCGCCCCGTGTACCTGCACGGCGACGTCGACGGCCCGGTGCGCCGTCTCAGTGGCGAACAGCTTCGCCATCGCCGAGGCTTTGACCACATCGGCGGCACCCGAGTCGTAGCCGTCCGCCGCGCGGTAGACCAGTAGCCGCGCGGCCTCGAGTTGGGTCGCCACGTCGGCGAGCTGATGGGCGACCGCTTGAAACTCGCGCAATGTCCTGCCGAACGCCGTGCGCTGCGCGGCGTAGTCGATCGCGGCGTCCAGTGCGGCCTGTGCCATGCCGACGGCGAACGCGCCGACGCTGGGCCGGAACAGGTTCAGCGTGGACATCGCCACCCGCATCCCGCCGCCGGTTTCGCCCAGCACGCACTCAGCGGGCACGAACACATCGGTGAAGCGGAGCCTGCCGATCGGGTGCGGTGCCAGCATGTCCAGCCGTTCCCCGCTCAGTCCCTCCGCATCGCCCGGCACCGCGAATGCGGTGATACCGCGCGCGCCCGCAGCGGGGCCCGTCCGGGCGAACACCGAGTACACGCCCGCATCGGGAGCGTTGGAGATGTAGACCTTCTCGCCATTGAGCCGAAACCCGTCGCCGTCCCGATCCGCGGACAGCGCGAGCGACGCGACATCGGATCCCGCTTCGGGCTCGGTCAAGGCGAAACCTGCCGCGACAGAACCGGCCGCGACGGGTGGGATCCACCGCTCGACGACCTCCGCCCTGCCGAAAGTGAGGATCGGGTAGGCGCCGAGTCCCTGCAGGGCGAGGGCGGTCTCCGCCTCTGTGCAGTGGCGGGCGAGCCCTTCCCGCAGCAGACAGAGATCCATCGCCGAGACTGGCTCGTACCCGCCTGCGGCGGGCGCACGCCGGAAGAGTCTGCCGAGCAGTCCATGTGCGGCCAGTGCGGCCAGTAGCGGCCGGTTGATCGATCCGTCCACCGTTCCGGCCAGCGGCGTGAGTTGGTGCGTCACGATGGTTTCGGTGGAGGCGAGTAGCTCCCGCTGCGCGGCCGACAAGGTCATGGCGTCACGTCGCTTGCGGGATGACCGCGGTCGCGACCAACTCGATCCTCGCGGCCTCGTCGAAGAGTTCGGACACTCCGAGCAGGGCGATCGCGGGGTAATGCCGGCCGAAATGCTTGCGGTACACCGGAGCGAGTTCGCCGAGCGATCTGCGGTACTCCCCGACATCGGTGACAAAGATGAGCAGCGACACCAGGTGTTCCGCGCGGCCGCCGGATGCGGTCAGCGCGATCAGCACGTTTCCCGCTGCCACATCGAATTGCTCGACCATGCTTTCGCCGAGGATCCGCCCGTGCGGTCCCTGTGCCGTCTGCCCACCCAGATAGACGGTGGTGCCCTTGGCCGCGACGACAGCGTGCGCGAAGCCGGTCGGCGGTGCCAGCGCGGGAGCGGTGATCACCCGATGCGTCCCGCTCATCGGCCCATCCATTGTGGACTCCGTCCTTCCGACCATGCCCGATAGAACTCCCGATGGTCCTCGCTCGTCATGAGCAGCGCCTGGGTCATGGCTTCCAGTTCGATGGAGCCGCCTAGATCCATGTCGAGTTCCTTTTGCAGCAGTACTTTCGTCGTGGAGTAGGCCAGAGCGGGTCCCTCGGACAACCGCTGGGCCAGCGCCGCCGTCGTGCCGGCCAACTCCGCGTCGTCGACCACCGTGGTGGCCAGACCGATCCTTTCGGCGTTCTCCGCGCTGACGGAGTCGCCCAGTATGAGCAACTCGGTCGCCCTGCCGAGCCCGACGATGCGGGGGAGCAGATACGCCGAGCCCATATCAGCTCCGGCGAGGCCGACCTTGGTGAACAGGAACGCGAACCGTGCCGAGCGAGCCAGCAGCCGGAAGTCGCTGGCCAGTGCGATCACCGATCCCGCGCCCGCGGCGACGCCGTTGACCGAGGCGATGACCGGCAGTGGGCATTCCCGCAACGCCTTGACCACCGCCCCGGTCATACGGGTGAAGTCGAGTAATTCCCTTGACTCCATCCGCTGCAGTTCGCCGATGATCTCCTGCACGTCTCCGCCGGAGCAGAATCCCTTGCCGGAACCGGCGATCACCAGCACCCGCACGTCGTCCCGGTGCGGTAACTCGGCGAGCAGGTCACGCAGGTCGGCGTAGACGTCGAAGGTCAGCGCGTTGAGTTTCTCCGGCCGGTTCAAGGTCACGGTCGCGACACCCTTGGCGACGGCGAAATCGAAGTGTTCCCACCGCGGCGTGAAACCTGCTGACGCGCGAAACGGGCTCATCGCTGACCGTCCCCTCCATCGAGTACGAGTGTGTGACCATTGATCGCGCGCGCCTCGTCGGCGGCGAGGAACTGGACCGCGTACGCGACCTCATCCGGATCGAGCAGTCGTCCGAGCGAGGATCCCGAGACAAGGGCGGCTTCCGCCTCGGTGGGCGGCTTCCCGGTGGCGGAGGTGATGCGCTGCACCGAGCGTCGGGTCATGTCGGTGCGGACGAAGGTCGGGCAGACCGCGTTGGCGGTGATCCCGGTTCCGGCTACTTCGGCGGCGACGGCGCGCATCAGGCCGACCACGGCATGTTTGGACGCGGTGTATCCGGCGGTGTAGCGGTAGCCGGTGAGCCCTGCTGTGGACGCGACGAAGACGATCCGGCCGGAGTCGCGGGCACGCATGCCGGGTAGCACCGCCCGGGTGCACAGGAACGCCCCGGTCGCGTTGGTGTCGAGCTGGGCCTGCCAATCACCCACTGTGGTGCGTTCCAGCGGAGCGCTGGCCGAGATCCCGGCATTGTTGACCAACACGTCGACGGGTCCGGTCCGCGCGAAGAACGCCGCGACGGCCTGCTCATCGGTCACATCGCAGTCGTGGTGGCTCGCCGCGATCACGTGATCGCCCGCTGCGGCCAAGCGTTCCGCGATGGCCGCGCCGATCCCTTTCCCGCCACCGGTCACGACCACGACGCGCCCACTCATGCGCTGTCCTCACTCAACGCTCGCAGCGCACGCCGGTCGAGCTTTCCATTGCTGGTCCTCGGCAGCGCGGCGACGATCCGCACGTCCCTCGGACACTTGTGCCCGGACAGCCGTTCCCGTGCGTACGCGACGATCTCATCGGGTGTGACCGGGGCGTCGGCTCGGAGCACCACGTAGGCCCTCGGCAGCACCAAGCCTGCTTCGGTGTAACCGATAACGCCGCATTCGAGTATGTCGGGATGGCCGATCAGGCAGTGCTCGATCTCGGCGGGCGCCACCCAGATTCCGCTGACTTTGAGCAGATCGTCGGTACGCCCATGATGGTAAAAGTTCCCGGCGGCATCACGTCTGAACAGGTCGCCGGTGCGCACGACGCGCTCTCCTGCTGTTTCGGTGTCCCGGAAGGTGCTCGCGGTCTTGTCCTGGTCACCGAAGTACTCCATGGCGACGGTGGGTCCGGTGATCTCGAGTACGCCGACCTCGCCCGGTGCGACCGGGGACCCCGTGTCGTTCACGATGGCAGCCCGGTAGCCCGGCACCAGCGAGCCCACACTGCCATGGTGCGTCCGGCCGGGCCGGTTGGAGATGTAAATGTGGTAGGCCTCCGATGAGCCGATGCCGTCCACGACGTCCACGCCGAAAGCGTTGTCCCACTTGCGATGCAGCTCGGCGGGTAACGCTTCACCCGCCGACGTGCACAGCCGCAGCGAACTGATATCGGCCCTGCTCGCCCGCGGATGAGCGGCCATCGCGCTCATCATGGTCGGCACATTCACCAGGATCGTGGGCCGGTGCCGTTCGATCAGCTCGAAGATCAGCTCGGGGGTGCTGCGTTCGGGGAACACGATCCCCGTGCCCCCGACGCCGAACGGGAACATCGCGACCAGATCCCTGGCGTAGCCGAAGAACAGCTTCGGTACGGCGAGCACCCGGTCCTCGCCGCTGATGTCGAGCACACCCTCGGCATACGATTGGAAGCTGGCCAGGGACGACCGGGCCGGGTGCACACACGCCTTGGGTGCACCGGTGCTGCCGGTGGTGAACTTCCACAGGGCGATGTCATCGGGGGTGACCGGCACCGCCGTCAGGTCGGCGGAAGCCGAGGCCACCTCGGACCAGAAGGAGCGCTCGTTGTCGCGTAACTCCGACTCGTCGACGCCCACCACCAGCACGTGGGCGGGTGCCCGGCCGAGGGCGGCCGCCTCGCGCATCACCTCGAGGGTTACCGCGTCGACAACCACCACGTCGGCCGCGGTGTAACCGAGAAAATAGGCGTAGTCCTTGGCCGGGAGGAATGTGTACACCTCGGCGGTGACTGCCGCCAGCTTCTGCGCCGCGTACCAGCTCGCGACGAACTCGACGCCGTCGCGGAGCGCCAGCAGGATCCGGTCGCCGCGACCCAACCCGAGCCCGGCGAGGACGTTGCCGACCCGATTGACCAGGGACGCCAGCTCGCGGTAGGTGGTGTTCTCCGCACCATGGATCAGCGCGGTGCGCTCACCCCGGCCCGCGTCGACGTTGCGATCGACGAAGTAGCCGGCCAGATTGGCACTACCGTGTTCGCCGAGGCCCATCTCAGCCCTCCTTGACCAGGTCACGGATCAGCTCGATGAGCATGGCGGCGAGCGTGTCGAAGGTCGCCGCGCCTTCGAGGGCACTTGCCTTGGCCGGCGTTCCGCAGTACGCGTCCACCATGCCCATAGCGACGAAATCCGTGCGCCCCGCCGCCATCGCCGCGGGCATGTTCACCGGCACGGCGGGCAGTGTGCGCACCGCTGCCACGTCGACGAGATCCGGTCGGTCGGCGAGCACGAGCGAGGTCTCGTACTGTCCGGCATGGCACGAACCAGAGCGGAACTCCTCGGTCAACCGATGGGCGTTCTCCCTGCGCACCAAATCGAGGTAGCCGATTCGCTTGCCGTGCGCCGATTCCACCGACTCGACCACCCGGCGCAGCGTCGCGACCTGCTCGGGCTCGAAGTGGTTGTTCACCAGCACGATGCGGTACAGCCCTTGGTCGATCAGGGCGCTGCACACGTCGAACACCATGGCGTGCAGGGTGTTCTCGCCGACGTGCACACCGCCGGGAAACCGCGCGGCGTACCGGGTGACGCCGTAGGGCAAGCCCGGCAGCACGAGCACCCGGACGTCGGGATCCTCGGCGAGCCTGCGCGCGACCCGCTCGCACATACCAGCCGAGATCAGCTGATCGGTGCCCAGTGGGGCATGGGGGCCGTGCGGCTCGACAGCGCCGATGGGCAGCAGCAACACCGGAACGCGCGCGGCGTGCAGTAAGTCGTCGACTTCCGGGGAGCTGAGCTCGGCGAAGAAGATCACGCTGCCTCCCGTGGTGGCGGGAACTCGGCGACGCAGATGTCGGCCCGCCCCGCGGCGAGCACCGTGTTGACCGCGTCGATGGTGGCCAGGTGGCCCCCGACCAGTGTCGCGATCCTGGCCTCGCTGCGCACCCGGTCACTGAGCGCGGTGAGATAGCCACGCCGGTAGTCGGGCCTGCTCTCGGTCACGGTCTGCCCGGCTACCACGTGAATGAGGTCAACGCCCGCGTCGGCCATGGCGCGGGCGATGCGGACGCCGTCGTCGAGGGACAGACCCCCGCGTGCCCAGTCGGTGACGCTCAGCCGGACCGCCAGTGGCCGGTCGTCCGGCCAGACGGCCCGGACGGCAGCCAGCACCTCGAGCGGATACCGCGTGCGGTTGTCCAGCCCACCGCCGAACTCGTCGGTCCGGTGATTGGTCAGCGGCGACAGGAAACCGGCAAGGAGCCGTCCGTGCGCGGCATCCAGTTCGAGCATGTCGAAGTCCGCCTCGGCGGCGAGCAGGGCCGCCCCGGCGAAGCCTTCGCGGACGCGCGACAGGTCGTCGGTGTCCATCGCCCTCGGCAGCTGACTGTAAGGGCCGTAGGGCACTGCGGACGCCGCCACTACCGGCCAGGACGCGGACTCGGGGAGCGGGATGTCGACGCCGTGATCCGGTGGGCGGCTGGCAGCGCGGCTGCCTGCGTGGCCGAGCAGCAAGGACACTGCCCCGCCCTCGGAGTGGGCTGCCGCGACCCTGGCCCGAAGCCGGTCGGCATCGGAGTTCGTCCGTAGCACCACGGTCTGCGGCGTGCGCCTGCCGTCCTCGGTGGCGGCAACCAACTCGCTGAGCACCAATCCCGCGCCGTCGTGCGCCGCATCCGCCCAGTCGTCGATACCGGTGCGCGCGATCCGGTTGCGCAGCCGGAGCTCACCCAGCTGGAGCGGGGTGAACGCAGGGGGAGGGCTGACCCGGTGCAGGCTGGCGCCGCCGCTGGCGAACCAGGAGTCAACCGTGCGCACGAAATCCGGATCCCGCAGCGCGAGGTTGAGATGGCTGATCCGGCCGCTCCTGGTGAGCAGGTTGAACACGAATTGCGGTGGCTCGAGATGGGCGTGATAGCGCACCCGGGAGAAGTAGTCGGCCGATTCCGATGCCGCCTGCTGGAAACGCTCGATGACCGGCCGCCGTTCCTGCTCGTAATGCGCCAATGCGGCCTGGACACTCTGGCGACTGTCGCTTCCGTGCCGGACGAACGCGTTGACCAGCGCGATGGAGTCCTCCATGGCCAGCTTGGTGCCGGAGCCGATGGTGAAGTGCGCGGTGTGCGCGGCATCCCCGACCAGCACGGTCGGCACCCGCTCTTCGGTCGTGTGCCAGGCGCGATTGCGCACCCGGGGGAAGGTGAGCCAACTCGAGTTGTTCGACATCAGATGATGCCCGGACAATTCGTCGGCGAACAGCTTCTCGCAGAACGAGATCGTGTCCGGGGTCGAGGCGTCGGCGAGGCCCGCCGCACGCAAGGTCGGCTCGGGGCATTCGACGATGAAGGTGCTGGTGTTCTCGTCGAACGGATAGCCGTGCACCTGGAACAACCCGTGCTCGGTCTGGCTGAAGATGAACCGGAAGGCGTCGAAGACAAGGTCCGTTCCGAACCAGATGTACTTGCATCCCTGCGGCGTGACGGTGGTGCCGAACGCTTCCGGCCGGCTGCTCCGTACCACACTGCGCACCCCGTCGGCGCCAACCAGCAGGTCCGCGTCGGCCGTGATGGTGTCCAGGTCGTCGACCTCGACACCGAACCGCTGGGTCACGTCCAACTCCGCTGCCCGCCGCTGCAGGATGCCCAGCAGCCGGGTGCGCGCGATAGCCGAGAACGCGTGACCCCGGGACCGCAACATGGTGTCCCGATAGGACACGTCGATCGCATCCCATCTCGCGAAGGTATCGGTGATCTCCAGATAGCTCGGGTAGTCGGCATCGCGTAGCGCGCCCAGAGTCTCTTCGGAGAACACCACGCCCCAGCCGAAGGTGGCGTCGGGAGGATTGCGTTCGTAGACCGTGACCTGGTGGCCGGGTTCGGATCTCTTGAGCAGTATCGCCAGGTACAGTCCCGCCGGACCCGCGCCGAGGATCGCCGTCCTCATGCCAGCACCTCGGCCAGCCGGTCCACTTCGTCCACATCGGACACCGTGGGGAACAGGATCAGCTCGTCGCAGCCTTCGGCTTCGTACCCACGGACGAAGTCCTTGATCGCGCGGGCCGATGTCAGGTTCGCCGCGGCGATGGTTTCCGCGAATGGTCCGGTGAAGGCGTAGTAGTCGCGAAGGTAGTCGCTGCCTCGATCCGGATCGCCGAGTGCGAAGTACCCTTGCCCCCACAGCGTCGGCTTACCAGGCCTGCCGAGGTCATGCCATGCCGCGATCGCCTTGGTGGCCGCGGACGCGAAGGCGCGGGGCGGGCCGCCGCCGTGCGCATAACCGTCCGCATAGCGCGCCATTCGGGCGAACGCGGCTCCGCTGCCTCCACCGACCAGGAGCTCCACCTCGCAGTCGTGCGTACGCAGGTAAGCCAACTGTTCGGACAATCGGGGTCCCCTGCCTGCGTGGTCCACCCCTGCCTCGGTGTAGTCGTCATGGCGAGCCCCGAGGCCGAGCCCCAGGGTGAACCGGCCGCCGGAGAGGGTGCCGAGCGACTCGGCTTCCTTGGCGAGCAGCCCCAGCCCGCGCAGCGGACCGACGGCCACCATGGTGGCGAGTCCGATCCGGGTGGTCACCGCTGCGGCGGCGGCCAGTGCGGCGAACGGGTCGATGCTGGCATAGACCAGGCGATCCAGCGCCCCGAGTGTGCGGAACGGACCGGTGTCCGCCCGTCGCGCCCACTCGACCACCAGGTTGCCGTCCGCCCCCGGAGTCGTGCTCGGCAGGCCGATCCCGATCTGCATGTGACTCAAGCTACACCGGAGCGTTCTGCTGTGTATAGAGTAAGGGTGTGCGCGACCCAGATGCCGCGAGCGAGCGGTTCGATGCGTCACCGCAGGAACTGGTGATGACCCTGCTCGGCGCATACATTCACCCCCGAGAGTCTCGGGCGGTGTGGTCCGGTGGGCTGGTGGCATTGCTCGCCGAACTCGGGTTCTCCCAGGGAGCGGCCCGGATAGCGCTGACCCGGCTGGCGAATCGCGGCCTGCTGGCGCGCAGCAAGCACGGCAGGCAGGTGCATTACCTGATCACGCCACGCGGCCTCGCGATGCTGGCGGACGGTGATCGGCGGATCTTCTCGCTGGGCCGATCCGAGTCGGATGCCGAGCAGTGGACGATGCTCTGGCACACCATTCCGGACGATCGCCGGAAGGCGCGGGAGGTGCTGGTGCGGCGGCTGCGTTTCCTCGGCTTCGGCTCCATCCAGGACGGGATGTGGCTCGCGCCGCGCGACCGGCATCGCGAGGTGAGCGAACTGCTCGCCGACCTGGATGTGCGTAGTCACGCCGGCTTGATGCTCGGCAGACCGGCAGCGAGCGTGGACGCGCGCGCCTTTGTCGCGCGGGCATGGGACCTGGACGCCCTGGAAGTCAGGTATGCCGCGTTCGTCGCCGACTTCGGCCGGTACGGATCGCCGGGGGTCCGTGCCGCGCTCGACGGCGCGGCGCTGTTCGCGCTGCGCACCAGGTTGGTGCACGCCTTCCGGCAGTTCCCGTTCCTTGATCCCGAGCTTCCCGACGAGCCGGGCAGCCTGCCCGCCCGGCGCGCGGCCGCGGTGACGTTGTTCGACGATCTCTACCGCGCGTGGGCACCCGACGCCCAGCGCCACTTCGACGAGGTGACTGCGCCATGACCGATGAGGTACGCCCTGCCGGGCAAGACCAGCACGCTGCCCTGACCTACACCTCCTACCTCGCCCTTGACGATGTGCTCGGTGCGCAGCGTCCCCGCTCGAACGAGCACGACGAGATGCTGTTCATCGTCGTGCACCAGGTCTACGAGCTCTGGTTCAAACAGTTGCTGCACGAACTCGCCCACCTCCAGATGCGGCTGGAATCCGGCGACACACCGCACGCCGTGCGCACCTTGCGCCGAGCGTTGACCATTCTCAAGGTGGTGGTGGCGCAGATCGATGTGCTGGAGACGATGACCCCGAGCCAGTTCACCAGCTTCCGGGAGCGGCTGGAGGCCTCCAGCGGGTTCCAGTCCGGGCAGTTCCGTGAGCTGGAGGCGGTCCTCGGCAGGCGTGACCGGCGGGTGTTCGAACACTATCCGCGGGGCAGCCGGGACCGCGCGCGCATCGCGGATGCCATGGCCCGCCCCTCGTTGTTCGACTCGTTCCTGCGCTATCTTGCGGTGCACGACTATGCGGTGCCCGCGGCGGCAGCCGAGCGCGATGTGCGGGAGCCGCTGCGCCCCTCGGCGGAGGTACAGCAGATGCTGCTGCGGGTCTACCGGGACGACGCGGGTCCGGCCAGCGTGAGCGAGCACCTGGTCGACCTCGACGAAGGCCTGCAGGAGTGGCGGTACCGGCACGTGAAGATGGTGGAGCGCACCATCGGTGACAAGGTGGGCACCGGGGGGTCCCCCGGTGCGGCGTATCTGCGCACCACCGTTGGCAAGCCTGCATTTCCGGATCTGTGGGCCGTGCGGAGTGCCCTATGAACACGCTGGCCCTGTGTGACCTGCGGGCCAGCCCGAACGCGCTTGCCGGGCACTATCTGCGATTCGGGGTGGCCGACCGGTTGCTGCTGACCGGCCACTCGCACCAGGCCTGGCCGGATGTCGCGTTGCGGGGACAGCTCGAATCCTTCGAGGACGCCGCGCGCGAGGTGGATGCCAAGTGGGCGCGGGCGGAAGCCAAAGCGGCCGAGGTCGTCCAGGGATTCCGGCGTCTGCTCGCCGATCCCGATGGTCAGATCGCGCTCGGTGCGAGCACGCACGACCTGGTGATCCGTTTCCTGTCCGCCGTCGATCTGCGCAGACGGCCCCGGGTGGTGACCACCGACGGCGAGTTTCACACGCTGCGCAGGCAACTAGCCCGGCTGGCCGAGGAAGGAATCGAGGTGGTGCGGGTGCCGGTGGCGCCGGCGGACAACCTCGCAGAACGGCTCGCCGCGCGGGTCGACGGGCGCACCTGCGCCGCAATGCTGTCGTCGGTGTTGTTCGAGACCGCCCGCATCGTGCCGGACTTGGCGCAGCTGGCCGAGGCGTGCGAGCGGCAGTCCGCCGAACTGCTGGTCGACGCTTATCACGCGCTCGGCGTGGTCGAGATGCCCATTCACCGGCTCGGTCTCGGCGGGGCGTGGGTGGTCGGCGGCGGTTACAAGTATTTACAGCTCGGTGAGGGGAACTGCTTCCTGCGACTTCCGCCGCACGCCGAACGGTTCCGGCCCGTGGTGACCGGCTGGTTCGCCGAATTCGGGGAACTGGCATCCGAACCCGATCCACGGCGGGTGAACTACGCCGCTGGTGCGACCCGATTCGCCGGTGCTACCTACGACCCGACCAGCCACTACCGTGCCGCGCGGGTGTTCCGGTTCTTCACCGAGCACGGCCTTACCCCGGAGTTCTTACGCAAGGTGTCTCTGCATCAAGTGGATGTGCTCGCACGCGCATTCGACCGGCTCGACCTGCCCGCGGACGTGATCAGTCGCGATCGGACGGCGCCCCGCGAGGCCTATGGAGGTTTCCTCGCGCTGCGGTGCGCGGACGCGCAGGGATTGCAACGCTCGCTCGCCGACCGGGGTGTCCGCACGGACAGCCGAGGTGCGTACCTGAGGTTTGGGCCCGCGCCCTATCTGTCCGATCAGCAACTGACCGACGCGATGCTCGCGCTCGGCGAGTCCGCCACCGAGCGACGGGCCTAGGCAGCGAGCTGAAGGTGGCCTTCGGTGC
>JBOHER010000090.1:0-10163 GCA_050701115.1 Haloechinothrix sp. | reverse complement strand
CCTTCAGCTCGCCTCCTGAGCCGGCTAACCGTGCACTAGAAGCACGGCTCGGTGAACTCGAACCCCGCAGCGGTGGGGCCTTCGAAGAAGTCCTTCTCGATGGCCACGCCGGTGGGCGCCGATTCGTCAACCTTGCTGATCACGCTCTGCCGGAACAGCGCATCGTCGGGCTCGGCAGCGTAGTTGCCCGCTCCTTCGGGAAGCATGCCCTCGTAGTCGACGCTTTCCAGCGACTGCACCGCCGCGAGCAGACCGTCCCGGGTCAAGTCGCCCTCCTGGACGGCCTTCTCCAGCGCGTCCTTGAGCGGGTAGGACCACACCCAACCCGCTGTGTAACCATCGTTCGGGGTGACATCACCTACGGCATCCCGCATCGCCGTGTGGCCGGGGGTGTCGGTACCGAACGGTGCCCACGGGCCGGACTGCAGATACAGCGCCGTGAACGCGTCCGCTGCCGGGCTCTGCAGCAGAGCGGGGTTCCAGGTGGGGCTGGTGCCGATGAACTTGCCCTCGTACCCGCGAGCCGCTGCCTGGCCGACGATGACCGCAGCCTCGGTTGGCGCGGTCGTCAGGATCACCACGTCGGGCTGCTCCCCGACGACGGCCTGGATCGCACCCGCCTGGTTGTCTGACCCCGGCGGGGTTTCCACATCGTTGAACGTCAGGTCGCGGGCTTCGGCGGCGATCTTGGCGCCGCCCGCGGCGTCGTCACCGTAGTCACCCGGATAGTGCACCGCCATGATCGACTCCGCGCCGAGTTCATCTGCGGCGTAGTCCACCGAGTTCATCGACTCGACGCAGTAGTTGGTGCCGGACTCGACGATGACGTCTTCGAACGCCCACGCCGAGGTCCAGGACGCCGGTGCGGACACCACCTTGCTGCTCTTCAGGTCGTTGATGATCGCGGCCGTGGTCGGCGATCCGAGAGTCTGCGCAAGGGCAAGGACCTCGCCCTTGATCTCCTGGTAGACCTGCCGGTGGGTTTCCGGGTTGTACTTGTTGTCCTTGATGTTGCTGGTCACGTCGATGTCGTAACCTCCGATGCCGCCCTCGTCGTTGACGCGCTTCCAGAACGCCTTCTGCGCGTCGGTGATCGGCACCGCAAGGGGGGCGAACGGGCCGGCGGTGAGGTCGGAGATGACGCCAAGGTAGATGCACCCGTTGTCCTGGTTCGGCGTGTTCGGGCAGGGTTCTGTGGTGACACCGACGTCGGTGGCTACCTCCCCGTCGCCGCCGTCGCCGTCGCCGTCGTCGCGGAACCCGCACGCGGTTGCGACAAGGGCCAGGGCAGACAAACCCGCCACCAGCGCGGCTTGCCTCGTTCTCCGCTTGGCCATGATCTTTTCCTTTCGTGGGCAACTAAACGGACGCAGGGCTGGAGATGGAACTCAGTAGGAGAAGGGCCATGCCTTCCAGTAGTTACGGATGCGGATCCAGATTCCGTAGAGTCCGCGCGGCTCGAACAACAGGAACCCGATGATCAGCAGTCCATAGAGGACGGTCTCGAGCTGGAAAACGTTGAACTGAGCCGTGGCGTCACCGGAGATGAAGGGCGCGACGTTCGGCAGTTGCCGGGTCAGTGCGGGCAGCAGCGTGATGAACATGGCGCCCATGATCGAGCCGGAGATCGTGGCCACCCCGCCGATCAGCACCATGGCGATGTACTGCACCGACAGCAGCAGGTTGAACGAGCTCGGTTCGATGAACCCGGTGATGGTGTAGAGCAGCGCGCCTGCGCATCCCGCGTAGAACGAGGACACCGCGAACGCGATCACTTTGTACTTGGTCAGGCTCACCCCGATCACCGAGGCCGCGATATCCCGGTCCCGGACGGCGGCGAACGCCCTGCCGACCTTGGAGCGCACCAGATTGCGGGCCAGCACCGCGAAGATGATCAGCAGCACCAGCATGAGCAGATAGAGCTTCTGCTCGGCGGTGAAGATGTCGCCGCGCTCGTTGAGCCGGTTGCCGAACAGGTCGGGGACCGGAGCCGCCCTACCCACACCGGGCCCGCCGGTGAGCGCCTGCCATTCCTTGAAGATGTGCTCGCCGAGGAACACCAGGCCGAGGGTGACGATGGCCAGATAGAGACCGCGCAGCCGGGTGGCCAGCGGGGCGACCAGCACCCCGAAGAACGCGGCGACCAGTCCTGCGGCGAGCAGCCACACCACGATGTTGGTGACGCCGAACCCGATCTCGCGTCCGTCCGGATCGCCGGACAACGCCGCCGCCGTGTAGGCGCCGATGGCCAGGAAGAACGCGTGCCCAAGGGAAACCTGACCGGCATACCCGGTGACCAGGTTCAGCCCGATCGCGCCGATGGACGCGGCCAGCCCGACCCCGAGCAGGCTCAGCGTCTGGTCGTCGAACACGAACGGAAACGCGAACGCCACCAGCACGATGGCCAGCACTGCCCGCCGCTTCGGGCTGGTGTTGAGCATCCGCAGGTTCTGCGCATAGGAGGTGTAGAGCTCAGGGCGTCCGCGCACCTGCCGGGGCGAGGCCTTCTTCGGCGTGGCCGCGGCCGGGGTCTTGACGTCGGTCATACCCGCTCCACCTCCCTGGTGCCGAACAGCCCGTACGGTCTGACCAGCAGCACCAGCAGCATCACCACGTACGGCGAGACCACAGAGAAGTTGCTGCCGAGCCACGGAGCGAAGTCGCTCTGGTAGGTGGCCACCAGCGACTCGACCACCCCGATGGTCAACCCGCCTACGACCGCGCCGCCCAGCGAGTCCAGGCCACCGAGGATGATCGCGGGCAGTGCCTTGAGCGCGATGATCCACAGCTGCTGGTCGAAACCTACACCGGTGGCGACGAAGGTGCCCGCCACCGCGGCGAGACCACCGGCGATCGCCCAGGACATGGCGAACACGGTGCCCACCGAAATCCCTTGCGCCAGCGCGGTTTCCTGATCGAAGGCCGCGGCACGCATGGCAAGCCCGAGCCGGGAGTACTTGAAGAACAGGAACAACACGGTGATCACCACGGCGGTGGTGACGAACATCGCGAGGTGCCGCTCCTGAATCGAGATCCCCAGCACCGGCATCCTGCGCAAGCCCCACGGGTCGCCGACCTGACGGACATCGTTGCCGATGAACCCGTTGACCACCACGCGCAGCGCGATGTCGATGCCCAGCGTGATGATCGCGACCACGAACACCGGCTTGCCGACCATCGGCCGCACCACCGTGCGCTCCAACCCAAGGCCGAGTAGTGCGATGCCTGCCACGCCGAGCACAAGGGCGACGTAGAAGCCCATCGGGCCGACCAGATAACTGACCAGGACGGCGCCCGCGAGCATCAGGGCGGGCTGTGCGAAGCTGATCACCCGGGTGGCCTTGTAGATGATCACGAAGCCGAGCGCGAGCAGGGCATACACCGAACCCTGGCCGAGGCCACCCGCGATGCTTTGCAGGAACTCGCTCATACCGACGCCTTCCCGTACATCGACTCGACCAGTTCGGCGAACCGATCGGTCATCGCGGAGCGCTTGACCTTCTGGGTCGCGGTGAGCTCGCCGTCCTCGTGGTCGAGTTCCTTGGGCAGCATGCGGAACCTCTTGATCGTCTCCACCTGGGCGAACCGGTCGTTCACCTGGTCCACGATCTGCTGCACTAGCTTGATCACCTCGGGGCGTTCGGACAGATCCCGGTAGGTGGTGTAGGGGATCTTGCGGCGCTGGGCCCATTCCCCGACGGTGTCCAGTTCGATGCCGATGAGCGCGGTCAGGTAGGCGCGGCGGTCCCCGATGACGACCGCTTCCTTGATGAACTCCGATGCCTTGAGGGCGTTCTCGATCTCCGACGGTGCGATGTTCTTGCCGCCCGCGGTGATGATGATGTCCTTCATCCGGTCGGAGATCTTCACGTGCGTGCCGTCCACCCACTCGCCGACGTCGCCGGTGTGCAGCCAGCCGTCCGGCTCTTTGACCTTGTCGGTGGCTTCCTGATTGCGCCAGTAGCCCGCGAACACCCCGGGGTGCCGGGTGAGGATCTCGCCGGTGGATTCGTCGATCTCGAGCTCGATTCCCGGTTGCGGCTCACCGACGGTGCCAAGCTTGACCCTGCCGGGACGGTTCGCGGTGGCGATCGCGCTGTTCTCGGTCATGCCGTACACCTCGTGCATCGGCACGCCGATACCCATGAAGAACTTCAGCACATCCGGGGCGATCGGGGCCGCGCCCGATGCCGCGTAGCGGACCTTGCGCATGCCGATCCGGTCGCGCAGCGCACGGAACAGGAAGACCCAGCCGATGCCGTAGAGCAGGCGGGTGCCCACGGTGTGGTTGCCGCCGGTGCGCACCAGGGTGTCGCCGATCCGGTCGGCTACCCGCAGCCAGAACCTGGCAAGGGCACGCTTGACCGGTGACGCGGACGCCAGCTTGATGCTCACCCCGGCCAGGATCTTCTCCCAGATCCGCGGCACTCCGAAAAGGACGGTCGGTTGGATCTCCCGCAGGTTGACCTGCACGGTGGCGATCGACTCGGCGAAGTTGACCTGCACACCGGCCGAGGAGTTGAACCAGGTGGTGAAGATCCGTTCCGCGACGTGGCACAGCGGAAGGTAGGACAGCATGATGTCTTTGTCGCTGGGCGGGGGATCGGTGAATCCGCCGCCTTCCACCAGTTCGGCTATGCAGAACTCGACGTTGGCCACGGTGAGCATGGCGCCCTTGGGTGGCCCGGTGGTTCCCGAGGTGTAGACCAGCGTCATCACGTCGTCCGACCTCGCCTGGCTGATCCGCTCGTCGACGGCGCCGGGATGTGCCTGCCGGTGCTCCTTGCCGAGCTCGAGGAAATCCGCCCAGAACATCAGCTTGGGGTTGTCGTAGCGGCGCCGGATGCCGCGCGGCTCGAGGTAGATGATGCGCTCGAGGTCGGGCAGTTCGTCGAGTACCTCGAGTGCCTTGTCGACCTGCTCCTGGTCTTCGGCGATGAGGATCTTGGACCCGGAGTGCGACAACAGGTAGGACACCTCGGGAGCCGGGTTGGTCGGGTACAGCCCGACGGTCATGCCCCTTACTGCCACGGTGGCCAGGTCGGCATAGAGCCACTCGCGGCGGTTCTCCGAGTGCACGGCGACCCGGTCACCAGGTTCGACACCGAGGGCGAGCAGGGCATGCGCGACCGTGTGAATGGTGCCCCAGTACTCGGCCCAGCTGACCTCCTGCCAGATGCCGAAATCCTTCTCCCGCATGGCGATCTTGCTCGGGGTGCGCTCGGCGCGGTCCCGCACCCGGGTGACGATGGTGGTGGTGTCGCTCACGCCGTCTCCTCCTCTCCGAGGTAGGCACGGATGACCTCGGGGTCGTTCTGCACCTCGCTGGGGGCGCCGGTGGCGATCGCGCTGCCGAAGTCGACGGCCATGATTCGGTCGGCCAGATCCATCACCAGGCCCATGTCGTGCTCGACCATGATCATCGGAATGCCGAGCTCGTCTCGGGTGTCGAGGATGAACCGGGCCATGTCCTCGGTCTCCTCGAGGTTCATCCCGGCCACCGGCTCGTCCAGTAGCAGCAGCTTGGGTTCCATCGCCAGCGCGCGACCCAGCTCCACCCGCTTCTGCACGCCGTAGGGGAGCAGCCTGACGGGATAGTTGCGCCACTGCTCCAGTTCGAGGAAGTCGACGATGTCCTCCACGATGCCGCGGTTGGCCAACTCGGCGTTGCGGGCCCGGCCGAACCAGGCGAACGCCGACATCGCGCCGTAGCTGATGTGGTCGTGTCGGCCCAGCATCAGGTTGTCCAGCACGGTCAGGTTGGCGAACAGTTCGATGTTCTGGAAGGTGCGCGACATGCCCATGGCTGCGATCTTGTGCGGGCTGATGCCGATCAGATCGGCTCCGTTGAACACCACCCTGCCCTGCTGCGGCCGGTACACCCCGGACAGCACATTGAAGATGGAGGTCTTCCCCGCACCGTTGGGTCCGATGATGGCGAACAGTTCACGCGCGCCGACCTCGAAGGACACGCCGTCGACCGCCTTGACGCCCGCGAAGGACAGATGCACATCGTCGAAGGTCAGGATCGGGTCCGTGGTGGGTTTCGCGGCGAGCTCAGCCGCGAGTTCAGTGGTCATGACAGCCACCGCTTCCGGCGTTTGTAGTGCTTGACGTCGCGGAAGGACTTCACCGATCCTTCGGCACCGAGGCCGAGGTAGAACTCCCGGATGTCGGAGTCGGCGAGCAGTTCTTCGGCGGGCTTGTCCATCACGATCTTACCGGTCTCCATCACGTAGCCGTGTTCGGCGATGGACAGCGCCATTGTGGCGTTTTGCTCGACCAGCAGAACCGTCGTGCCCTGCTTGTTGATCTCGACGATCAGCTCGCGGATCTGCTGCACCAGCAGCGGCGCGAGGCCGAGGCTCGGTTCGTCGAGCAGCAGGTAGCGTGGGGCGGACATCAGGGCCCTGCCCATGGCGAGCATTTGTTGCTCACCGCCGGACAGATAGCCCGCGGTGGACTTCTGGCGCTCCCGCAGGACCGGGAACAGGCCGTAGACGCGGTCCAGGTTTCCGCGCATCTGCTTGGTGTTGGTGTGCGCCCCGACCCGCAGGTTCTCGTCCACGTTCAGCTCGGCGAAGATGCGGCGTCCTTCGAGGACCTGCTTGATCCCGGCGCTGACGATTCTGGCCGGGTTGTGCCGATTGATCGGGTTCCCGTCCAGCGTCACCGAGCCCTTGGTGACCTCGCCGTCGTGGATGTCCAGCAGCCCGGAGATGGCCCGCAGCAGGGTGGTCTTGCCGGCTCCGTTGGCCCCGAGCAAGGCGACGATCTTGCCTTCAGGGACATCAAGGCTCACCCCCCGCAACACCAGGATCACGTCGTCGTAGACGACCTCGAGGTTGCGTACTGCGAGCATTCGACCTCCGAGTCTGCAGGCTGTCGGATATGGCCCCGGTCACACCTGGTGAGGCAGAGCATTGATCATTGGGCGGCTGAGGCCAAGGGCTAGAGCCGAATTCGTTATGAAGTTCGCCCCGAGTGTGGTGGGCGTTGCGCGGAGATTAGCCAGCGCGGTTGGGGCCTACCTCCTCCAAAAGGAGGTGGCGATGCGCTCCGGCGACGGAGGATTGACCTACTCATCCGTAGGCCCGAGGATCGGCGCGCAGGCAACGACGCAGTGGAGGGCGCATGACGGGTACCGCTACCCACGATGTGGTGGGTGCGCAGGTTCGCCGCGGGCTACGGGTGCTGACCCAGCTGGACGGGTTCTCCGCAGCGTTGGGCGGGCCGGTGAGCCATGGTGGTACCCGCCTGGTGCTCAGCGAACTGCGCGGCATGCGCACCGAGATGCTGCGCGGGATCGTCATCCATCCCGGGATCGGCCTCGGCGGCCGAGTGCTCGAGCGCCGAAGCCCGGTGGCCGTCGACGACTATGTCGGCTCGGCCGGCATCACGCATCAATTCGACCGTGCGGTCACCGCGGACAATGTGCGCAGCGCGATCGCGTTTCCGATTCGGGTACGCGGAGAGATCCGCGCCGTGCTGTACGGCGCGGCCCGCACGAGCATCGCCTTCGGCGAGCACACCGTCGAGGCCGCGATGGCCATCGGTCGCCAGGTCGCACACAACATCCTCATCGAGGAGGAGGTCGAGCGCAGAATCGAGCGGCTGCGGGCGGAAGAATGGCGCCGGGTGCCCGCCGGTGAGCAATTGGCCGAGGTCAACGCCGAGCTGATCTCGATCGCGTCGTCAGTACCTGACCGGGAGCTGCGGGACCGGCTGATCAACCTGAGCGAGCGGCTCAGCGGTGATGCCGGGACTGTCAGGGCGCGAGCGTTGGGCATCCAGCTGTCCCGCCGGGAGGCCGACGTGCTTGCCCAGCTCGCAGCCGGTTACACCAACGCCGAGATCGCCGAGCGGCTGTCCATCCTGCCGACCACCGTGAAGAGCCATCTGAAGAACACCATGCGCAAACTCGGCACCCGCAACCGGGTGGAAACCATCTCCGCCGCTCGGTATGCGGGACTGTTGCCGTAGCACCCACTGCAGCCCAATTGCGCCCCAGCTGCACGGTCAGGCCAGCAGGGTGGCACGGTGCCTGAGCGCGACCGTTCTGCGTGGATCCGCCGCAGGGAGGGCGCGGCAGAGGGCGTCGACCACCTCGAGGTCGTCCACCCCACAGGAGGTCTCCCAGAAGGCCCACAAAGCGTGCGGGTCGGCGCTGCGCAGCGCCAGGTGGCGCACAGCCACGATCAGCGATTCGCGCTCCTCCCGCACGGTGGGCGCCTCCGAATCGGGCAGTAGCGGACCGCCGAAGGCCGCCAGTAGCTCGACCACATCGCCCCCGCGCAGCGCGGATCGGGCGTGCAGGAAGTCCGCGTCGATGTCGGCGGCCAGCCGATAGGGCTTGGTGCGCACGATCTCCGGCCCCAGCTGGCCGCGCAGCCGATGGATCTCGGAGCGCACCGTGACCGGATTGCCTACCTCCCCGTACAGCTGCAGCGCGAGCCGCTCGGCGCTCATACCGGCCGGATGCAGGGCGAGCAAGGTCAGCAGCTCGGCATGGCGCAGCGTGATGGGTACCTCCCGGCCATCCACCGTCGCCACCGGTGCACCGTCGCCGAGGAAGTTCAGCGTCAGCCGAGGTCTCCGGGGTGCGTGCTGGACCATGCCGTCCAGGCGCAGCAGGAAGCCATCGGGCAACGGTTCGAGCGTGCCCAGTCTGCCGTCGGGCAGCGCGACCGCGCCGGAAGGCCGACGCACGTCAACGGTCGCGGGCAGCTGCCCGCAGGACTCGGCGGCCAGCACCCTGCCGCTGGCCGACAGCAGGGCACCGGGCTCCCCGCGCAGCGCCTCGAGGTGGGGCATGTGCGTGCGCCGGATCTGCTCGTCGCGCACCGCAAGCCGCGCGCGCAGCTGCCCCTCGGCCAGGCTCGCCGTCGCCGAGACAAGGGCGAGCATCGCAGGATGCACCGTGCGCAGCGGCCCGCTCACGTCGATCGCCCCGAGCAACGTACCGTCCTCCGGGTCCCTGACGGGCGCGGCGGCGCAGGTCCAGCCGTGGTAGGTGCGCACCAAATGCTCCGCGGAGTAGATCTGCACCGGCTCCCCGGTGGCCAGGACGGTGCCCATGGCGTTGGTTCCGATGACGTCCTCCGACCAGCGCACGCCCTCGGTGAGCAGGACTTTGTCGGCCACTCGACACACTCCGGCCTCGCCTTCGCGCCACAGGATGTGTCCCTCGGCGTCGGTGACGATCATGATGTGCTCGGCGTCGTCGGCGATGCTCACCAGCGTCTGCCGGAGCATCGGCAACACCGCCGCCAGTGGGTGCGCTTGCCGAACCTCGTCGAGTTCGCCGGACTCGTACACCAGTGGCGGCAGCTTGCTGTCCGGATCGACCTGGGCGGCAAGCGACCGGTCCCAGGACTGCGAGATCACCGAGCGCGGCGATCGAGGGGCGGGCATGCCGGACAGCACGGCCTCGTGTACCCGCCTCAGCAGCCTCGCGTAGGCGTCGGGGTCGTGGAGCAGCTCAGCGGAAGAGTGCCCGGTCACCCGACCAACGGTAGTGAGCGCGGTCACGCGCGTGCAACGTCGGTGCAACGTTGCCACCCTTAGCGTCGCGCCATCCCTTCCGCAATGACGCACAAGGACGGCGCAGAGATGACCAAGTACGCATCACCGGGTACCGAGGGCAGCATTGTCAGCTACGAATCTCGGTACGACCACTACATCGGTGGCGAGTATGTGCCACCGGCCAAGGGCCGGTACTTCGAGAACCCCACGCCGATCACCGGTCAGGTGTTCACCGAGGTGGCAAGGGGCACGGCCGAGGATGTGGAGAAGGCGCTCGATGCGGCGCACGGAGCGGCGCCTGCCTGGGGCAAGACGTCTGCGGCGGAGCGCGCCAACATCCTGAACAAGATCGCCGACCGGATGGAGGCGAACCTTGAGCGGATCGCGGTCGCCGAGAGCTGGGAGAACGGCAAGGCCGTCCGGGAGACGCTCAATGCCGACATCCCGCTGGCCATCGACCATTTTCGCTACTTCGCAGGCGCGATCCGTGCGCAGGAAGGCGGCGTGTCCGAGATCGACGGCGACACCATCGCCTACCATTTCCACGAGCCGCTCGGAGTCGTCGGCCAGATCATCCCGTGGAACTTCCCGATCCTGATGGCCGTCTGGAAGCTGGCTCCCGCGCTGGCCGCGGGCAA
>JBOHER010000089.1:0-43995 GCA_050701115.1 Haloechinothrix sp. | reverse complement strand
CCACAACCACTCACGAGGCGGCGTCCGGCTTCGGCATCCAGATCTCGCCCTTGACCAGGTCGCCGAAGCCCAGCCACACCAGATTCATCAGCCAAGAGGCGAGCAGGCCGTCACTGACGTCGGGGTGGTCCAGCCACCAGTCGGCCAGTGACTCGGCGGCACCCACCAGCGCCGCGGCCAGGCCCTCGCCGGACTTCTCCGCCTTCTCGCCGATGCCTTCTTTGGTCCCCGTCGCGACCACCAGCGCGGCGACCAGTTCGATCGACCGCTTCCGCATCGCCATGACTTCCTCTGCGAATGCCCCACCAACCGAGAGTGCCTGGCGGTGCAGCACCGTCCACGAGTCGCGGTTCTCACCAACGAACCGATACAACGAGCGCAGCCCGAGCCAGAGCTGCATATCGGGCGGCAGGTCCGGTTGCACACCCTCGCTCACCGCTTCCAGCAGCCGTTGGGCTTCGCGTTTGATGCACTTGGCGAAGAGATCCTCCTTGGAGCCGAGGTAGGTGTACACCATCGGCTTCGACACGCCTGCTACCTCGGCGATTTCGTCCATGGACGCGGCGTGGTAGCCGTACTGGGAGAACACTTCGACCGCGGCGTCCAGAATCTGGCGCTCGCGTACCGCGCGAGGCAGGCGGCGCGTTCTTGGCGCGGGCTGTTGGGAGTCAGTAGTCACGCATACCTCCTGTGCGGCTCGAGGTTACCGGCGCGATGGTTGCCGACGGCGTAACGGTGCGCGCCACCGCTTGCCCAGCAATCTACTCGCGGGTAGGTTTACTTGTCAGTAGGTTCGCGGTCTCGGGTGGGATCGTGCTGCGAGGAGGAGTCATGGCAGAGCATGCGGCGACCAGTGCGGCTGCCCTCGTCGCCTTGCATGGCCGTGCCCTCATCGACGCGCTCGAGCGACTCGATCCCGCCGCGATCGAGCCGACCCAGTTCGATCTGAACATGCTGGTCGGCGCGATCGACCTGGTCAGCCTCGGTGAGCCCGATTTCCGGCGACTGCTCGCCGCTCTGCGCCGGATCTCGGACGGCGCACGCGAACTCGACCTGGGCGCGGTCGACGCCCGGGTGTTCGCCCGGTTGGTGGGCGGTGCTTCGCGCGCGCAATTGGACCACGTGCTCGCTGTTCCCGAGCTACGGAAACGGCTGCTCGACGAGATCTTCCGCCGGATGGAGGCGCACATCCGTTCGGACCGAGTCAAGCGGATGCGCTCTGTGGTGCGCTGGCGGCTCACCGGGGGCGGTGGTCCAGGAGGATACGACCGCTACGAAAGTCTGCTCGCCGACGGCACCTGCACGGTAAGCCGGGAGATGAGTGCTCAGCCACGGGTGACGATCACTGTTTCACCTGCGGATTTCGTTCGGCTGGTCACTCGTCAAGCAACGCCACCCGTATTGTTCGTCACAGGAAGAATTCAGGTGAAGGGCGATCTTGGATTTGCCGCGGGCTTGATCGGTTATTTCGATCTGCCATCCGCCTGACGTGGTCGTAGCTGTTATGTACTATCCCTTGTTGTGGCTGCAAAACTGACATCGAGGGCGTGGCTGCACCGCATCCGGGTGCGCGCCCTCGCGTTCCGTAACGGACCGGCGCCGGTGGTTTCGGGTGGTGAACTCGATGCCCTGGCCGGGGCGATCGATCTGAGCAAACTGGGCCCCGCTGAGTTCATCCAACTGCTGGAAGCGCTGCATATGCTGGGTGAGTACCGCTCCGGTGTTCAGTTGGGCGACATGCGGACGGACACCCTCGTGCAACTCGTCGCCCGGGCGTCCAAGGATCAGCTCAGGGCGCTGTCCGGACATGGAGTCTTGCGGCCATTTTTTGTTGATGAGATCTTCCGGCGGATGTCCGAGCATCTGATTCAGGGCAAAGTAAAGGACCTTAGCCTGGTGGTGTCGTGGCGGTTCACCGAAGGTAGGGGCGAGGACGGATATGACCGTTATCAGACGGTCATCGAAGACGGATTATGCGTATCCGCCGAGGATTTGGGGCGGATCCCCGATACCACCGTCACGCTTTCCGCCTACGACTTCATCAGAATGGCGACCGGGGTCGCCGCGGTCGCGCCGATGTTCATTACCGGCAAGGTGAAGGTCAAGGGCGATTATTCACTCGCCGCCATGTTCAGCAGCTATTTCGACATCCCCAAGCCGGTTTAGTCCGCTTCGATGATCCGGGGTTGATCCTCCCGGTCCGGCCGCGTCTGGTGCGGTCGAGGCGTGACAACCTCACCGTCGACGACCACTACGCGCTGAGTGCGCCGAGCACCTGCCAGCGGGGCCCTGCGCTCAAGCCTGCGCAGCCAGGCTCGGCGGAACAGCGCGCGCGTGGGCGGCAGCAGCATCAGCAGTCCGACGACGTCGGTGACGAAGCCGGGGATCAGGATGAGCACGCCGCCGAGGGCGACCAACATGCCGTCGGTGACTTCCTGATGGCCTGACTTGCCGGATTGCGCGGCCTTCATGACAGCACGCATGGCCTTGCCGCCTTCCCGGCGGGCAAGCCAGGAGCCCACGAACGCGCCCGCGAGCAGCAGGACGATCGTCCACAGCACGCCGACGGCGGAAACCACCGCCCAGATAGCGGCGACCTCGGCGATCAGGTACAGCAGCAACCACACAGCCATACCGGGTCAACGTACGGCACCGCGGGAATCGTTCCCCATCGTGTCCGCGCTCCAGGCCATCGTGTCCGCACTCCAGGCCGTCGTGTCCGCGCCCTGTGCCGCCAACACATGTGCATGAAACGCAAACACGTGCACCCAGGGCGCGGACACGACGGGTCAGTAGGTCAGCGCCAAGGCCGGGTCGGCGAGCAGTGCACCGACGTCAGCCAGGTACTGCGAGCCCTGCTGGCCGTCCACCAGGCGGTGGTCGAAGCTCAGCGCCAACTGGCAGACCTTGCGTGGCACGATCTCGCCGTCCACCACCCACGGCATGTCCCGGATGGCGCCGAAAGCCAGGATCGCGGCCTCCCCGGGGTTGATGATCGGCGTGCCGGTGTCGACACCGAACACACCGACGTTGGTGATGGTGATCGTCCCATTGACCATGTCCGCGGGCGGAGTCTTGCCTTCGCGCGCAATGCTGGTCAGCTCGTCGAGCGCCTTCGCCAACTCCGGCAACGACATCGCGTCTGCATCCCGGATCTTCGGCACCACCAGCCCGCGCGGGGTCGCCGCGGCGACCCCGAGGTGCACGTAGTCCTTGTAGACGATCTCGCCCGCGTCCTCATCCCAGGTGGCGTTGACGTCGGGCGTGTGCTTGGCCGCAAGGCACATGGCCTTGGCCGCGAAGGCCAGCGGGGTGAGCTTGATCCCCGCGAACTCCGGCCGGCTCTTCAACCGTGCGCGCAGGTCCATCATCGGCGTGACATCAATGGTGAGGAACTCGGTGACATGCGGCGCGGTGAACGCCGAGGCCACCATCGCCTGCGCGGTCGCCTTGCGCACGCCCCGGATCGGCACTCGGCGCTCCCGGAGCCCGGAGTCCACAGTGGACGCCGCGGTCGGGACCACCTCGGCGGTGGCTGCCCGCCGCACGTCATCGCGGGTGATCACGCCGCCCTCGCCGTGGCCGATGATGGTGCGCAGATCGACGCCGAGGTCCTTGGCGAGCTTACGCACCGGCGGCTTGGCCAGCGGCACGAAGGTCACCGCCTGCGGCGTTTCCTCGACGACTTCCGTTGCTGCGGCGGCAACCGGCGGAAACTCGCCCGCGGCCTTCCCTGGCGACTTGCGGGGGCGCCGCTTGGCAGCCGCCGACTTGGGCCCGTATCCGACCAGGGTGGCGATCCGGCCGTCCGTGCCCGCCTCGCCGATCTTGCCGCTGGATACGGCGGCGCCGTTGACCGGGGGCGCGGCGTCCTGCTCCGCGCTGCGCGCCGCGGGAACCGCGGGTGCGGCACCCCCGCCGGGGTCCACATCGATGGTGAGAATCGGCGTGCCGACCTCTACCGTCTGACCCGGTTCGGAGAGCAGTTCGGCGACCACCCCCGCCCACGGGCAGGGCAGCTCCACGGCGGCCTTCGCGGTCTCGATCTCCACGATGATCTGGTTGACCTGAACCTCGTCACCGGGCTTGACGTGCCAGTTCAGGATCTCGGCTTCGGTCAGCCCCTCACCGGCGTCGGGCAGGAGAAACCGTTTGAAGTCGGGCATCTTCGTCTCCCCTCACCAGGCCAGCGAACGGTCGACGGCGTCAAGCACCCGGTCCAGATCGGGCAGGAAGTGCTCCTCCAGCTTGGCAGGCGGGTACGGCGTGTCGAACCCGGTCACCCGGAGCACCGGCGCCTCCAGCGAATAGAAGCACTCCTGCTGCACCCGCGCGGCGAGCTCGGAGGTCAGCGACGACTCCGACGGCGCCTCGTTGACCGCGATCAACCGCCCGGTCCGGCGCACCGATTCGAGCACCGGCCCCAGGTCGAGTGGGGACAACGTGCGCAGGTCGATCACCTCGAGCGAGATGCCGTCCTCGGCCGCGGCAGTCGCGGCATCCAGGCAGGTGCGCACTTGCGGCCCGTAGCTGACCAGGGTCGCGGTCCGCTCAGCCCCGGGTTCGGCCTTCCGCAGCACCCGCGACCGGAACAGCGGCTCGGGCCCGGCCGCGATCTCGACCTCGGCCTTCTCCCAGTACCTGCGCTTGGGCTCGAAGAACAGCACCGGGTCGTCGCAGGCGATGGACTGCTGGATCATCCAGTACGCGTCGGTCGGGTTCGAGCAGGACACCACCCGCAGACCCGCGGTATGCGCGAAGTAGGACTCCGGCGACTCGGAGTGGTGCTCGACCGCGCCGATCCCGCCGCCGAAGGGCACACGAACCACCAACGGCACCTTGAGTTTGCCCTGGGTGCGGTAGTGCAGCTTGGCGACCTGGCTGACGATCTGGTCGAAGCCTGGGAAGATGAACCCGTCGAACTGGATCTCGCACACCGGGCGGTAGCCGCGGATGGCCAGGCCCACCGCGGTGCCGATGATTCCGGACTCGGCCAGCGGGGTGTCCAGCACTCGCTGCTCACCGAAGTCCTTCTGCAGGCCATCGGTGATGCGGAAGACGCCGCCGAGCTTGCCGATGTCCTCCCCGAGCAGGATCACCTTGTCGTCGGCCTCCATCGCAGCGCGCAGGCCCATGTTGAGGCCCTTGGCGATGGTCAGCGTCTGCACCGGCTGGACGGTCGCTTCGCTGCGTTCGTTGCGTGGCATGGTCGCGGTCACCGCCCTTCACCTGCCTCGGCGAAGCCCGAGTGGTAGGCGAGGAACTGCTCCCGTTCGGCGTCCAGCAGCGGCGAGGGTTCCTCGTAGACGCCGGAGAAGATCCGGTCCGGCGGCGGATCCGGCATGTTGATGCAATGGTCGCGCAGCTCGGCGGCAAAGGCGTCGGACTCGGCGGCGATGCTGTCGAAGAAGTCCTGGTCGGTGCCGCCCGCGCGGGACAGGTGCACGCGCACCCGTTCGATCGGATCCTTGAGTTTCCACGCTTCGAGTTCGTCGGACAGTCGATAGCGGGTCGGGTCATCGGAGGTGGTGTGCGCGTCCATCCGGTAGGTGAACGCCTCGATCAGCACCGGGCCGTTGCCGTGCCTGCAGGCTTCCAGTGCCCAGCGGGTCACCGCGAGGCAGGCCAGCACGTCGTTACCGTCCACCCGCAGACCGGGGAACCCGTAGCCGCGGGCGCGCTGGTACAGCGGCAGCCGGGACTGGCGTTCGGTCGGCTCGGAGATGGCCCACTGGTTGTTCTGGCAGAAGAACACCAACGGCGCGTCGTACACCGCCGCCCACACGAAACCTTCGTGCACGTCGCCCTGGCTGGTCGCGCCGTCGCCGAAGTAACAGATGGTCGCTTCGCCATCGTCGTCGCCGACCTTGCCGTCGAACTTCTGGCCCATCGCGTAACCCGTCGCGTTGAGCACCTGGTTGCCGATGACGATCGTGTACGGGTGGAAGCCCTTGCCCTTGAAGTCCCATCCGCCCTGGTCGGTGCAGCGGAAGATGCCGAGGACGTCCTTGAGGTCCACCCCGCGGCACCAGGCGACGCCGTGTTCGCGGTAACTGGGGAAGGCCATGTCGGCCGGCCGCATCGCGCGGCCGGACCCGATCTGGGCGGCTTCCTGGCCGAGCAGTGGAACCCAGATGCCGAGCTGGCCTTGCCGTTGCAGGGCGTTGGCTTCTCGGTCGGCCCTGCGCACCAGCGCCATATCGCGGTACAGACCGCGTAGTGCCTCGGCGTCGATGTCGGCGACATAGGGGTCGAAAACCGGTGACGTGATTCGTTCGCCTTCTGGGGTGAGCAGCTGAATCAGATCAGCGCCACCTTCTGTGGTTGCACGCAAGCCCGCGATCACCTGTTCGGGAGTCGGTTGAGCCGCTGTGGCGGCAGGTACGGCCCCGGGCTCCGGGTGTGTCCACTGGTCGGGGGACGACATGTATGGCTCCTTTGTCTACTGCTCCGCTTCCGCTTGTGGCGGATGCGATGCTGGCGCCGACGACCCCGATGGCTCCCGGTCCGAAGCTCATCGTGATGCGTCGGCGTTAACGATCCCTTGCAGGGTCATCCTGGCACGGCCAACCGGTTCGCTGGCAGGCCCTGACGCGGATTCGTTGTCGAGAATCGGTGCCTGAACTGCGCAAACGTTCGGAACTCCAACCGTGGGCCTGCCGAGAATCGGGACTCCTTCCGCTCCGTGTCGGCCTGGTCGCTTCGAGTCAACTGGCTGCTCAGGCTCGGCGGATCGGGCGGATCCACGCCGCATAGGTGATCAACGCCGAGCACCGGTGTCGGCTGATGACCTCCGTGGACTGCACACCGAACCGTCGATTATGAGCTACACCACAGGATAGCGCGGGGTTAACCAGGCGTGACGGGCGTCGAACCAACACTGGTCGGTCACGGGTCGTGGCAGTATCGGCGAGCGTGGAACACGAAGCAGTCCGCACGCATGTGCGTCAGACCTGGGACGCCGACATCCTGCCGAGCCTGAGTGAGCTGGTGAAGATCCCGGCGTTGTCCCCCGCGTTCGATGCACGCTGGGCGGCTTCCGGCCATCTGGCCGCGGCGGTCGCTCATGTGCGGAAGTGGATGGAGCCCCGGGCGATCCCGGGCGCGACCATCGACGTGGTGCAACTCGATGGCCGTTCGCCGGTGCTGTTGCTGGATGTGCCTGCCACCGAAGGTGCCGCCGATGCAGGCACGGTTCTGCTGTACGGCCACCTGGACAAACAGCCGCCGGTTGGTGGCTGGTCGGAGGGCCTCGGGCCGTGGACGCCGGTGCTGCGCGACGGACGGCTCTACGGCCGGGGTTCGGCGGACGACGGCTACGCAGGGTATGCGGCGACGGCCGCGCTGGAGGCGGTCCGGCGGTCCGGCGGACAGCATGCCCGCGCAGTGGTGCTGCTGGAGACCGGCGAGGAATCCGGCAGCCCCGATCTGCCCGCCTACCTGGCGCACCTCGCCGAACGGCTCGGTGCGGTCACCTTCGTGGTGTGCCTCGACTCAGGCGGATTCGACTACCAGCGCCTCTGGCTGACCACCAGCCTGCGCGGGCTGGCCCAGGCGCAGATCACCGTGCGGGTACTGGAGACCGCCCAGCATTCCGGGCTGGCCAGCGGTGCGGTGCCCAGTTCGTTCCGGGTGCTGCGCGAGTTGCTCGAACGCATCGAGAGCGCCAAGACCGGGGAGATCCTGCTGCCGGAACTGAGCGTGCGGATCCCGGAGAACCGGCTGCGCGAGGCCGAAGCGACCGCCGCTGTCGCACCGGGTGCGATACGCGGCACGTTTCCGCTGGCCGACGGGGTCCGGCCGGTTTCGGATGACGAGGTCGAACTGCTGCTCAATACGAGTTGGCGGCCCACCCTTTCGGTGATCGGCGCGGACGGATTCCCGACTCCTGCGGAGGCGGGCAACGTGCTGCGCACGTCCAGCACCCTGGCGCTGAGCTTCCGGTTGCCGCCCACCGCGGACTCCGCGGCCGCGATGGCCGCGATCACCCGCGCGCTCACCACGGATGTGCCGTACCAGGCGCAAGTGGAGTTGGCCGGTGTGGAGCACGCAGGCGGATGGAACGCCCCGGAAGCGGCGCCGTGGCTGGCGACCGCTTTGGGCGAGGTCAGCGAGACCGTGTTCGGGCAGCCGTGGCGCAGCATCGGCCTCGGTGGGTCGATCCCGTTCATGGGCTTGCTCGGTGAGCTTTACCCACAGGCGCAGTTCCTGGTCACCGGTGCGCTCGGCTCGGATTCCAATGCGCACGTGCCCGATGAGTGGCTGCACCTGGCCCACGCCGCCCGGGTCACCGAGGCGGTGGCGTACATGCTGGACGCGCACGCGCGCGGGTATGCAGCCAGAGACGCGCTGAAGGGGTCCTTCAGCGCGTAGCACCTCGATCAGGACAGCCCGATGATCTCGCCATGCTCGTCGGTGTCGATCCGTCGAAGTGCCGGGCTCGACCCGAGGCCGGGCATGGTGTGCATCTCCCCGCACACCGGATAGACGAAGCCCGCGCCCACCGAGGCTCGTACCTCGCGCACCGGAAGCGTCCAGCCGGTAGGTGCGCCGGTACGACGCGCGTCCGCGGTGATCGACAGGTGGGTTTTGGCGATGCACACCGGAAGCCTGCCGAAGCCTGCGCGTTCGTAGGTGTCCAGCGACCGGGCCGCTCGCGGGGAGTACTCCACATCCGCGGCCCCATAAACGCGGCCCGCGATCGTTTCGATCTTGTCCCGCAAGCTCGCCTCGTCCGGATAGAGCAGCCGGAACCGGGTGGGCTCCTCGGCTGCCTCGGCGACGGCCTCGGCCAGCTCGGTTGCCCCCGCCCCGCCGTCGGTGAAGTGGGTGCACACGGCGACGCGGACACCGGCCGCTGCCGCGATCTCGCGAATCGCCGCGTGTTCGGAGGGGTGGTCGCCGGAGAAGGCGTTCACCGCCACCACGGGTGTGACGCCGTGCAGGCGGATGTTCTCGATCTGTTTGCGCAAGTTCGCGGCACCCGCGTGGACCTCGTCCGGGCATTCCCGGAACAACTCCGGCGGCAGCGGGCGACCGGCGACGATCCGGTAGGCGCCCGAGTGCGCCTTGAGTGCCCGTACCGTGGCGACGATCACCGCGGCGTCCGGTGACTCCCCTGACACGCGGCATTTGATGTTGAAGAAGCGCTCGGCGCCCATGTCCGCGCCGAAGCCCGCCTCCGTGACGAGGTAGTCGCCGCACCGCAGCCCGATCAGGTCGGCAACGATCGAGGAGTTGCCGGTTGCGATGTTGCCGAACGGTCCGGTGTGCACGAGCACCGGCGTGTGTTCCAGGGTCTGCAGCAGATTCGGCTGCATCGCCGCACGCAGCAGCACGGTCATCACCCCCGCGGTCTCGAGCTGCTCGGCGGTAACCGGCTCGCCGTCCCGTGTGTACCCGACCACGATCCGGCCGAGGCGAGCCCGCAGGTCGGGTAGCGACCGGGCAAGGGCAAGGGTAGCCATCACCTCCGAGGCCGCGGTGATGTCGAAACCGGTCTGGCGGGGGACCCCATCACCCTGAGACCCCAGTCCCACCACGATGTTGCGCAGCGCCCGATCGTTGACGTCGAGGACGCGGCGCCAGGTGATGTCGTGCACGTCGAGCCCGAGCGTGTTGCCGCGGTAAAGGTGATCGTCGATCACCGAACTGAGCAGGTTGTGTGCCGCGGCGACCGCGTGGGAGTCGCCGGTGAGGTGGAGGTTGAGCACCTCCATCGGCACGATCTGGCTGTACCCGCCGCCCGCCGCGCCGCCCTTGATGCCCAGCGTTGGACCCATCGACGGCTGACGCACCGCCACCGCCGCCCGCTTGCCGATGCGGGCGAATCCCTGTCCGAGCCCGACCGTCGTGGTGGTTTTGCCCTCTCCGAGCGGCGTGGGGGTGATCGCGCTGACGACGACGTACTTCGCCCGGGGCCGGTCGGCCAACCGCTCGATCGCGTCCAGCTTCACCTTCACCACCTGCTCGCCGTACCAGGTGAGCAGGTCGCTCTCCAACCCCATCGCGTTCGCGACATCCTCGATCGGCTTGAGCACCGCGGCTCGGGCGATCCGCAGGTCGCTGGGCAGTGCCATCACGACGACCACCAGCCTGCTGTCTCGACGCCGAACTCCGCACCCGCGTCCAGCAGCGCGTCGAACAGGTACTGACCCGACGACCGCTCGCAGTGCACCAGGTACGAGCGCACCCCCATCCGGTCGTCTCGGATGACGTCGCAGGCGAGTCCCGCTACCGCGCAGGAGAAGGCCGTCCCGTCCGGGCATATCTGGTCGGCGAGGTCGATGCCACATTCCTTGGCGAGCAGATCCGCGGACCGCACGCCGGTGATGCGGACAACAGCCCGGCCGTGGGTCAGGTCGACGACGCTCACCATCTCGGCCGGCCGTGCTGCCGCGGTCCGCTCCAGCCGGCCGACGAGCTCTGCCTGGGCGCCGGGAGATGCAAGGGCCAGCCATTGCCCGGGGCCCGATCCGACGAGGAGCACCTCGGTTTCGGACGTGCCGAGGTCCCAGACCTGCCGGGCGGCCCGGCCGAAGGGCACGCCAAGGGTTCGGGCGAGCTGGCCGTCAGCAGACGCCCGCACCGCGACCTTCGCCAGCGGTGTGCAGTCGGTGAGGGTGAACGCGGCGTCGCTGTCGCACCCGCTCACGACCCAGCCCGCGACGACCACTTCGGGCGGCGCGGGGGTGATCGGGCTCCTCGCGACGGGTACGGCGTCAGACACGCAACCGCCTCCCCTCCGGGTCGACGGCGGCGAGGTGCTCGGTGACCGTTGCCGGCACCGCCTGGCCGTCCGCAAGGCGAACCATGACCTCGGTCCCTGGCTTTGCGAGGTCGGCGGCGAGCATGGCCAGGCAGATCGATCGCCGCAGAGTCGGGGACATCCGGGCCGACGTCACCCGGCCGCGGATCCGGCCGCCGTCCGCGACGAGCTGGCATCCCTCCTCCGGCACGACCGAACCGTCGACCGGCCAGAGCCCGACGAGCCGGGGGGAGTCGCCGCGTTCGGCCTGCCAGAGGAGTTCGGGTTTACCGGCGAAGTCGTCCTTGTCCAGTTTGATCAGTCCGCCGAGGGCGGCGCTGTAGCCGCGGGTCAGGCCGTCGGTGTCCTGACCGACGATCAGGTGGCCCTTCTCCAGCCGCAGAATGCGCTGGGCTTCCACCCCGAAGGGCCGCACCCCGAGATCTCGGCCGCGTTCGAGCAGCGTCTCCCACACGTGCAGGCCGTAGCCGGCGGGTGCGTGCAGCTCGTAGCTGAGTTCCCCGGTGAAGCCGATTCGCCACAACACGCAGTCCTCGACACCCGCCACGCTGCCGGCTCGCACGTTCATGTAGCCGAAGGCGTCCGGCTCGAGGTCGACCC
This sequence comes from Haloechinothrix sp., assembly GCA_050701115.1. GTDB lineage: Bacteria > Actinomycetota > Actinomycetes > Mycobacteriales > Pseudonocardiaceae > JBOHER01. The sequence goes on along the minus strand of JBOHER010000089.1, from coordinate 32,627 downwards.
GCTCGACGACCCGGCGCAGCAGCTCACGGGACTGCGGTCCGGCCACGTTGATGCTCGCGTACGCGCTGGTGACCGGCGTGACGTGCACCTGCCAGTCGGGGTGCTCGGTCTGCAACCAGAGCTCCACCCACTCCGCGACGGCGTCCGCCCCCGATGACGTCGTGCTCATCAGGTAGTGCTCGGTGCCGAGCCTGCCGGTGACCCCGTCGTCGAGGACCACGCCGTCCTCGGCGCACATCACGCCGTAGCGGACGCGCCCGATCTCGAGGTTTGACCATCGGTTCACGTAGAGCAGATTCAGCAGTTTGCCGACGTCCGGGCCGCGCAGGTCGAGCTTGCCGATGGGGCTGACGTCGATGATGCCGACGCCCTCGCGGACGGCGCGGGCCTCGCCCGCCGGGTCGCCGTAGTGGTCCGGCCGGATCCACGCCCCCGCGACCAGCGGCGTGGCGCCATGGCCCGCATGCCACTGCTGCATCGGCGAGTACCGCACCGGCTCGCGGGGCCTCCCCGCAAGTGCGCCGAGGGTGACCGGGGCATACGGCGGGCGCCAGGTCGTGCTGCCGATCTCCCGGATCGTCCGACCGGTGGCCTCGGCGAGTATCGCCACCGTGTTGACGAGTTCCAGCTTCCCCTGGGCCGGTCCCATCGTCGCCGTCGTGTAGCGCTTGGCCAGCTCAGCGGATCGGTAGCCCTCCTCGACCGCTGTCAGCAGGTCCGCGGACGAGGTGTCCTCGGAGAAGTCGACGATCCCGTGGGTGCGGCCGCGGAACAGTTCGGCGTGCGGCGCCGCCGGAAGCGCCGGGACATCGCGTGGCGTTCCACCAGCCGCTCGGCGAGCGGCCTCGCGCCCGGTCGCTTCGGCGTGCGCCACCAACTCCTCGAGCGTGCCGTCCCCCGCGATGACGCCGGTGGCGAGTACGTCCGCGGGCAGCCGGGAAGGGTCGGGACGAAAGCGTGCCGAGACCGGGTCGTAGCCGGGCACGCCGCCCGCCATGGTGAGCAGGGACGTGGGAGCCGTCCAGCCGACGGCCGTGACCACGAGGTCGCAGTCGATCCTGCGGCCGTCCGCGACCTGTACCGCGCGCACCCCGCCGCGGCCGACCACGCGCACCACGTCGCCGCCGAGCCGCGCGTCCTCGACGTGCACCACGTCCACCCCGACGCGTTTCAGGTCGGCGGCGGCTGCGTCACCAGCGGAGTTCGCGGTGAGAACGACCGCGCGTTCGCCGGGCTTGACGGCGTAGAGGTTGATCAACCTGCGCACCGCCGTGGACAGCATCACGCCGGGGACGTCGTTGCCCGCGAACACATAGGGCCGCTCGATCAGCCCTTGCGCGACGACGAGCGCCGCCACTCGTGCCTTCACCAGGCGCTCGGGCACGTGTGGTAATCCCCGTTGGACGATCGCCACCCAGTTCCCGTCGTAACGGCCCAGTACGACGGAGTTCGGGAGAACCTCGATCCGCGGCGTGCGGTTGACCATGTCGCGCAGTCGGTCCAACGCGGCGAGGTCGGCCTCGGTGCCCCACCGCAGATGGCCGCCGAGAGCGTGCTCGGACTCCACCAGCATCACCCGCGCGCCTGCGCGGCCTGCCGCGGCGGCGGCGACCATCCCGGCGGGACCGCCGCCGACGACGAGGACATCCGGATGCGCGTGCCGCTTGTCGTAGACCCCGCCATGATCGGGGGGGTCAGGCGAGACCACCCCACCGTGCGCGAACCTCCGGAGCACCCGCGCATAGACCGGCCACATCCGCCGCGGCTTCATGAAGGTCTTGTAGTAGAACCCGGGCGGCAGGAACCGGCCAAGCAGGCCGTTCACCGTTTTGACGTCGAAGGCCAGCGACGGCCAGGTGTCCTGCGAGCGAACGTCCATACCGGACTCAACGAGCCGGTGGGCGCCGCGAACGTTCGGCTCGTCTCCCACCTGCACGATGCAGCCGGGGTCGAGGTAGCACGCCGTGAGCAGACCGCGCGGGCGGTGATACTTGAGGCTTCTCGAGAAGACCCGCACGCCGGAGGCCGCCAGCGCGGAGGCGATCGTGTCACCGGCGCAGGCCGGGTAACTCCGGCCGTTCCAGCGGAACTCGAGTGTCGCATCGCGGTCGATGACCTCGCCGGGCCTGCGATCCAGCCGCATGGGCGTCATGACCGGACCTCATTGGTCACCGTGTGCCGCCGCAGGATCAGATACCGGCGGCACCCCATCCGGTGGTACCACCGCTCCGTCGTCCAGTCTGCCGGGTTGGCACGGTGATAGAGGTAGTCGCGCCACTGCTCGCGGGTGGCCGTTGCCGGGTCGGGGCGCACCACGACCTCGCCGATGTAGCCGAATTCGGCGGCGTCGCGTGGACCACACCATGGACAGGGAAGCAGGATCATCGTCGTGCACCTAATGGCCGACCGCGGCCGCACCCTTCTCCCCGACCAGACGGCCCGCCGCGAACCGGTCGAGCCCGAACGCCGTGATCGCCTCCGGCACCCCGCCGGTCGCGACGCACTCGGCCATCGCCTCCCCCGCGACCGGGCCTGCTTTGAAGCCGTAGGTGCCCCAGCCGACGTCGACCAGGAAGCCGTCCACATCGGTGCGGCCCATGATGGGCGCGAAGTCCGGCGTCATATCGCACAGTCCGGCCCACTGCCGGAGCACTCGCAGCTTGGCCAGCGACGGCATCAGTTGCAGCACATGCGCGGCCAGCCCCTCGACGAACTCGAGCGACCCCCGGGTGGAGTAGGACGGATAAGGGTCGACGCTGGCCCCGAACACCAACTCACCCCGGTCGGTCTGGCTCACGTAGACATGCAGCGTCCCGGAGACGACCACGGTGCGCAGGAACGGTTTGACCGGTTCGGTGACCGCGGCCTGCAGCGGGAAGGTCCGCACCGGCATCCGCACGCCTGCCAGGTCGGAGACCAAAGTGGACCAACCGGCGGTGCAGTTGACGACGACCGGGCTGGCGATGCGGCCGCGGTTCGTCCGCACGCCGGTGACCCGTCCGTGTGACACGTCGATGCCGGTGACCTCGGTGTCGGGGTGGATGTGCACCCCGAGCGCGTCAGCGGCCCGCGCGTAGCCCCAGACCACCGCATCGTGCCGGACGATCCCCCCGGGTGGGTGGTGGAGCGCGCCAAGGATGGGATACCTGGCCCCGCTCGAGGTGTCGAGGAAGGGAACCAGCTCGTGCACCTTGTCCGGGCCGATGACCTCGGAGGAGACACCGCACAGCTTGTTCACCTCGGCGCGCCACCGCATGGTTCGCAGCGAGGCGTCGCTGTGCGCCAGCGTGAGGTGCCCCCGTTGGGAGAACATCACGTTGTAGTTGAGCTCCGTGGCGAGCCGCTCGTACAACTTCAGGGAGCGGTCGTAGAAGCGGACGCCCTCCGGGGTCAGGTAGTTCGACCGGATGATCGCGGTGTTGCGCCCGGATCCGCCCCCGCCGACATAACCCTTGTCGAGCACGGCGACGTCGGTGATGCCGTGGTTGCGCGCGAGGTAGTAGGCCGTGGCAAGGCCGTGCACGCCTGCTCCCACGACGACGGCTTCGTAGGACCGCTTCGGCTCGTGCGCCCGCCAGGCCGGCGGCCAGTCCCCGCCGGTTATCCCGTGGCGGAGCAGGGCGAGTGCGGAGTAGCGCGCAGTACGGCGGCGGCGCATGATCGTTACCTCATCTCGCCCAGACGGTCGAGTGCCTGCCCGCGCCACTGTTCGGTGGAGGCGAGGTCGCCCAGCGTGTAGACGTGCAGTCCGGCGATCCCGCGCTCGGGCTGTGCCATCTCGGCCGACAGCTGCCGGACCAGGTGATCCGGGCGATACCCGCCGGGCTGCAGCAGCCGCACCAACCCGTGCCGGTGTTTGCGCAGGAACCGGGCCGACGGACCGAGGCCGATCCGTCCGGCGACCCGCAGCAACTTGCGCCGGTCCACCACCCCGGCGATCCCGATGTGCACCGGCAGGGACACGCCCTGCCCGCGTATCCGGGTGACCCACGCCGAGATGACGGCCGCGTCGAAACACATCTGGCTGACCACATAGGTGGCCATTGCTTGCTTTGCGAGCACGGCCTCGGCCAGCTGCCCGGTGGATACCAGCGGGTGTCCCTCGGGGTAGCCTGCGACACCCACCTGCTCGAGGCGATGCCCTGCCCCTGACTGACGCAGCCGGTGCATCGACCTCAGCAGCGTCAACGAGTCGGCGAAGACTCCCACCGGCCGCTCGACATCCCCTGCGACGACGAACGCGTCGGTGACCGCGGCTTGGTCCAGGCGACGCAGCAGGTCGGCCAGGTGCGCGTCGTCGACGATGAGCCGGGCGGCCAGATGCGGCACGGCCCGGAAACCGCGCCGACACAGCGCCTCGGTGAGCGCGATCGTGGGTTCCAGACCCCTGCGCGGTGAGACCGTCACCGTCACCGGAAGGTCGCGGGGCACGTGCCGCACCACGAGATCCTCGGTTCCGGCCAGCGGCAGCACCTCGTATCTAAGGTGCCGTAGCGCCGTCGCCAGCGCCTGCGCCGGCACCTGGACGGCGGTAACTGCCCGCGCCGTCGACGTCATCGGTCGGCCTGCCCCGGTAGCCGCTTCGGGGTCTCCTTGCGCGGGTCGATGAAGGGCTTGGGCACGACGACGGCGTCGAGCTGTCCTCGGGCGGAGACGATCCTCAGTTTGCTCCCGAGTTCTGCCCGCTCGACCGGGACAAGGGCGAATCCGACGTTGCGCTCCAGCCGGGGCGACCAGAAGGCCGAGGACACCTGGCCGATCTGCCGGTCACCGTCGAGCACCGGCAGGTAGTCCTCGAGGTAGCCGATGAGCGGGTCGCCACCCAGCTCCACCCCGACGACCTTGCGCGACACGCCCGCCGCGGAGATGCGCCGCAACGCCTGCTTGCCGATGAAGTCGGCTTCGGAGTCGAGGTTCACGGTCCACTCGAGCCCGGCCTCGTAGGGATTGAGGAACCTGTAGTCGCTGTAGCCGTTGTTGTCAAGGGCGATGTCCGAGCCGTAGCTGAGGATCCCCGCCTCGACGCGCCGGATCTGGCACGGGCCGATCACGGCGAGGTCGTGCGGCCTGCCTGTTTCGAGGATGGCGTCCCAGAGTTTCGTGGCGTCCCGGCTCGCATTGCGCAAGTAGACCTCGTAACCGACCTCGCCGCTGTATCCCGTGCGGGACACGACGACGTCCATACCGTCGATCTGGAACTCGCTCATCCGGTAGTAGGCGAGCTGGTGGACCGACTCGCCGAACAGGTCGCTCATCAGCGCCCGCGACTTCGGACCCTGGATCTGCACCGGTGCCACGTCCGGCTCGGCGACCCGCACGTCGAGGCCGGCCTGGCTGGCTACGCCCTTGGCCCACAGCAGCACGTCGCCGTCGGCGACGGAAAGCCAGAACTGGTCATCGGCCAGACGCAGCAGCACCGGGTTGTTGATGATCCCGCCGTCGACATCGGTGTTCAGCACGAACTTGCACTGCCCGACCGCGCAGGTGGACAGGTCACGCGGCGTGAGCATGTTGGTCAGCGTGAATGCGTCCGGCCCGGTGATCTCTACCTGGCGTTCGACGCCGACGTCCCAGAGAGTGACGTCGCGCACGAGCTTCCAGTACTCGGTGATCGGGTCGTCGTAGTGGCGTGGGTGGTACATGCGGTTGCACACGCTGTAGGACTGCACGCCGTGTCGCCGCGACGCGTAGAAGTACGGCGACTTGCGGATCCGGGTGTACATGTGAATCTTCGGGACGTCGTAGGGGATGCGCATGGGGCGTTCGCCTCCTGTTGCCTTTTGGGCAACGCTGTTTCACAATGCCTGCTGGCAGGCTAGCACCGGAGGCCCAATGCAGACAACGCATCGCCCGATGGCCACCGTGGAACGTGCGGTGGGGATTCTCGACGTTCTCGCGGAGTCGTCTCGCGACCTCGGCAACAACGAGCTGGCCCGCCGGGCGGGGGTCAACGTGAGTACCGCCTCGCGTCTGCTCGCCACGCTGGTCCAGGCCGAGTTGGTCCGCCGCGTGCCGGAAACCGGCCGTTACCGGCTAGGGCCCCGGCTGGTCGAGCTCGGCTACGCCGCCCTCGCCCGGATCGACCTCCGCACGCTGGCCCGTGCCCACCTGGTCGCCCTGACCGAAGCGACCGGCGAGACGGCGACGCTGTCCGTTCCTGGCGAGCACTCAGTCATCACCGTCGACTTCGTGCAGAGCCCGTCGTCGGTGCGCAGCGTGGCGGAGATGGGTAGGCGAGCCGTCCCGCATGCGACCGCTACCGGAAAAGTGTTCCTCGCGTATGGCGGAGAGCTCCCGACAGGCCGGCTTCCGTCCTTCACGCGCCGCACGATCGTGGACCGCCCGGCGCTGGTCGAGCAGATCGAACGGGTGCGGGAGCGCGGCTGGGCGGAAGCAGTTGGCGAGCGCGAGGAGGACCTCAACGCCGTCGCGGCCCCGGTGCTCGATCTAGTCGGCGACCTGATCGGCGTGCTGGGGCTGCAGGGGCCCGCGGCACGCTTCGGAACCCGGGCACGGCGGGTAGCCGTCGACCGGCTGCTCGACCACGCTGCCCGGCTCGCGTCGGGCGAAAACCCCTGAACGTGTCGCGTCGATTCCCGGGTCTTCTTCGCCTCTCAAATGTCGGTCCGGCATTGCAACTGTGTCGGTTCGAAGGCCTCTCAAGTGTCGGTGACCACCTCGCAGCGGGAAGGGGCGTCGCGATGGCAGACGCACTCGTCCCGCGCCGGATCACCGACCACGCGGACGAATTCCTCGACAGCTTTCGAATCCTGATCATCAACGGTCCCCGCCAGGCCGGGAAGACCACCCTGCTGCAGCAACTCAACGAGGCACGGAGCGGTAGCTACCTCACACTGGACGACGTCGCACTGCGCGCCGCCGCTCAGGCTGACCCCGAGGTGTTCATCTCGGGCAGTTCGTCCTTGCCGGATCGACCCGCTTCCTGTCCACGCCATCACTGAGCGAATCCCTCGCCGGCCGCGCAGGCATCCTGGAGGTGTGGCCGTTCGCGCAGCAGGAGCTCGCTGGAACCACGACGTCCTTCCTGACCACCGCCTTCACCGACCCCGAGAAGCTGCGGACGTCCGCCGCCAGCGACTTCAACCGTGGCGACTACTTCGGGCTGATCTGCCGTGGCTGCTACCCCGAGCCGGTCGCCATGAAGTCCCCGCGTGCGCGCAGCGCGTGGTACCGCACGTACGTGCAGGCGGTCATCGATACCGACATCAGAGAAATGGCGCGCATCGACGAGCCAAGCAACTTCGATCGGCTGCTCCGCGTATGCGCGGCCAACACAGCGCAGGAGCTGAACTTCGTCAAGGCAGCAGGCGATCTCCAGCTTCATCGCACGACGGTTAGTCGCTACCTCACCTTGCTCGAGACTGTCTTCCTGGTTCGGTCCCTGCCACCCTGGTCACGGAACCTGACCGCACGCGCGGTGCACCGGCCGAAACTGCACCTCACCGACACCGGCCTTGCCGCCCACTTGCTGTCTGTCGACGCTGAAGGCATCACCGCCCGCGCGTCACCCGCCCGAGGCCCGCTCGTCGAGTCCTTCGTCGTCAACGAGCTCGCGAAGCAAGCCACCTGGTCTGAGTTTCCGGTTCGGCTTCATCACTGGCGCGTCAGCAGCGGGCCCGAAGTCGATCTGGTCATCGAGCGGACCAATGGCCGGATAATCGGGGTCGAGGTCAAGTCCACCGACGCAGCCGACCGGCACGACTTCAAGGGCCTCGCCACGCTGCGCGATCGCCTCGGCGACGACTTCATCCACGGATTCGTTTGCTATACCGGGCCACGCACGCTCTCGTTCGGCGACCGGCTGACCGCCGTACCGCTCAGCGCGCTGTGGGACCGCTGACCTTCCGATGGAACCGGCTGCCCGCTCAAGCAGCCCGGCTCGCGTCGGGCAAAACCCCTGAACGTGTCGCCTCCGGCGTTAAGACGTTTCGATACGGGCAACGGCCTTGTGCGAGTGCCCTCCGCGGTGCCACAGTGATCATGGCCGGATGGTGGTGGTCATGGGAGACTTCCTCGCATTTCTCGAGCGCCGGTGGGAGCACCTGCTCGAGCTCACGCTCGCGCACGCCGTTCTCGTCGCGGGATCGGTGCTGATCGCGACGGTCATCGGCATGGCGCTGGGCGTGCTGACCTACCGCACCGAGCGTCCCCGCGACCTGGTGCTGGCGGTCACCGGCACCTTCCTCACCATCCCCTCCCTCGCGCTGTTCGGACTGTTTCTCGTCCTGCTGGGGCTGGGCGTGCTGCCTGTGGTCATCGCGCTCGTCATGTACGGGCTGCTGCCGATCGTCCGGAACACGATCGTCGGGCTGCGCGAGGTGGATGCGGCGGTTGTGGAGTCCGCGCAGGGCATGGGCATGGGCCGGACCCGGCGGTTGCTGCGCATCGAGCTGCCGCTCGCCTGGCCGGTCATCCTCACCGGGATGCGGGTGTCGACACTTCTCGTCCTCGGTATCGCCGCGATCGGCGCCTACATCAACGGTCCGGGGCTGGGCAACGACATCTTCAGCGGGATCGCCCGCGTCGGCACGCCGGTCGGCGTCCACCTCGTGCTGGGCGGCATGCTCGGAATCGTCCTGCTCGCGATCCTGTTCGACCTGCTCTTCGTCCTCATCGCCCGGCTCACGACATCGCGAGGTCTCCGATGAACGACACCGTCAACGCGGCCGGCGCAGGCAACGGCACGGTCAAGATCCGGCTGGAGAACCTCGCCAAGCGGTTCCCCGGGCAACGCGAGCCCGCCGTCGACGATCTGACCCTGGAGATCCCCGAGGGCGAGATCGTCATCTTCGTCGGCCCCTCCGGCTGTGGCAAGACAACGACGATGAAGCTGATCAACCGGCTGATCGAGCCGACCTCCGGGCGGATCTTTCTCGATGACGAGGACGTCACGAAAGTCGACCCCGATCACCTGCGCAGGCGGATCGGCTATGTCATCCAGCAGATCGGGTTGTTCCCGCACATGACCATCGCGGAGAACATCTCGACGGTCCCCAAGCTGCTCGGCTGGAACCGTAACCGCATCACCGCCCGTGTCGACGAGCTGCTCGAGACGGTGGGGATGAGCGCTGGCGAGTACCGCAACCGCTACCCGAAGGAGCTCTCCGGCGGACAGCGTCAACGGATCGGTGTCGCTCGCGCGATGAGTGCCGACCCCGACGTCATGCTCATGGACGAGCCGTTCGGTGCGATCGACCCCATTACCAGGGACCGGTTGCAGAACGAGTTCCTCCGCCTGCAAAGCGAGATCAAGAAGACCATCGTGTTCGTCACCCACGACATCGACGAGGCGATCAAGATGGGTGACCGCATCGCGATCCTGCGCGAGCACTCGCACATCGCGCAGTACGACACACCGGAACGGATCCTCGTCAACCCGGCGGATGACTTCGTCGCCGACTTCATCGGCCGGGGGGCCTCGCTGAAGCGCTGCGGGCTGAGCCGCGTCCGGGACATCGAGCTGCACGACTGGCCGACGGTGCGGGAGGGCACTCCCCGGGACGAGGTCCGCCGGATCATCGAGCAGAGCGACAAGGGCTCTGTTCTCGTGCTCGACGCCCAACGCCGTCCCCGCCGATGGGTCAGCACCGACCAGCTGCGGCCTGCCGACGACGGAGCGCCGCTCGGCGAGACCGGCCTGCCTGCCGAGGCCGTGGTCGAGCCGCACGCGACGCTGTCCGACACCCTCAACGAAATGCTGACCGCGCGGTACGCCTGCGCGATCGTCGTCGACCGGGACGGTGCCTACAGCGGCATCGTCGACATCGAGACGATCAACGCGGCGGTCCGGGGTATGCGGCACGCCGAGCGAGACCGCCTCCGCGAGCAGCTCCCCGGTGCCGACGAGGAAGGCGCGGCCCAGCCATGACGATCATCGACAAGGGCGAGGCCCCCGAGCTGGACGTGGGCGCCGGGCTGGAAACGGTGCCCCACGCGGGGCGCCGCACGCTCACCGGCTATCTGTTCATGCCTGCCGTGCTGGCCGCGGTCCTGGTGGCGCTCTACCTGTGGGTGAGTCGCCAGGAGCTCGACAGCCTCGAGCAGCGGCGGATCAACGCCGACTCCATCACCACCGCCGTCACCGATCACGTGGTGCTCACCTTGGTCTCAACGGTTCTCGTGCTGGCGATCGCGATCCCGCTCGGTGTGCTGCTGACGCGCCCGGGCCTCGGCCCCGTGGGCAGGCCGGCCATCGGAGTCTTCAACATCGGACAGGCATTGCCCACGATCGGCCTCCTGGCGCTGGCCGCCCTCGTTTGGGACATCGGCTTCTGGCCCGCCGTCGTCGGTCTGGTCGCCTACACCGTTCTGCCGGTGCTGCGCAACACGATGGTCGGGCTGCAACAGGTGGACCCCGCGGTGATCGAGTCCGCCCGCGGCATGGGGATGACCAGGCGGACGGTGCTTCTCCGCATCGAGCTGCCGTTGTCCGTGCCGATCATCATGGCCGGGGTGCGCACGGCGCTGGTCATCAATGTCGGCACCGCCACGCTCGCCACGTTCGTCGGCGCCGGTGGCCTCGGGGACATCATCGTCGCGGGGACCTCAGCCAGCCGCGAGCTCGTCATCATCGTCGGCGCGGTGCTGACAGCGGTCCTCGCGCTGCTCGTCGACTACGTCGCAGGCGTCGCGGAAGACCTGCTACGACCAAAGGGGTTGTGATGGGCACCCACATACCGGCGTCACCACGACGTTGGTGTAACCGGAAGCAGAGGTAACCATGCGCTACACGAAGACCAGAACCCCTCGGCTGCTCGTGCTGCTCGCCGGGGTCGCGATCGCAGCCACCGCGTGCGGCGGCGACGACGAAGGTCCCGCAGACGACGGCGCGCTGTCCGGCGCCTCGTTCACCGTGGGGTCCAAGGAGTTCAACGAGCAGTTACTGCTCGGGCATATCGCGATTCTCGCGCTCCAGAACGCAGGCGCCAATGTCGGGGACGAGACCGGGATCCAAGGCACGGAGAACGTGCGAAAGGCGCTGACCGCAGGCGAGATCGATCTCTACTGGGAGTACACCGGCACCGGCTGGAGCTCCCATCTCGGTCACGAGGTCGCGGATGCCCCGAGGGACACCCAGGAGCTCGCCGTGCAGGTCGCCGAGGAGGACCTGGAGAACGGCGTGGTGTGGCTGGATCCGGCAGGCGCGAACAACACCTACGCCATCGCCGCAGCGCGCTCCAAGGCCGAGGAGCTGGGTGTCAGCACCCTCTCCGAGTACGCGGAGCTCGTCGGTGAGGATCCGGCCGCCGGATCGCTGTGCGCGGCCGCGGAGTTCCTCGACCGTGCCGACGGCTGGCCGGGCGTGGAAAGCGTCTACGGTTTCGAGCTGCCGGACGGTGAGATCACCGAGATGGACCTGAACCTCGTGTACGCGCGGGTGCCCCAGGCTGATCCATGCAACTTCGGCGAGGTCTTCGCGACCGACGGCCGGATCGTCGGCAACGACCTCGTCGTCATCGAGGACGACCAGGAGGTCTTCGTCAAGTACAACATCGCGATGACGATCAGCAAGGAGGTCTTCGACCAGCACCCGGCTCTCGAGGAGATCTTCAACCCGATCACGGAGTTACTGACCAACGAGAAGATGCTCGAGCTCAACGCCAGGGTCGACGTGGACGCGGAAGAGCCAGAGGACGTCGCGCGCGACTTCCTCGAGGAGAACGATCTCATCGGCTAATTGATGCGGATTACCCTAGTTCATGCGGATCACGCTCGCCCAGGTCGACTCTCGGCTCGGTGACGTCGACGCCAACCTGGAACAGGCCGGGCGCGTCGTGGCGCGCGCGGTCGCCGAGTCCGCCGACGTGGTCGTGTTCCCCGAGCTGTACCTGTCGGGCTACTCCGTTGGCGAGATCGACATGGATCTGGCCCTGCGCCCTGATGACCCACGGATCGCCACGCTCGCTCGCCAGGCGGGGCGGGCGGGTCTGCTGGTGGGTTTCACCGAGTCAGCGGTACGCGGCCCGCACACCTACAACAGCGCCGCCTATTACGAGGACGGCCACCTGGTCCACGTGCACCGCAAGCTGTACCTGCCGACGTACGCATCCTTCGAGGAGCGCAAGCACTTCACCCCGGGGCCGAGCCTGCGGGCGTTCGCCGCCGGCGACACGCGGATGGCGGTCCTCATCTGCAACGACGCCTGGCAGCCACAGCTGGCGTTCCTGGCGACCCAGGACGGTGCGCGGGTTCTGATCATTCCGGCCGCGAGCGCGCAGAGCCGCTTTCCCGAGCATTACGACTCCTTCGGCTACTGGCGTGGCATCACCCGCTTCTACGGGCGGATGTTCCAGCTCTACGTCGTCTTCGTGAACCGGGTCGGTACCGAAGGATCGCTTCGGTTCTGGGGCGGATCGCATGTCGTCGACCCGTGGGGCAACGTGATCGCCGAAGCCGCCGAGGAGGTCGAGGCGGTGTTCACCGTGGACATCGACCTCGGCGAGGTACGGCGCCGCCGCCGCAGTATCCCGCTGGTCAAGGAGGCGCGGCTCGGGCTGCTGCAGCGCGAGATCGGCCGGCTCCTCGACGAGGGCGGCGACCTCTGAGCTCGCGCTGAAAGGGCCCTTCACTGCACCCAACGCGCCCAAGGGGCCATTCACTGCACCCAACGCGCCCAAGGCGTCTTTCAGCGCTCTTGCTGAACCGACCCATCAAGGTCACGCCCCGGTTACGTGACCTGCCCGATTCGTTGCGACTGGGTCCAAAAGCTTCTCGGATCCTGACAAGAGTGGAAGGATGCGACCACCCGAAGGATCACCTACGAGGAGTGACATCGTGGCGCGTCGTACCAAGCTCACCGGGCTTGCCCTGCTCCCCGCACTCGCATTGGCCGCGACCCTGGCCGGCTGTGCGCAGGAAGTCGGCACCGGCGGCGATACCGAAGCCGGTGGCGACATCAGCCTTGTCAACGAAGGCAAGCTCACCACCTGCACCCACCTGCCCTACAAGCCGTTCCAGTTCACCCAGGGCGGTGAGACCGTCGGGTTCGACGTCGAGCTGGTCGACCTGATCGCCGAGGACCTCGGCGTGCAGCAGGAGATCTTCGATACCTCGTTCGAGGGCATCGAAAGTGGTGAGTCGCTCAACATCGGCCAGTGCGATCTGGCCGCCGCCGCGATGACGATCACCGAGGAACGCGAGCGGGTGCTGGACTTCTCCGACGGCTACTTCGACGCCGACCAGGCGCTGCTCGTGCAGAAGGAATCCGGCGTCGACGGCCTGGACAAGCTCGAGGGCAAGACCCTCGGCGTGCAGCTGGCCACCACCGGAGAGGACTACGCCGAGGAGAACAAGGACGAGAACGGCTACACGATCCGCCAGTTCGAAGACCTGGCACTGCTGCTGACCGCGGTCAAGACCGGCCAGGTCGACGCGGCGATCAACGACAACTCGGTGCTGTTCGACTTCGCCAAGGAGAACACCGACACCGAGGTGACCGCCGAGTTCCCGACCGGCGAGCAGTACGGGATCGCGGTCAAGACCGGCAACGGGGCGCTGCTCGCCAAGATCAACGAGGTGGTGCAGAAGGCGAAGGATGACGGCAGCTACGAGGAGATCTACCAGAAGTGGTTCGGCGCCACACCGGGTGACAGCTAAGTCCGGCCACCCAAGGCGGTCGTAGACACGGCGCGGGGCGCTTACCGGGCACCCCGCGCCGTTTGTGCCCGCCGTTCTCCCAAGGAGTTCCACCATGGCGATGTCGCGACGAAAGCGCGGTCAAGTCATCCGAAGCACCCAGTACACGGTACTGATCATCGCGATCGGTGTGCTCGCCCTCGTCGCTGACTGGCAGACGATCAGGGACGCGTTCTTCAATGTGGACGCGGCCGCTCAGCAGTTCCCGGCCATCCTGACCTCTGCCCTGGTCAACACCGTCATCTACACCTCCCTCGGCTTCGCCCTCGGTCTCGGGCTTGGACTCGTGCTCGCGTTGATGAAGCTGTCCTCTGTGCCGCCGTACCGCTGGATCGCCACCGTGTACATCGAGTTCTTCCGCGGGATCCCGGCGTTGCTGGTGTTCATCGCCTTCGGTTTCGGCGTTCCGCTCGCCTTCGGCCTGGTGTTCGACATCTACTCGACCGCGGCGATTTCGTTGGGGCTGGTCGGTTCGGCCTATATCGCCGAGACCATCCGGGCGGGCATCCAGGCGGTGCCGCCGGGTCAGGTGGAGGCGGCCCGCTCGCTGGGCATGAGCCAGACCCGCACCACGATCACCATCGTCATCCCGCAGGCGTTCCGCATCGTGCTGCCGCCGCTGACCAACGAGTTGATCCTGCTGACCAAGGACTCGTCGCTGATCTACCTGCTCGGCTTGACCAGGGACAACTACGAGCTCACCAAGTTCGGCCGGGAGGCGCTCAACGCGACCAATTCGCTGACGCCGATTCTGCTGGCCGGTCTGTGCTATCTGATCATCACTATCCCGCTGGGGTACCTGTCCCGGCAACTGGAGCGCAGATCAGGCAAGAAGAGGGACCGAGGGCTGGAGGTCGCGGCATGAGTGACGACGTTGCTGTCGAAATTTCCGGCCTGCACAAGGCATTCGGGCCGCTGGAGGTGCTCAAGGGCATCGACATGCGGGTCCGGCGGGGTGAGGTCGTCTGCATCATCGGGCCATCCGGCTCCGGCAAGTCCACCCTGCTGCGGTGTGTGAACCTGCTCGAGGAACCCAACGCCGGGACGGTGATCGTCAACGGGATTGAGCTGACCGATCCGGACGTGGACATCGACCGCTCCCGTCGGAGCATCGGCATGGTCTTCCAGTCGTTCAACCTTTTCGCCCACCTTTCGGTGCTGGACAACCTGACGATCGCCCAGCGCAAGGTGGCCAAGCGGGGCAAAGCCGAAGCGGAGAAGGTCGCGCGGGAGACCCTGGCCAAGGTCGGGCTTTCGGAGAAGATCCACTCGATGCCCGCACAGCTCTCCGGTGGACAGCAGCAGCGGGTGGCGATCGCGCGGGCACTGTCCATGAACCCGGACGTGATGCTCTTCGACGAGCCCACCTCCGCGCTCGACCCCGAACTGGTCGGCGACGTGCTCGGCGTGATGCGCCAGTTGGCCGAGGAGGGCATGACCATGCTCGTGGTGACCCACGAGATGCAGTTCGCCCGCGAGGTGGCCGACGCCGTGCTGTTCATGGACGACGGCGTGCTCGTCGAGCAGGGGCCGCCTGCGCAGGTCATCGGTGACCCGCAGCACGAGCGCACCCGCACCTTCCTGGCCAGGGTGCTCAACCCCACGCACGCCATCGAGTAGGCCGGGATCCACCGGGTAGCCGATTGCGGGGCAGGCCGTTCATCCGATTGGCTGGGTACACCGGACGGATTGACGGCGACGGGCGGAGGAGAGCGCACATGGCGGGGGACGGTGTCGCGGCCACGCCACCACAGCGGACCGGCCCGCCGCAGCGGTACAAGGCGATGGCCGGGCCGGACCTCCGGTTCGAAGTGAAAGCCGAGGATCTGGTCCGTTCCCTGGTCGAGCCGGGAGCGGCCGGCTTGTGGCGGCGGCGGGAGCAGGCGACCAACGCGCCCATTTTCGAGCGGTCCGGCTGCTACATCACCGGGCGGTTCGACCTGCGCGCCGCCGATCTGGATTTCTTGTTGCGCTTCAAGAATTGCCGGTTCGAGTACCCGCCGGACGTGCGGGAAGCGAAGCTGCTCGGGTTGTCCTTCGACTCCTGCTGGCTGCCGGGCCTGCGGGCGCGCAACCTGCGCAGCAAGAACGACGTCCGGCTGATCGACAGCAAGGTGGCCGTGCGGCCGGACTCCCGCGATGGCTCGGAGACCACCATCGCGCGCGGGCATGGCCACCGACGCGGCATGCCCAACGCGGCGGTCAACTTGACCGACGCGGTGATCGAAGGGTCGGTGGTGTTCAGCCGCAGCGAGATCCACTACCCGACCGGTAAGGCGATCCACGCCGACCGCCTTGACGTCACCGGTGCGGTGTTGGCCTACCGGCTGCGGACCGACGGCGAGGTGCGGGTGCCCGGCATGCGCACCGGCGGCAACGTGAACTTCTCCGGTGCCCAACTGCGGAATCCCAGCGGGTTCGCGCTGAACGGCACCGGCGTGCATATCGGCGGCAGTCTGCTCTGTGAGCCGGATCAGGGTGCCGACAACGAGGAGCCGCGCCAGTTCGCCGCCGAGGGTCCGGTGTTCATTCCCGGCGCTCGGATCGCGGGCGATGTGGTGCTGCGCGGCTCCGAGCTGATCGTCAACCCGGACGGGCCGATCGCGGTCGAGGGGTGGAAGGCCGCGATGGCCTCGGCGGACCCCGCGGTGGACCCGTGGCCCGCGATCGTGGCCGACCGGCTGCGGGTGGAAGGCAACCTGGAGTGTGGCGACGGGTTCACCAGTACCGGCACGCTGCGCATCGTCAACGCGGTCATCGGTGGATCGCTCCGGCTGGCAGGCGCCAAGATCACGGTGCGCCGCCGGGAGCAGGAGCCCTACTACGACCGCGCCCTGCACCTGGACGGCAGCGAGATCAGCGGAGACGTCCAGGCCGCCCGGCTGGATGTGGCAGGCCAACTCCGGCTGGCGGACGTGACTGTCGGCGGCAACCTGCTCGCCCGGCACGCCGTCTTGCACCACCCGGGTCGTGACGTGTTCTCCGCTCGGCGCTCGCGGGTCTCCGGAAACGTGGACCTGGCCTACGGAACCGTCGCGGGAACCGTGCAGTTGCAGGGCATCACGGTCGGCGGCAATGTGGAGCTGTACGACACCCAGCTGACCGAGCCGCAGCAGCGCAGGACCCGCAGCTATTCGGTGGATGTGCGCACCGCGCGGATCGGCCGGGATCTGTTGTGCAGCCGTTATGCCGCCGACGGGTTCCTGGCCGAGGGCGGGGTCAACCTGGAGGGCGCCAAGGTCGCCCGGCGCATCAACTTCCACGGCGCCCGGCTGCGTTCCCTGCCCGAGCCGGAAGGGCAACGGCTGCCTGGTCAGCCGCCGAGGTTGCGCGGTATCGCGTTGGATGCCAGCGATGTGGTCGCCGACGAGATCATCCTGACGCCCCATGAGAAACCGCAGGGCAGGGTGATCCTGCGGCGCGCGCTGTGCGCCACGCTGGACGACAACCCTGAGTTCTGGCGGGCGACCAAGGGCATCGAGCTGGAGGACTTCCGGTACGACGCCCTGCGCAACCCCATCGACCTGAGGGACGACCCTGCGGTCGACGAGCGCATCGAACGGCTCCGCCAGGCCATGCGCGGCTATCGGCCAGGCCCCTACGACCAGCTCGCCGCGGTGTTGCGGGCGAGCGGAAACGAGGAGCACGCGTCCACCGTGCTGCTCCGCAAGCAGCAGTACCGCTATGACGCACTCAGCACAGGCGCGCGGTTCCTCGGTCCAGGTGTGCGGCTGTGGAGCTGGACGCAGCGGGCGATGGTCGGCTATGGCTACCGGCCGATGCGGGCGCTGGGCTGGCTGGTCGCCCTGTTGGTGATCGGCAGCGTCTGGTTCGGGCTGGGCATGAGCGAATGCCCGCCCGGCATCGAGCAGAACGGACCACGCTGTCCGATCAATGTCGATGACCTTGGCCTCGAATGGAACCCGGTGCTGTACACCACCGACCTGCTGGTGCCGATCGTGGACTTCGGCAACAAGAACCGCTGGTTCATGAGCGGCGCGGACAAATGGGTCGCGACGGCTTTCACCGCGATGGGCTGGGTGCTGGCGACCACGGTGGCGGCCGGTATCACCCGGATGCTGCGCAGACCGTGACGGCTCAATGGTCACCGGTAGTTCGTCAAATGCGTTCGCCTCGAGTTGCGTAGTGAGATCGTCGGGCACGCGGAGTTTGCCAAGCTTCTTCTTGGTCGCAATCTCGAACGCGGTGATCGACGATACTGCCACGTAGTTGTCTGGTTTCTCGATTGCCGTGCGCGTATCGGTCCCCAGGCGTGTGGCGCCGTCCAGCCACCACAGGACAACGTGAGTGTCCAGCAGTAGGTGCTTCACCGGGCATCGTCGGGAAAGACAGGCTGGTCCATCGCGTCGATGATCTCCTGAGGTGTCTCATCGAAACCGGGTGCCATCCAGACCGCGCCCCGCCATGCGCCTGGTGTGATGACGGCGATCGACCGACCGGACGCGACAGGGCAGATCGACATCGCAGCGCAGCCGGAGTACGTGTACGCGCTGGTCGGCGATCCGGGTGTGCTTGCAGAACTCGCCCCCGAGAGGCGACCGACTCGGGCTGCCGGGTCATCGAAAGCACCCTGGACCGGCGGCCAGGCTGGCTCCGAAAGACCTTGCCGTTACTCACCGGCGTCAAGGACCGGGCGACGCACAATCAGCGCAACATCGAGACCACGCTGCGGGCATTGAAGGAACGCGCCGAGCGGGGATAGCTCAGGCGTAGATGTCGGCGGGCGTGATCAGGGTGAGCTGGGGTTCCTCTGCGGCATAAGCTCGCAATCGCCTGCTGAATCCGTTGCGCGAGCACAGGAAACGCTGAGTGGTTCCGTTGTAGGTGTCGACGTGGGGCGCGAGCCGGTCCAGGAGGTTGAGCTCGTCGAAGTCGACCTCTGTCGACGTCCACTTGCACATGCCGATCGCGTTCGGTGTTCCGTGGGCGTCGACGCCCACGATGTCGATCTCTCGTTCCTCGGTTCTTGGGCCCACCCCTTTCGGAACCTGGCCCCACCATCGACCGACGGCGCTCACCTCGGGCAGGGCTCGGAGGACGTGCTCTCGGCAGATGTCTTCCCACGCCTGGGATGCGTGGTGATCCAGCTGTGACATGACCGAGTCGTGCAGATACGCGGCGGCCAATGCGCTGGTACGCAGCTGCGAGCGGGCCGGCTCGACGAATCGATAGTGGAACCGCAGGAACTGGTCGCTGATGCGATACGCGATCTTCTTGGCTCTAGGAGATGCGGTGATTGGCCGGAGCCGCTCGACAAGGCCAAGCCGTTCCAGCGAGTTGAGGATCTTGGTGACGTGGGCGGGCTCGAGCCGGCTGCGCTGGCTGATCGCGCTGTTGCGATTGTGACCGTGCGCGATGGAGCGCAGGACGGCGATGTGGTTCGTCGGGTCGGCGATCGACTGACGCAGCATGAGTTCAGCCTCGTCATGCAACAGGCCGGTCCGCTCGAAGACCTCGGAGAGCAGACGGTCTTCGAGCGGGCGGTCATCGGTGAAACGCTCGAGGTAGTACGGGACTCCGCCGCATACCGAGTAGGCGCGAACGCGGTCGTCCGGCGTGTACAGGGGATGGAACAGGGCCGCCTCGCGCGCCAGGAACGGAGTCAGCTTCAGTTGCCCTGTCCTACGGCCGTAAAGGCGACCGGCAAGGACCTCGTCTTCGAAGAACGAGAGCTCGCTCCCGGCCAGGATGAGTGTCAGCGGCAGCTTGCGTCCCGTCGTCCGCCACCACCGGCTCAGCGCCGTCTCGAGCTCCGGTGATTGCTTGGCAAGCAACTGAAACTCGTCGAGAACCACGAGAGTGCGTTGCTGCCCTACGAACTGGGCGATCGCCGCTAATGCCGCGTCCCAAGTGGACAGCGGCTGAGCCGCCAGCAACTCGTTGTCCGAGACGCGTGTGAGTTCGGCGGTGAGATCGGCCAATTGGTCCGCCTTGACCGTGTCCGTCGCCTCGAAATACAGCGATCGCACGGTGGACGCCAGGTGCGCGAGCAGCTCCGTCTTGCCGACGCGGCGACGGCCATAGACAACGAGCAACTCGGCCTCGGTGCCCGAAATCCGGCGGCCGAGCATGACCAGCTCGTCCGAGCGGTTTAAAAACTTCACAGGATTATCCTATCGAGGATTATCCCAGAGCGGCAAATCATCTCCCCCGCGATCATCCCGCGGCCAACATCGAGGCCACGCTGCGGCGTTGAAGTAACGCGCCGAGCGCTATGGGTGAGGGCCGAGGGTGACGATGGTGATCTGCTCGTCGTCCGGACCGTAGATCCACCAGACTCGCCACGCGGAAGGGGTCTTGTTTTCCACGTAGGACTCCCACAGCGTCGCCCCGCGCGGACCCGGCACGGACCGGTACTCGTGCGACTGTAGGCCGGGATGCCGTGGTCCGGCCTGCGCCAGCAGCCGCAGCGTCTTGCGGACACTTTTCAGTTTGGTTGCGTGCTGCTTCTTTGCCCGCAGGTCCTCGATGACCTTTTCGGCCTCACGTGTGTAGAGCAATGTGAACGGCGGTGCGTTCACTCGTCGTCGCCATCGTCAGAAGTCACCCAGTCCAAGGCACGCACGTTGCCTTCGGCCGCATCGGCCAAGCCGCGGAACAGGGAGGCGCGCAGTTCGCCGTTCTCCCAGACCAGCAACTCCCGCTTGGGGATGCTGGCCAGCGGGGTGAGCAGAATCGCGCCGTCAGCGTTCTTGGCGACGGCGTAGCGGTCGTTCTTCTGCGCGCCCGCCTTGCTGATCGCCACGCGCGCACGCTCGTCGGCGGTCACCTCGGTGACGGGTTCGAAGCCTTCGAGGGTGGTCATGGCATGCCTCCTCCGGGCGCAAAGCCTCGCGTTTTCCACCCCTGTCATCTTCCCACGGTATGGGTAAATGGGCAATGCCCCGCTGCGCCCATCGAAGGAAGGCGCCGCCTGCTCAGATGACCGGCGGACGTCCGGCACGGGTCATCCGCCACGTGGTGCGCCAACTGATCGGTGACCGGGTCCCGCAGGGCTTTCGTACCCCGTCGAAAAACCCACGCACCTGCTGGCGTGCGCTGCGCAGGTTGCGCAGCCGGAGCGTGTCGATCAACGCCCAGGTCACCAGGTAGGGCACGGCGAGCGGGATCGGCAGGTTGCGCCGGGCCAGCCACACCCGATTGCGCGCGCCGAAGTAGTGCAGTTCGGGATGCCGTTCCGGGTCCACCGCGGGGTGGAAGGCCTCAAGGTCACCGCAGTAGCGCACCCGGTACCCCGCGTCCATCACCCGCCAGGTCAGGTCGACGCCTTCGTGCATGTAGAAGAACTCATCGGGCCAGGCACCCGCCTTGTCCAGGGCCGACCGCCGCACGACGCAGACGCCTTCCCACAGCGCCACCACGTCGCTGCTGCGCCGGTCGTCGCCCACCCGCAGGCGTGGCACGAATCGGCGCGGGGTGCGCACCCCGGCCGGATCGAGCACCCGTGGCTGCACCACGCCGAGCGTCGGATCGCGGTCGAACATCTCGGCCGCCCGGCTGAGGAAATCGTCGCCCTTCAGGTAGGCGTCGTCATCGAGGAACAGCAGGAGGTCGCCGGTGGCCTCCGGGATCCCGGCGTTACGCCCAGCCGGGATGCCGAGGTTCTCGGGCAGCGCCAGCACGCGCGCGCCGTCAGGTAGATCCTCCGGCTTTGCGCCATTGCCCACCACCACGAGGTCGACATCCACGCCCCGTTGGACGAGCACCGACTCCATCGCACGCTGGAGGTGGTCTGGCCGGCGGGCCTCGGTGAGCACGACGCAGCCGAATGTGTGAGTCATCGCAACCTCCGGGATACGAGAATGCTGAGCAGGTGGCCCCCGGCGACGATTACGGCGACCGGAAGCAGAGCGACAGCGAGCACCTGACTGCCGATCAGCGAACCGGCCAGCAGGTCCACCACGGCGGCGAGCAGGGCAAGCGCGGACAGTTCGATGGCCAGCAGTACCCGGTGGAAGGGGAAGTAGGCGACGAGTTGGCGCAGGCTGCGCAGCCCGCGCGGGCGCATCACGGTCTCACCGTCGGACAACAACGCGCGACCGGCATGGGCACGGGCGACGTGCACCAGGTCGGTTTCGGACTTGATCAGCAGGACCAGCACCGCGGTGGCAAGGCCGAGGGTGGTCCAGCCGTCGATCGAGCCGAAGCCGCCATCCGCGCGCACGCCCAGCGCCGCCACCAGTGCGGCATCGGTGGAGTAGTGCCCGATGCGGTCCAGGTAGACACCGACCGGGCTCGTCGCGCGCCGCCACCGGGCGATCTCGCCATCCGCGCAGTCGAACAGCAGTTGCAGCTGGATGAACACCACCGCGAGCACGGCCGCCCACAGGTAGGGCATGGCCAGGAACACCGCCGCCACCAGGCCGCTGCCGATCATCAGCCAGGTGACGCCGTCCGCGGTGATCGGGGTGGGCAGCAGCCAGCGCGTCAGGTACAGCGACACCCGGCGCATGTAGAGCCGCCCGGCCCAGTGCTCGCCGCTGACCCGCCCGAGGATCGACTCGGGCTGACAGACGTCGCGCAGGTCAGCGATAGAAGGTTTCGACGAACGCATCGACTCGCTTCCTGATCTGCTCGGCGTTCAGCCCGAGGTGTTCCAGCACGGTGTACCGATCGGGTCGGGTAGCCGGCGCCGCCTCGACGGCGGCACAGAACTGCGCGGACGTGAGCCCGATATCGGCGGGCAGGCGGGGGACGCCGCGCCTGCGCAGGCAGTCGTCCAGCGGGCCTGCCAGGCCGTCCTCCCGCAGGAACGAGGAGAACAACGCGCCGACGGCGACCTGCTCACCGTGCCGGGTGTCGCCGGGGTAGAGCGCGTCGATCGCGTGCGAGATCTCGTGGCACGCCCCGCTGCACGGTCGGCTGGTGCCTGCGATGGCCATCGCGAGCCCGCTGAGCACGAGCGCTTCGGCCAACGTATGCAGGAACGCTTCGGAATCGGTGTCCTCCTGGTGGTACAGCACGGCCTCGGCCCCGGAACGGGCGAACGCGGCGGCAAGGCCGTCGACCGCCTCGCCCCGCTCCCGGTGCGCCAGCCACCAGTCCTCGAGCGCCGAGAGGTTACTGACCGCGTCCCCGATACCCGCCCTGACCCATCGGATCGGGCTGCGCCGGACGTAGTCCAGGTCGACCACCACCGCGATCGGGATGTGCACGCCGAAGGACCCTTTGCGTCCTTCGTGCTCAAGCGAGGCCACCGGCGAGGCCAGCCCGTCGTGCGCGAGGCTCGTCGCCACGGCGACCATCGGCAGGCCGACCAGGCTGGCCGCGTACTTGGCGACGTCCAGCGTGCGGCCGCCGCCGATGCCGACCACCGCGTCGTAGAAGGACGTGCGCAGTTTGTCGGCGAGCTCGCGGGCGGCGTCCACCGAACAGTCCACGACGTCGAAAATCTCCGCGTCGCCGAGTTGCGGACGGATCTGCTCGGCGATCTCCGCGCCCAGCCCGGGACCCACCGCGACGGCCACCCGGCCGCCGGACGAGATCCGCCCGTCGGCGAGCAGCTCCGCCAGCCGCGCGATGGCGCCGGACCGGATGTCCACGGAGAGCGGAGACTCGATCATGCGAGCTAATAGCGGCATGCCACCTCCCGTGCCCGAGCGAGGTCGGCGTGATCGTCGACCTCGACCCAGTCGACGGTGCCGATCGAGGCGACGTGCACCTTGCCGCCGGAGTCGATGAGTTCCTGGTAGCCGTCCTCGTAGTAGAGCGAAGGGTCCCGCGACCAGGTGGCTTCCAGCGCGGACGCGAGCGGTCCGGCGGCGATCGGCTCGATCAGGGTGACGCCGATGTACTCCCCTGCCGCTGCTGCCGGGTCGATGGCCTTGTTGATGCGCGCTACGGTGCCGTCGGCAGCCAGCACGACCTTCATCTCCTCCTCGGCCAGCTGCTTGACGTCGTCCACGGCAAGCAGGATGTCCGGGCCGCGGGCGGCGAGCAGGCTTTCCTGCACGCCGGCCGGATGCACGGTGTCCCCGTTGACCAGCAGCACGCCTTCGGTGAACCAGTCCCGCGCCTGCCACAGCGAGTACGCGTTGTTCCACTCCTCGGCTCGGTCGTTGAAGACGGTGTGCAGCGTCAGCCCGTACCGTCGGCGCAGGTCCGGCAGGCGTTCCTCGATCCGCTTGGCCGCGAATCCGGTGACGATGACGACGTCGGTGATGCCGACGTGGCGCAGGTTGCCGAGGGCGATGTCCAGAATGGACTGATCACCGTTGACCGGCAGCATCGTCTTGGGCAGGTCGTGGGTCAACGGGTGCAGGCGCCGCCCCGCACCGGCGGCCAGTACGAGTCCGATCATTCTTCCTCGCCCTCTTCGTCCTCGTAGTGCACCGCGGGTTGGCGCAACCGCCGCCAGCCGGCCACGCTCTCGGCCACGTACAGCACGCCGAGCGCGATCGCGGCCACCGTCATGCCGATGCCGAGGCCGCCGATCGCCGCCAGCACGGCCGCCACCAGCAGCCGGATCTCCCAGCCGCCACCGGCGAGGCAGAGCCACGCCGGCGGGCCGATGCGCTGGTGGCGGAGCCGATAGACGGTGTCGTAGTGGTGGAACGCGACCGCGGCCAGCAGCGCGAAACAGGCCGGTAGCGCGGCGGGCTCGAACAACACCGTGATCGCGATCAGCGCGCCGTACTCGACCGCGCGCAACAGCGGCGGCACCAGCCAGCCGAGGCGGCGGTGCTCCGCTCGCGCCAACCTGCTGCCGATCAGGGCCGCCAACGGACCGTCGTCCCGGTACACCGCGAGATCCGTCCTCATGTCGCCACCGACCGCAAGATCCGCCCGGTCAGCTGGTACGCGAGCGCGATCGAGCCCCAGGTGAGCAGCGCGAGGAAGGTCACGCGCGGGTTCCACACCGCGGCCGTCACCGAGATCAACGCGAACCGCTCACCGATGGGCAGCACCACGATCTTCTTCAGCCACCGCGTCCAGGGCCGTCGCTCGAAGGCCCGAGAGGTTCGGACGGCCACCCAGCCGAGCCGGGACACCACGGACCGGTGGACCACGGGTTCGTCGTTCTCGATCGCTACCGGGGATTCGCGCCCGGAGACCCGCCGGTCCTCGGGTTGGTCCAGCGGCAGTGCGGGCAATGTCGCCAGCGCCTGGTGGCGTGCTGCGGCGAAGGAGAAATCGACCGTGTGCCGCAGCGTTTGCAGGGCGAGCGCGGCGGCGGCCAGCGCCCACACCGAATCGCCGAAACCGACGCTGGCACCGATGGCAAGGCCCGCGTAGACGAGGTACTCCTTGCCTCGGTCGAACACCGAGTCCAGCCAGGCGCCCAGTTTGGAGAACGTCCGGGTGTAGCGGGCGAGCTGCCCGTCGACGCAGTCGAAGGTGAACGCCACCTGCAGCATGGCCGCGCCCGCGATGAGCCCGGCCCTGGTTCCGGTCGCGAACAGGGCGGCGGCCACGGCACCGAGCCCCATGGACAGGGTGGTGACCGCGTTCGGCGTCCAGCCCCGCCGAGCCGACCATCGCGCGATGTGCTTCGAGTACGGACTGACGAAGAAGGTGGTGAAGAACCCGTCGCTGCCCTTCACGGCGGATTCCAGCAGCACCCGGTCCTCGTCGTAGTCGCGCATCCGCTCGGTCGCCTCGTCGACGGCCTCCTGGGAGAGCGGACGATCCCAGAACAACTGGCGCAGGTAGCTGTTGGTCAGATGCACCTGGGAGCGGACCAGGCCGACCAGCAGGAGGGACAGCGCGTCCTCGCGGGCGACAGCGGCGCGCAGGGCGAGGCGCCGTTCGGCGTCCTCATCGAGTGGGATCAGGTCGACCTCGTCCAGGTTGACCATCTCGGCGGGGGCGTCGTGCTCTTCGGATTCCCCGATGTCCACCTGGATCAGGCGCTGCCGCCAGCGCACGCGTTTGATCTGGTGCTCCTCCTCCCACCGTGACGGCACCGGCGGCTCGGCGAGATCGGATAGCCGCATCGCGGCGTCGGCGAGCCGAGCGCGGTCGCGTGGGTCCACCTTGAGCACGCCGAGGAAGGTGCCGTTAGGTCGGCGAACGCTGTGGTACGCCGATCCGGCGCTCACCACCCGTCCTCGCTCGGTCCGGGTACGAAACGCCCACGATCCGTGCGGCCGGCCAGTCCTGGTCAAGATGCCGGAGACGATGCGCGGGTCGGCGAGCAGACCGGCGAGGGCTTCGCGGTGGGTGAGGATGTCCGCCGATGCGATGACCAAACGTCTGCGGGTGGCCGTGACGATCCGTGCCACCGTGCGCAGGT
This sequence comes from Haloechinothrix sp., assembly GCA_050701115.1. GTDB lineage: Bacteria > Actinomycetota > Actinomycetes > Mycobacteriales > Pseudonocardiaceae > JBOHER01. The sequence continues at coordinate 6,715 of JBOHER010000089.1, read as the reverse complement.
CTCCCGCGACGTCGGCGCTGCTGTGGATCTCGACCTGCACCCCGCTGCCCCGGGTGGCGGCCTCGATCTCGCCCTCCCATCCCGGGCGGGTGAGGATCGATGCGCGGTCGACGCCGAGGTGGGCCATCTGGGCGAGCAGCCGTCCGAGCAGGGTCGACTCGCCACATTTGAGGGCAGCAGCCGGAGGTCCGTCGGCGCTGGCCACCGTGGCGAAGAGGATCGCAGCCGCAGTCACGTCGCATTCACCTCGACGTCGCCGGTTGTTCGTCCAGGGGCAATCCGACGTTACCTGCTTTGACGATCTCGCGTGTGACGACGAGGTGAAGGATGCTCGCAGGGCGGCATCCGAATGGCCGCTATTGCCGCACGTCGGATGCCAGGTGGTGGAACAGTTCGTCCCACTGACTCCCGACGGCATGGATATCGAAGCGCCTCGACGTCGCCAGCGCGGCGGTGCCCATCCGCTCGCGCTGCTCCTGGTCAGAGATCAACTCGAGCAGCGCGCCTGCCAATGCGTCGACATCGCCGTGGCCGCCGGTATCCGGAACCAGAATCCCGTCGCGGGTGTGTGTGATGATCTCCGAGGGCCCGCCGGAGTCGAAGCTGACCACCGGCAGCCCGCAGCTCATCGCCTCGATGATCACCAGGCCGAAGCCTTCGTCGTGCGCGGGGAGCACGAACACCGATGCCCGGCTGAGATGCTCGGCGAGTCGCTGGGTGCGGCCCTTGAGGAACACCGCGTGCTCCAGGTTCCGGGCGGTGACTTGTCGGCGCAGCTGATCGCGTTGGGACCCCGAGCCGAAGATGCGGAGTTGCCAGTCCGGGTACTGCTCGGCCACCTTGGCGAACGCGTCGATGAGCAGCCCGAACCGTTTCTGCGGTGCGAGCCGCCCAGCCGTGACGACGACCTTCTTCCGGCGCCGGCGCGGCTGGGGCTTGGCTGGGGACAACGCGTTCGGGATCCGGACGACCTGGGTGGGCGCGCCTGCGAGCAGTTGTGCGTAGTGGTCGCGGTCATCTTCGGTGAGGACCGCGAGGGCGTGCAGGCGGCGATAGTCCCGCGTGACCGCTTTCCTCATCAACGGCCGGTGCAGCCGGTGGCTGACGTGCTCCTGGGCCACGGTCACCACGCCCGGCGGGGCCAGCCGCGCGGCGATCAGGCTGAACCCCGGCCGCGTCGTGACCAGGATCGCCGGTGGCAGCGACCGGAGCATCCTGGCCAGCTGGATGTCGGTCCAGGCGGAGCACGTCGAGTAGGCGCCGTCCTCCTCGTGCATGAGCAGGCTCGGTGTCCTGGCCAGCAACGTCTGCCAACGCGATCGTGGTTGCTCGGTCGCCTGGTGCAGGGCACGCACGGTCACCCCTGCCGGGAAGGGGAAGAACGGGCGCTGGCGGCGACGAACGACCGTGACCACCTCGACGTCGTAGCTGGGCGCGAGGTAACCGGCCAGGTTGAGCACGGTCCGGATGGTGCCGCCCATCCCGTAGGCGTGTGCGAGCAGGAAGACGACCTTGATCCGCTCGCGGTCGGCCTGAGCCGCGATGGTGCTGTTCGGGCGGGCGATCCACAGTCGCAGCAGTTCGGTGACCACCCACCGGGCCAGGTGCAACGGCGGTTTCAGGAGCGCAAGCAGCCGTCGTTGATCAATCAGCATCGAAGTCACGCCCAAAGCACTTTGCTATCCATATCCCGCAGTGGTAGTAGCTGGACCCCGCACATGACTCACGTTTCCACGGTGGCGTCGTGCCGGGTGTTCGGATCCCAGTACTGACGCCCGCGTGCATACCTGCGCTTCCAGGGTTTCGCGGTGCCCGGCCAGTGCACCAGCAACGGCTCGGTCACCCGTTCGTGTGTCGGCACGTGTGCCCATTCCGGCGGCAGCACGGCGCGGTTCGGGCCCGCATACAGCGTGAGCGCCTCCGTCGCGGTGAGGCCGAAGCGCTCGATGTAGGGCAGCATCTCCGTGCTGGCGTGGTCCGTGCGCATGCGCACGAGGTCGAGCACGAGCACCTCGGTGTCGAACGCGTCGAAGTCGAAGACATGCCGCGCGTGCACCCGTCGGTACCACTCGTGCGCCAGGGCCGCGTTCGGGTGCAGCCGTTTGGCCGCCCGGTAGAACACGGTGAAGCCGCTTTCTGCCGCGATACCCAGCGACGACCGGGCCGCCAGCGGGTGGCCACCGAGGTCGCGCTCGGCCAGGTCGGCGATGTCGCCCAACAGCACGGCGGCCGAGGGCAGCACGGTGACCCGGTCTCGGTCGGTGAGCAGGTCGGGCAGCAGCAGAAGGCGGGCCTCCTTATCCACGTCGTCGCAGGGCAGCCAGTTCACCGACACACCCGGAAAGTCGTCTGCGACTTTCCGGTGATGGTCGGGTCCGCAGCCCGAGGCGAGCAGCCATAGCCGCAGCGGCCGGGACGTACCCGCCAGCACCGAGGCGAGGGTGCGGGTAAGGCGTGACACGTCGTCGGGCCCCACCGGAATCAGCAGGTCGGTGACCCGACCGGACATCGATGGCCCAGTGGTCACCGTGCCCGCCCGCACCCGCTGGGCCGTGTGTGCCACATCGAGGGCCGGCACGGGCAACGGACCCGCAGAGGTGTGCCGCTGCTCGGCTGCGGCGACGTCCTCAGCGCACAGATCCGCCCAGAGCCGGTAGATCTCGGCTTCCGGCTTGCCCGCGAGGATCGCGCTCATTACCGGCTCCAGCCGCGCGAGCATCCCCGTGCGGATCGCTTCGAACGCGGCGTCGTCAATGTCGATCAGGCCGTTGAACCGGACGTCGGTGCGGTTCTTGGGCCGGAAGTCCACGTCCAGTCCGAGCGATCGCACCGGCAGGTAACAGTGCAGCCGCGAGGTGACCACGTTGGTGTAGGACTGCCGGTAGCTCTCCAGCAGCCGCACCGCGTCCCGCAGGTTGCGCACGAAGCTTCGCCGCTTCACCGCCGGATACGAATGGCGCACGGTGGGCGCGTCGGCAGGCACCGCGCCCACGGCGACACCCGCGTAGATCGTCGCCGCCTGAGCGGGACGCTGGACGTGGTCGAGGTCCGGGAAGAGGGTGTCCACGGTGGTCGTCAGGCAGCCGGAGAAGTACGCCGGCACTCCGATGGAGAGCAGCAGGTCGACCGTCGTCCAGTCCCGGCATCCCACGGGGCCGTAGCGGCGCAGATAGTCGATCGCCGCCTGGGTGAGCATCTCGCGCTTGTTGCAATGGAACGACACGAAGATCGGCCGCAGGTTCGGGTGCGGCGGGAAGTCGTGGCGCACACCGAACAGCGGGTGCATGTACCAGCCGAATGCGAGCACCCAGGTGCCCTCGGGGAACGCGTCGTAGGTGGACGCGTCCCGGTCGGCGGTGTACAGCGTGACGTCGGTGGGCGGGGTGTCCAGCCGACGCTCGGGCCGGACCCGCTTCCGCATATCGGTGACGAACTCGGCTAGGTCGGCTTCGCCGTCCACGCGCACGTTCTGGTGCCGGACGAGATGGCCGAGCGAGGCGAGCGTCTGGATGTGGTCGCCGATGTTCTGCGACGTCTTGGCCCGGCCCGGTTGCCGGTAGTCGATCAGGGCGAACGGCACGTGCCCGTCGGGCACCGGTGGGGCGGTCGCGGCCGGCTGTCGGTCCATCCACGGGCGCAGCCAGGCGATCTCGGTTGCGGCGGCTGGCCACGCGTCCGGCCGCTGCTCGGCGCGCGCGACCAGCAGCCGGTATGCCTGCCGCGCCACCTCGAGCTCACCGGCGACGACCGCGTACCTGACCGCCTCGTACCAGTCTTGCGGTCCGAGCTCATCAGGCTGGTCGGCGACGAGGGCGGACAGCACGGTGACGGCGCGGGCCGGGTCGCACCGGTAGGCCGCGTCGAGGTACTCGCCGACGGCGTGCGCGAGCCAGAGATCATCGGGCACGTACCGGAACTCCGCGGACGCAAGCTCGGGCAGCTTGCGATGGGTGGCCACCACACCCGCGGCGAGGTGACCCACGGTTGCGGTCTCCTGTCGCGCAGCCAGCGCGTCCGCGAACGAGGTCGCCGCCGAGACCTGGCCGCCGGTGACCAGCGCACGTGCGGTGGCAGTGGCCGCCGCCGGCAGCGACTCGCCCGAGCTCAGCCGCTCGAAGAACCGTTCCTGCGCGGTGGTGGCGCGAACCTTGTACGCCAGTTCGGTATAGGCGGCCTTGTACTCCCTTGCCCTGCGGCGAAGCTCCCGGACCTCGGCTCGGGTGGCCACCGGAATGTGCTTCCCGGCGAACCTGCGGAGTCGAGCGAACCGGGCCATGAGTCTCCTCGGCGGGCGATGGTCGGCAGGTCAGCGCCTGCGGTGCACCTTGTCGCGAGCGTAGGCTACGACAGCGTGAACGGCAGCGAGTTCACCCGCGCGCAGGCCGCGGGCGAGGCGGTCTTCGTGTTCGGCTCGATCGCCATGCGGCGCGGCGGCGTCACCCGGACGATCCTCAACCGCATGCGCCTGTACGCCGAGTCGGGCATCAAGGTGCGGTTACTGCTCACCGGGCACGGCCCGCGCGAGGACGATGAGGAAGCCGCCATCCGGAAAGCCTGGCCGCTGCCCGACACGGTCGAGATCCGGTACTTCTGGCGCGAGGCCGCTCCGGGTGGCGGTGGTGCGCCCGCGGATCCGCTCGCGCCCGCGCGGCAGGTACCCGGCTGCACCGCCTTCCCCGACCCGACGGCACCGGACACCCTGGTCCGCTTCTACCACGACGGCCTGCTGGTCAAGACCAAGCATTTCGAGTCTGATGGGCGACTGCAGCGCATCGACCAGCATGACCCGGCCCGCCGACCGGTGTCCCGCGAGTACTTCGACCCGCACGGCCGGCTGGTCCGGATCGACGAGATCAACCCGGACACCGGCAAAGCAACGCTGCGCCGCTGGTTCGACCGGTCTGGGGAGTGCTGGCTGACGAACTGGCTGAGCAAGTTGGGCGGCCCGGGCTCCGCCGTGCGCCACCGGCCTTCCCCGGTCGGCTACGACAACCTGGGGCAGTGCGTTGCCGAGTGGGTCGACGAGGTGCTCGCCGGCTCGGCCGCACCCGTGGTGTTCTCCGACACGCGCAACCAGGACCACGTCCTGCTGGCGATGACCCACCCGGGGGCGCGCAAGGTGGCCGTGCTGCACAACTGCCACACAACCAAGCCCTACCGGGCGGAGGACGCGACCAAGTCGAACTGGCTTCCGCTGTTCGACAACATCGATCGCGTCGACACGGTGGTCGCGTTGACCCATCAGCAACGCGACGACATCGTCCGGCGCTACGGCGGCACGAACCTCACGGTGATCAATCACCCGACGCCCCCGTCGCCCGAGTTCCGGGTACCGCGCGAGCCCGGCTTGCTGGTGGCGATCTCCCGGCTGGAGACGCAAAAGCGGCTGGATGACGCGATCAGGGCCTTCGCGCTGGCCGCACGGGAAGTACCGCAAGCCCGGTTCGACATCTACGGCACCGGGACCGAAGCGCGCACCCTGAAGGCACTGGTCAACAAGCTCAACATGACCGACCGGATCCGGTTCCACGGCTTCACCCATCGCGCGTTGGAACTTTTCGCCCGCGCATCGGCCACGGTGCTGAGCTCGTGGTTCGAGGGGTTCCCGCTGGTGCTCAACGAGGCGATGGGGGTCGGTACGCCATTCGTCGCCTATGACATCAACTACGGTCCGGCCGAGGTGATCCGGCATGATGTGGACGGGCTGCTCGTGCCGCGCGGGGACATCGAGGCGCTGGCGGCCGCGATGGTTCGCGTGCTCGGTGACGCGGAGTTCGCGGCCAGGCTTGGCGCGCGGGCCCGCGAAGTGACCGAGCGATTCTCCGCGGAACGCTGGGAGCGGGAATGGACCGAACTGTTCGCCAAGCTCGCCACCGGGCAGCAATGATCTCGCCTGCGCGGGTGCGGAAGCTAGCCCGGCGTGCGCGCCGTCGTCTGCGGCGGCTGTCCGGCCGGGCCCGGCTCGTGGTGTCGGTGCTGACCGCGAGTGCACGCCGGGACAGTCTCTATCTGCTGGTGTCGGGCAGCCCGGCCGATGGGTTGTCGCCCGCGCTGGTGCGCACCGTCCGTGCGGCCGTCACGGTGCGGATTCCGGTGGAGGTGCTTGTGCTGGATTTCGTTCCCGGTGGCGCGGAATCCGTGCCGGCCGAACTCCCCGCTGCTGTCTCGGTGCGGCGGTTCTGGCGCGAGGCGGCGCCCGATGGCGGTGGGGCGGCGCCTCGCCAGGCCACCGCGCCCTTGCCGCGGGAGCCGGTGCCGGTGGGCGAGGAGTGGCGAACCGGGTATTACCGGGCAGGCAGGCCGGTGCTGGCGCTCCGGGAGAGCGAGGGGGCGACGCTGGTCGAGCACTACGGCCACGCCGGGGTCCCGGTGCGGCGGGTTGAGATCGACGGCCGGGGCACGCTGGTGCGCATCGTCGACCTGCATCCTGCCACCGGGCGGGACGTCACCCACCGCTACCTGGATTCGGACGGCGAGTGCTGGCTGTCGGTGTGGGTCGACGGCGAGGACGGCACGCTCGGCCCCACCCAGCAGCACCGGCCACACTTGCGCGAGTTCGAGAGCTTCCGGGCGGCGCAGGCGGAGTGGGTGGCCGAGCAGATGGCGCGGGCAGCCCGGCGACGGGTGGTTGCCGTAGGGCGAGGCGCCGAGCAGGTGGCTGCGCTGGTGCGCTGAAAGACGCCATGGGTGCGTTGGGTGCACTGAGTGGCCCTTT
>JBOHER010000088.1:0-4345 GCA_050701115.1 Haloechinothrix sp. | reverse complement strand
CCTTGGAGCCGATGGTCGGGAGCACCGCGTCCGCCTCGATCCCGCGTGCTCCGTGCCTGCGGGCCAGCGCGTCGATCACGGCGACACGCAGTTCCGGCGTGCCGTGGGTGGTCGGATAGCCGGGAATCCCGGACACCGACGCCAGCGCCGCGCGGACGCTCGCAGGCACCGGGTCTACCGGGGTGCCGACCGAGAGATCGACAATGCCGCCGGGATGAGCGCGGGCCGTCGCAGCACAAGGAGCGAGCGCGTCCCACGGAAAGTCGGGCAGCCCCAACCGCCTGCGGGTGGAGCCACCGGGCGAAGGGCTCATTCGCCCTGAGGCGGCAGGTCCTTGATCCACTGCGGATCGTGGCTGGTCTTACCGACCTTGGCCGCACCGCCCGGCGAACCGAGCTCGTCGAAGAAGTCGACGTTCGCCTTCGTGTAGTTGGTCGGCTCGGCGGCCCACTCGTCCGGGACGTCATCCTCGTAGTAGATGGCCTCGACCGGGCACACCGGCTCGCAAGCGCCGCAGTCCACGCACTCGTCGGGGTGGATGTACAACATCCGGTCGCCCTCGTAGATGCAGTCCACGGGGCACTCGTCGATACACCCCTTGTCGAGCACGTCGACGCAGGGCTCGGCGATCACGTAGGTCACTGCGCTCTCCTGCTTTCATCTTCCGCCTCTGACACTCGCAGATTACGCCGACGTTGCCGGCAATCCGTGGTGAGGCCACCCTTAGCTCAGTATGACCGCATACCCCGGTTCAGCGCGGACGATCGCGGGAAACCCGCCGGTCACCAGTGATTATGAAGCCCGGCTTTGCCGGCGTCGAATCCTCGGCGTGTTCTCCGTCACGCTCACCGGACGACGCTTCCGGCGCCGGTTTCCGCGCGGCGAGCCCCTTGGCGAACCCGTCGGCGATCTCGTCGACCAGGTCCGCGTTGTGCCGGTCGTCCCTGCGGAACACGCTCATGTTTCCTCCTGACCCATCGAGCAGGTGTTCATGCCACCACGGTGTCTTACTCAGAACTCGGGTTATTCAACCCTCACGGTCACCGTCAATTCCTGCCCGCGCAACCCCGGAATCGCGGCGTGCGAGGATCGACAGCCGTGAAGGTTGTTGTTGTGGTCGGTGGCGTCGGCGGCGCCCGTTTCCTGCTCGGCGTCAAAGCCGCGCTCGGCTTGCCCCCGATCGGTCCCGGCGAATCGCCGCACCAGGTGACCGCGCTGGTCAACACCGCAGACGACGTCTGGCTGCACGGTCTGCGGATCTGTCCCGACCTGGACACCTGCATGTACACCCTGGGCGGTGGCGTGGACACCGAACGCGGCTGGGGACATGCGGCAGAGACCTGGACCGTCTCCGATGAGCTCAAGGCCTACGGCGCGGACCCGACCTGGTTCGGGCTCGGCGACAAGGACATCGCCACCCACCTGATCCGCTCCCGGATGCTGCGCGCGGGCTATCCACTCTCGGCGATCACCGATGCGCTGTGCGATCGGTGGCGACCCGGCGTGACGCTGCTGCCGATGACCGATGACCGGGTGGAGACGCACGTGGTCGTGGACGATCCAGATAATCCTGAGCAACGCAAGGCACTGCACTTCCAGGAATGGTGGGTGCGCTACCGCGCCAAGCTGCCCGCGCATTCCATCGTGCCGGTCGGCGCGGAGGAGTCCGCGCCCGCGCCGGGTGTGCTGGCTGCCATCGCGGAAGCGGACGTCGTCGTGCTGGCACCCTCCAACCCCGTGGTGTCGATCGGCAGCGTGCTGGCGGTCCCCGGGATCCGTACGGCATTGCGCTCCGCAGAGGCCAACGTTGTCGGAGTCTCGCCGATCGTCAGCGGCAAGGCGGTGCGCGGTATGGCCGATGAGTGCCTCTCCGCGATCGGCGTCAAGACCAACGCCGAGGCCGTCGGACGGCATTACGGATCTCGCGCCGATGACGGCGAAGGAGTCCTGGACGGCTGGCTGATCGCCGAAGGCGAATCGGCTGAGGTCCCTGGCGTCCAGGTGCGTGCGGTGCCGCTGCTGATGTCCGATGTGGACGCTACCGCGGCGATGGCCCGCGCTGCGATAGAACTGGCAGGATGCACCATTGACTGATCACGGTTCACCAAGGGTGGAAGTCCTTGCGCTGGAAGGACTACCCGAATTCCGGCCCGGCGACGATCTGACCGGAGCGATCGTGGCCGCAGCGCCGTGGCTGCGTTCCGGCGACGTCGTCGTGGTCACCAGCAAGATCGTGTCCAAGGTGGAGGGCCGGTTGATCACCGTGCCCAGCGACCCCGACCAGCGGGATGCCGCTCGGCGGAAGCTGATAGACGAGGAGACGGTTCGGGTCCTCGCCCGGATGGGCCGCACCCTGATCACCCAGAACCGCATCGGCATCGTGCAGGCGGCCGCGGGTGTCGACGCGTCCAATGTGACCGGCGACAAGATCGCGCTACTTCCCGTCGACCCCGACGCGTCGGCGGCCGCACTGCGCCGGGGGCTGCGGCAACGGTTGGGCGTCGAGGTAGCGGTCCTCATCACCGACACGATGGGACGCGCCTGGCGGGTCGGGCAGACCGATACGGCCATCGGCGCCAGCGGCTTGCGGGTACTGCACTCCTATGCGGGAACCGTAGACCCGCAAGGTAATGAGCTCGCGGTCACCGAGGTCGCCGTCGCCGATGAGGTCGCCGCGGCCGCGGATCTGGTCAAGGGGAAGCTCAGCGGCACACCGGTGGCGGTCGTCCGCGGTCTGTCCATTGTGGATGATGGTTCGCAAGCTCGTGACCTGATCCGGCCATATGATGAAGACCTCTTCCGGCTGGGTGCCGATGAGGCCATCGCACAGGGCCGGTCGGAGGCGGTGCTGCTGCGCCGCTCGGTGCGGGCATTCTCCGATGCTCCGGTTGATCCGGGTGCGATCCGCAGAGCGGTCGGCGTCGCGCTGACCGCGCCTGCGCCGCACCACACCAGGCCGGTGCGCTTCGGCTTGCTGCGCGATCCCGGACGCCGTAAGGAGCTACTCGAAGCCATGCGGGAGGCGTGGCGGGCCGATCTGGTCGGGGACGGGTACCCGCCCGACCAGGTCGACCGTCGCGTGCGACGGGGCGATCTGCTGTTCAGCGCGCCCGAACTGGTCATCCCGTTCCTCGTCGCCGACGGTGCACACGACTACCCCGACCAGCGCCGAGCCGGATTCGAGCAGACCATGTTCACGGTGGCCGGCGGCGCGGCGGTGCAAGGACTGCTGGTCGCGCTCGCGGCCGAAGGCCTCGGCTCCTGCTGGGTGGGATCGACCATCTTCGCGCCCGATGTCGTGCGGGAAACCCTTGGCCTGGAACCACACTGGCAGCCGCTGGGTGCGATCGCCGTGGGCCGTCCGGCCGACGGTGCGCCGACGCCCCGGCCACCGCGCGAGCCTGCTGACGGATTGGTCGAACTGTGAGCCTGCACACTGACGCGCTGGTCACCCTGGGAGCTTGGCGGCCGCTGAGCCGGGAACAGGAGGCACTCCGCCAGGCCTTCCTCGGTTTCCTGGCCGCCCGCGAGGATGCCTGCATGCGAGAGTGCGTCCCGGGCCACCTGACCGCGTCAGCCGTGGTGCTGGATCACGACCGGGAGAACGTGCTGCTCACCTTGCACCCGAGGGTGGGTCGCTGGCTACAACTCGGCGGGCATTGCGAGGCGGGCGACGCCTCGCTGGCCGATGCCGCACTCCGGGAGGCGCGCGAAGAGTCCGGAATGGACGGATTATCCATCGAACCGGAACCGTCGCACCTCGATGTGCATCCGATCACCTGCTCGCTCGGCAGGCCGACGCGACATTTCGATGTGCGGTTCACGGTGCGGGCGCCTGCAGGAGCTCAACCCGTGCGCAGTGACGAGTCCGATGATCTGCGCTGGTGGCCGCTGAACGCGCTGCCGCCGGACACCGACGATCTGCGGCCGCTGATCGCCGCCGTGCGGGAGCGCTCGGCCGCCATACTCGAGGCATGAACGTCCGCATCGATCCGCGCTCCGGCGTCGCACCTTACGAGCAAGTGCGCTCCCAGCTGGCGCGGCAGATCAACGACGGAACCTTACCGGTCGGCACGAAACTGCCGACGGTGCGTGCGCTGGCCGCTGACCTCGGCATCGCGCCCAACACCGCGGCCCGGGCCTACCGGGAACTGGAGGAAGCCGGCCTGCTGGACACCAAAGGGCGCGCAGGCACCTTCGTCGGTGCAGGCGGCGACCGGAGCAGGCAACAGCTACAGCAAGCTGCAGCTGACTACGCCAGCACAACGGCCCGCCTCGGCATCAGTCAGGAGGAAGCGCTCAGTATTGTGCGCGCCGCACTCCGGGCGTGCGGGGCGGGCTGAAG
>JBOHER010000087.1:0-9724 GCA_050701115.1 Haloechinothrix sp. | reverse complement strand
TCACCCTCGACGACCTGGGCCGGATCACCACGGAGACGTTGACGGGCCCCAAGCACGCCTTTCAGCGTCGCTTCCTCTACCCCGACGAGCACTGACCGCGGCCGTCCCGCCGCTGGTGCCGTGCTGGCCGGTGCCGTGCCGGGACCGGGTCGCCGGGCGTGCGGGTGACACCCGCGACGGGACTACGCCGGTCCGTCGACCGAGTCGGCGGCACCGCGCCGAGCCCTGCCAACACCCGCCAATTGAAGCACCGCATGGGCGATCAGTCCTTCACCGCGAGTACCCGGGATGAGGGTCCTGCTCGCCGCTGGCCTGCCGGGTCTGGCGCAACTCGTCGAGTTCGGCGCGCAGCCGGGCGACCTCGGGATCCGGACCGGACGACGGCGCAGACCTGTTCCCTCGCATCATCATCCACATCATCAGGCCCATCGCAACCGGGCACACCAGAGCCAGCAACAGGTATTCCACCGGTTCCTCCTTCAGTCCGGATCGGGCGCTACCGCCCGGGGTGCATCGGCTTACTCTCGCCGTCCATCATGAGCTCGCACATCCGGGCCGTGCCCGGGATTCGCTGGCCAATCCCACCGCCGCGGCCGCCGCAGCCGCCACGCGCGTGATTCCGCACATCCGCATCTCCAGCCGCAATCTACTAACTGTATTAGTATTTTACCTGACGGACGGATCAGACGCACCCCAGCCTCGCGTGGCGTGTTCCCAACCGCGGGTGCACTGGCGGTCTCGGGGACGACCGGAGCAGTCGCGGGTTGTCAGAGCGGCGGCTCGGTAGCACGATGAAACCGGGACCGGTAGTAGAGGAGCCGCTGTGGATGTTGTCGAGTTCAGTCCCCGGCGCGAGCAGTACGCCTGGACGTTTGGGGGCGTCGAGCCCATCCGGCGGGTCGCCCCCGGCACGCTGATGAAGTTGTGGACCGAGGATGCGTTCGGCGGCCGGTTGCAGAGCGCATCGGACCGGCCCAGCGAGAAGCTCGACATGCGCGAGGTGAACCCGCAGACAGGCCCGTTCTACGTCGAAGGCACAGAGCCCGGCGACACCCTGGCGCTGCACTTCGTTGAGCTAGAGCCGGCCAGGGACTGGGCGGCCTCGGCGACCATCCCGTTCTTCGGCGGCCTCACCGGAACCGACCGCACCGCGACACTGCAGGGCCCTCTTCCCGAGCTGACCTGGATCTACCAGCTGGACCGCGACCGCCGCGTCGTGGTCTTCGAAGCGCTGCGCAGCGACCTGCGTTTGGAGTTGCCGGTCGAACCGATGGTCGGCACGGTCGGGGTGGCGCCGGCAGGCCGGGAGGTGCGGACCTCGCTGGTGCCCGACATGTTCGGCGGCAACATGGACACCCCGGAGATGCGGGCGGGCGCCACCTGTTATCTGGGTGTGAACGTCGAGGGGGCGCTGTTCTCCGTCGGTGACGGGCACTACCGCCAGGGCGAGGGCGAGGCCTGCGGCACCGCCGTCGAAGGTGCCATGAACGTGACCCTCATCGTCGAGCTGATCAAGGGCCACGCGCCGGTCTGGCCGCGCGTCGAGCAGGACGACCACTACGTCGTGGTCGCCTCGTCGAGGCCGCTCGAAGATGCCTGGCGGGCGAGTCAGGTCGGCATGATCGAGTGGCTGCACGAGCTGTACGGCCTGGATCGGCTGGACGCTTACCAGCTGCTCACGCAGATCAGCGAGGCGCCGCTGGCCAATGTGGTCGACGCCAACTACAGCGCTGTGACCAAGGTGGCGAAGCGGCTGCTGCCCGCCGCGGACGCGTATGACGGCATGCACCGCTACCTGCGTGAGCAGGCCGCGGCCGCACGGTAGGACACCGGCCAACCGACGAGGAGCAGACGTGGACCTTCAGCTGGCCGGACTGCGGGCCTTGGTCACCGGCGGCACCAAAGGCATCGGACGAGCGATTGTCGAGTCGCTGGCAGCCGAGGGGGTCGCGGTAGCGCTGTGCGCCCGGACGGCATCCGACGTGAAAGCGGCGGTGCAAGCGCTGGAAGACTCCGGCGCGCGGGCGATCGGGGAGGTGCTGGACGTCGCCGACGGGCCGGCGTTGGTCGCCTGGGTCGGCCGTGCTGCCGAGGAACTGGGTGGGCTGGACATCGTGGTGCCCAACGTCAGCGCCTTGGCTATCGGGCCGGAAGAGGACAAATGGCGGTCGAGCTTCGAGGTTGATCTGATGCACACCGTCCGGGTCGTGGATGCCGCGATGCCGCACCTGGAGCGTAGCCGCGCCGGGAGTGTGGTCGTGGTGGCCAGTGTGTCCGGGCGCGAGATCGACTTCGCCGCCGCGGCGTACGGGACGGCCAAGGCGGCGCTGATCCACTACACGCAAGGGCTTGCGTACCAACTGGCGGGCACTGGCATCCGCGCCAACAGCGTCTCGCCAGGCAACATCTTCTTCCCGGGGGGAATCTGGAACCAGGTCAAGGACAACAACCCGGAGCTTTACACGAGCGCCCTGGCACTCAACCCGACCGGCCGGATGGGCACGCCTGAGGAGGTCGCCTACGCGGTAACGATGCTGGCCAGCCCACGCGCGTCGTTCATCACCGGCACCAACCTCGTCGCCGACGGCGCGCTGACTCGCGGGGTCCAGTTCTGAACGTCACGCCGGGGCGCAGCGTGCTCATGGCGCCAGAGTTGCACCGCGAAGCGCCCACGACGCAACCCAGCGTCCAGTTCCGATGCACGTGTCCTGTCTAAGCGATGGCCGCGATGTCGCCGTCATCGAAGTAGATGGACTGATGGAGCCGGCCGCCGAGTGCAGCCGCGTATCGGGCGAGCACATCGTTTCAGGTGATCTTGTCCTGTTCGATTTGCGAGACGCGCCCCTTGGTGACGCCCATCTACTCGGCAACGCCCTGCTGCGTCAGGTTCCGACTGCGCCGGATCTCGGCCAGTCGGTGGCGACGTCGATATCGGGAATCGCGCAGAGGCCGAGGGTGCACAGCACGGTGTCGAACGTGGCGTCGTCGAAAGGCAGCGCGTGCGCGTTGCCCTGCTGGAGCATTGCGGTGCGACCAAGCTCCGCCGCGCGGGTGCGGGCGATGTTCAGCATCTCTTCGCTGAGATCGATGCCGGTCAGCGTGACGTCCTCAGGGTAGGCAGCAAGGTTGAGGCCGGTGCCGATCGCAACCTCGAGAACCTCACCGGTGGCTTGCGAGCAGGCCCACCGCCGTGAGTCTCCGAAGAGAACCCGGTCCCAGAATCGCATCTCGCGGTCATAGGTGCGCGAATGCTTGTCCCAGTAGCGGTGCCACCGGTCGGTGCGGTCAGCCGATGCCGACATGCGGTCCTCCTTTGAAACTCGCGCCGCACAGTTGTGTTGTCCCCGCCACCAACTCAACATCGCCGCGCGTCAGCACACATCAGGGACTGCCCGGAGATATCCCTGATACCGGGCCGAGAAACATCCATCGCGTCCTCATGGCCAGCTCTGCATGATCGGCATGCAGTTGTTGACGCACGGAGCGCACGGAGAGCACGACAAATGCGATCGCGACGATCGCGACGACAATGCGGCGTGGTCCTAGGCAAACGATCCGAGCCGACTCGCGCAGCTCCATTGCGAGGCGTTCCACATACTCATCGTGGCTGATCTCACCCGCCGCGTAGCGTTGCTGGAGCGTGTCTTCGGCCGGATTGGCGGTGATCTGGTGGCCGCCGTGCGAGTTTCGCATCAACCGGACGGCAACGAGTACTACGAGAATGAGCGCGCGGCTACGATCTCGGCCTGTGACGAACTTCATCGGCGCGCTAGGAGAACATCCCCAGCCTTGACGTGTCCGTGATCTACCCCGGCTACATCCGATCGGAGATGAACGAACACGTCGAACAAGAGGCCCGCTTCATGGTCGACACCGAGACCGGCGTGCGCTCCATGGTCGACGCCATCGAAAAGCGCCGCACCAAGGCGTACGTCCCGGCGTGGCCGTGGGTCCCGATCGGCATCGCCGTGAAAGTCCTGCCGCTGCGGGTCGTCCGCAAGCTCACGTGAGAAGGAGCAGGAGCACCGTGGCCGCATCCACTGGGCTTGGCGGAGGACGGGTGAGTAGGCGCGCCGGTCGAGGCGGACGGACGGTGATGGTGTCGCCGGTGGTGATGATCTGTCCTGGGGTTTCGAGGAAGCGGCGTTGGGTGACGTCGGGGGTGACGGTGGCGTAGCCGGGCAGGCGTGCGCGGAGTGCGGTGGCGAGGGCTTGGGCGAGGACGCAGACCATGATGTCGAGGGGTCGACGTTGAGGTCGACGGCCGAGGACAGGGCGTCGGCGTGGGAGGCGCGGATGACCTAGCCAACGCCGGTCTATTCGGTCTCCAAGCTCAGCAGCGACCCGCCAGGCGTGCGATGCCGCGACTACCGTCCCGTCACGGTGGTTCCCATGGAACACCCTGCATTGGCCGGCGAGGTCGCCCGTCAAGTACACCTCCCCGCCGGAGGTCTCGGCGATGGCGGTGTAGCTGCCGTGGAGTTCGATCATCACTGCTGTCGAGCCGCCTGCGATGGCTCGGGCCGCGCAGCGTAGCTCGTCGGCGGTGGCGGCGCAGTGCCCGAGCACAGTCACGCGGGTGCCTTGGTGCTCAACCGAACGCATGTCCGCCGCCGCAGCGGTGCCGCCGACGCGCAAGAGGACCCGCCTGTCGCCGCCAGGACCCGTTCCTCGTGCCGCGATCTCGGCCACCCACCACATTGCTTGCCCCTTGATCAGTAGTAGTAGGCCTTGCGGTCGGCGGTGTCGTACGACGTGGCGCCGTTCGTCAGCTCCACGACATCGCCAGCGTCGACCAGGATCGCGGGGGCATAGATCGGCTGGTCTGGGCGATCCGGACTCGCAGGTGTGGTGTGGTCCTCGCACATCGTGCATCGCTCCTTCATCTCGCCTTAGTTATCGGCGCCGTACGGCGGCGACGGATCACAAGCAAACCGGAGATAGGGGCATGTCGGAACCACATTTGCGGGATTCTTCGCGGACGTCTATGGGACGGGAATTCGTCACCCCGAACGTCCCGCTACTTGTCGGCGGTATGCCTGGTCAGCTCGCTGATAGCGGTCATGAGGCCGTTGGTGTCGGTCAGGCTGGAAAGCACGGGCGCGGGCCCTTCGCGGGATAGCTCGTCGGCGGAATGGATTCCGGGTTTCCGGTGACAACGGACTCCAGCGCGTGCCTGACTTGATCCCAGGGTGGGGAAAACGCCCTGCCGTAGATCGCTTTGCTGACGCCGGAATTCTCGACCAGCGTGTGGTCGACGTCCCAGAGGACAAGGCTTCCCACGACCATGGACGTTACGCCAGGTCCCAGCTGGCGGCGACGACGTTCAAATGGAAACGTCCCGAAAACGTGCCGCTGTCCCTGGCCGCTCGGCTACTCTACGCTCCATGAACGACGAGCTACGCAGCGCGATGATCCAACGTGGCGTGACCGTCGAACAGCTCGCCCGCGAGTGCGAAGTGGATCCAAAGACCGTGGGACGGTGGATTAGTACCGGACGCACGCCACACCCGCGTCATCGCCGCACTGTGGCGACCACGCTGCGCGTCCCGGTCGGCCAACTGTGGCCCACGGCCGCCAACCGCGACCCGTATCTCCGGCCGTCAAGCAGGTCGCCGGACATTGACTCCACGTACGCTGACCGGGCAAGTGTTCCGAGGGACACCTGGCCGCGTCTGCTGCGGTCGGCATCGTCGAACATCGACATCCTGGTCTTCTCTGGAACGTTCCTCACGCAGACCAACCCGAGTATCGCCGGACGGCTGATCGAGCGGGCTTCGGACGGGGCACAGGTACGGCTTTGCTTCGGCGATCCTTCGGGCGCGGCAGTCAAGAGCCGTGACCAGGAGGAAGGATTGCACCACACGCTCGGCGCGAAGATCCGCGCGTCCCTGTCCTACTTCACCAAACTGGTTGACACGGCCAACTGCGAAGTCCGGCTGCACGACACGACGCTGTACGCCGGCATCTTCCGATACGACGACCAGGCCATCATCAACCCGCACATCTGGGGCCGACCGGCGAGCGCCAATCCCGCCATCCACGTCCGCCGAATAGGCAACGACTGCACGTTCGACAAGTACATGGGCAGCTTCAACGCCGTATGGCAGCGCGCCACCCCGTGGCGACCAGATGCCGCGCCGGAGCTGCCGTGAACCGTCGCATCGAGTACTGGCACAGCCCCGACGCGACCCAACCGAACTCGCTCGTCCCAGCCAGCAACCTGCTCGTCGTCAACGAGCACGGCCAAATCCTGATGCAGCGTCGACGCGACACCGACCAATGGGCGCTGCCCGGAGGGAAGCAGGACCTCGGCGAAACTCCAAGCCAGTGCGCCGTCCGGGAGTGCGAAGAAGAGACCGGCGTCGTCGCGGAGGTCACCGGGCTACTCGGCGTGTACTCCGACCCCACCCACCTCGTGGAATACACGTCGGACGGCGAGGTGCGTCAGGAGTACGAAGTCAACCTCAACGGACGAAGCCTCCGACGCTCGATGGGTCAGCCCCATCGAGCTGGACGAGCTAGACATCCATCCCACCGTGCGACGCCAGATCGACGACTACCTGGGAAACCGCTACCCGGTCGTGGACTGAGCGGCGACCAGCCGCGCGTGAGCGCGCGTCACCGCGTGCCCGATCTCCACTCGACCGGTCACCCAGGCCCGATGCACGGGATGGGTCGGCGCGTAGCGCGCCAGGATCTCATCGATGCGCTCGTCGTAGGTCATCAGCTGCCCATCTGGGCCGGAGGTTAAGTCGGCCGCCACGAGGAGATCCGCCTCGCTGGGGCGTACAGCCGACAGCAGGTCGCCAGCGCTCAACGACCGCGCGAACATGAACCCACCGACGACCCAACGGTTCCAACAGCGTTCGAGCTAACGACTCCGCGTCAGGTACCTGCGGCACATTCGCGAACGTACCGCACGCATCCTTCACAACCATGATCCACGCACTTCTGAGGCTCGGTTGTCATGCCAGTTCTTTCGAGTAGCGCACCTCGGGCAGAGACAGGCCGTCGCTTGTGGTGTCTATCTTGGCGACACCATCCCGCGCCCAGCCAGCGCACCCACAGCTTCGCCGCCGAGTGGCGGGCTTCCCGGAGTGCGTCCAGCGCGTGGCCGTGAAGCGAGCGACCGATGCCTCTCGGCCAGTGATCAGGGTCGAGGTAGAGCGCGTACAACTCGCCCCTGCCGACTCCTGCGTTGCCGTCTCGGCAGGGGCCGGTGCTCGCGAATCCAACGACTGTTCCGGCGTCGACGGCGACCAGTACCCGGGCGCAATCGCACCGGCGTCAGCGACGCCAGCGTCCCTGGTTATCGTCACCCATCGTTCCCTTCGGCCCGAACCGGTCGGTGTGCCTGGCCGCCGTCTAGCGCGACCGTAGTCTCCGACCACGCCTGCTGACCGTATCGCGCGGGGAGACATCGCGGGCGGCGAACGCGAGGTACAGACATTCGAGGACCCAGAGCGCACCTCGAGGGTGGTGCGGGGTTTGCT
Source organism: Haloechinothrix sp. (assembly GCA_050701115.1). Taxonomy (GTDB): domain Bacteria; phylum Actinomycetota; class Actinomycetes; order Mycobacteriales; family Pseudonocardiaceae; genus JBOHER01. The sequence continues at coordinate 2,228 of JBOHER010000087.1, read as the reverse complement.
CAATGATGACTACGACCGGCGCGCCACCCGGACGATGCGAGCCCTCGATGAGGTGCCGCCGTGGCTGGCCAGCAGCTACATGGCCGACACCGGCATCGTGGAACAACTCGCGACCGGCTATCCACGGCTGGGCGAGCCAGGCCGGATCCCGATCTCGCGGCGCTGGTCTGGTCGCTACCGCCGGAGCTCTTGCGCGACAACGGCCTGGAGAAGGTGGCCGCCGTGCCAGCGAGGGTAAAGCGCTCTGGCGACCGCTGGGTGCTGGTCCCCGAGGAAACTGGCGAAGTCGCCGCGGTCAACGTGATCGGACACGAGGTGTTCGCGCAGTGCGACGGTAGTCGCTCAGCGCGCGATATCGCTCGAGACATCGCGAGCGAAACCGGCGAGGAAATCGAGCACGTTGATAGTGACGTCACCGCGTTCCTTGATCAACTGCGCGCCGCCGCACTCATCACGAACTGGCGATCCCGGCGCCGGTCACGTATCAGAATGGCCGGTCAGCAACAACTGGTGGGCTCGTTGCGCCCCGATCGACAACAGCAGCGTGGGAAGCCGGGGACCCGTGTCGGATGAGCACAGCAACTGGTAGAGGGCCTTGAAGAACGCCCGCTGCGCCTTCTTCAGTTCAGGACTCGGCGGAGCGTCTTCGGGAAGGCCGTTCAGCAGCTTCGGTACCGCATACACCAGGCGTGTCAGTCCGTCGAGGGTCCAGTCCTCGGTGAGGCGCTCATCGAGGATCTGCACACCCTTACGTGTGTGCCCATCCAGCTCTTGCCACGCCTCGTCGTTGAAGTTGGTCCTGATGATCGTGCGCTCGTCCGGGGGGAGAAGCCGTGTCGCGTAGTTGATCGCGCACGTCAGCCGGGGTTCGAGCTCGGCGAGCAGCGCGCCTCCCGAGGGAACCGCGCCGTCGGCGTCCAGGTGCTGGCGCACCAGGCGCTCGATCTGGTCGATGTTGGCCTGGGCGATGTCGGCGGCAGAGGACAGCAGCCGGAAGGAGACCGGGCGGCTGCTGTGCGCTACCGGACCAGCCGAGGTGTGCAGGCACACCTGCCGCAGGTGCACGTCGACTGGTGACGCGTCGGCCGACGTCGCGCGGTCTCCGAAGCGGTCCCACTCATCGTAGAGACGCTGCACCGCGCGCGGCGACAGGTCGATCGTGAACGACTGCGACGGGCTGCGCCGCACATACAGCCAGCGCAGCATCGCGGGTTCGAGCACGTCGAGCGCGGTCGCTGGGATCGCCGCCCCACCTGCTGAGCCGGACATCTTGCTCGACCCGCCTGCCAGCCCAACGAATGTGTACGCGAACGAATGCGGCGCCATCCCGCCAAACACCTCGGCGACCAGCACCTTCCCCGAGGCGTAACTGCTTGTCGGAGCGTGGTGGTCCTCACCGGCCGGTTCGAAGTCCACACCCTCGTGGACCCACCGCATCGGCCAGTCGACCTTCCACACCAATTTGCCCGAGATCGGCGCCTCGTCTGCCACGCTCATCCGGCCCGAGTGACCGCACCGGCACTGATACACCACGATCAGGCCGTTGTAGTCGACGACCGTGGTTGAGTCCTTCCCACAGGACTCGCAGTACGGTTTGAACGGGAAATAGAACGACCTGCGCTCCTCTGCCGGCTCGTCGTGCAGGCCCTCGGTCTGGAAGCTCGCCAGGATGTCGAACACCTGGCCACGCCGATCCATCGCCTGTCGGATCTCACCGTTGTAGACGCCGCGCGGGTACTGCTCCGACTGGCGCACCTCATGCATTCGCACACCCAGGCGCGCCAACGACTCGGAGAACTCCGCGATGAAATGCGAGCCGTACGAGCCTCGCTCACCGTAAGGATCAGGCACTGCCGACAGCGGCCTGCCCACGTGCTCGGCCAGAGTTTCATCCAGCCCAGCAGGCACCTTGCGGAAGCGGTCGTAGTCGTCCCAGGAGTGCAGGTGGACCGCGTCGTGGCCGCGTGACTTGATCTCCTCGGCCACGAAATGAGCCGTCATCACCTCACGGAGGTTCCCAAGGTGGATCGGGCCGGACGGCGACACACCGGATGCGCACACGATCTTCTTCACGCCTGCCCGATGGGCATGCTCGATCGCGCTGTCAGCCGCACGCTGAATCCAGCTCAACTCCGTCTCGGACACGAAACCTCCGCACGCACGTTTCTCACGTCAAACTTTCCTGACGTCAAGCAACCCAAACGCTATCAGCGCACGTCACCGACCCT
>JBOHER010000086.1:0-2532 GCA_050701115.1 Haloechinothrix sp. | reverse complement strand
CCGAACAACGAGCACTATCCCAACGCCCGCCAGGAAGAGGGTGCACCAGTGACCACCGAGCAGGTCGCCCACCGCCTCGGCTACGCCAGGCAGGTGAACTCGTGCGGCTATCTGAGTGGCCGTTGCCCAAGCGCGGACATGCGGTTACCGACCCCGGCGAACACCCCTATGCGGTCGGCACCTCCGTAGGCCCGATGCGCTCGAGTCGGACACTCGCGGAGAGGGTGGCAACGATGCCGGAAGAGCTGAGAGTCGAAATCGAACCGGCAGGCTTCGGGCCCGACGTGAACGAACGCCTGCGAGCCGGGGTGATGGAACATCCGCGATTGCGGGAGCTCCTCGCGGGGGCGGAGTACCGGCTGTTGAATCTGCAGCCGCTGGAGCACGACCGGGGCAAGGACGCCGAGGAAGGTGACGAGCGACGGTTCCGGGCGACGCTGTATGACTACACGAATGACCGGTCGGTGGAGGCCGTTGGTGACGTCGACCGTCCGGAGGAACTCGAGCTGACCGACTACGCCCGTCAGCCGTTGCCCAGTACCGAGGAGTTCGAGCTGGCCGTGCGGCTGCTGCGCGAGGACCCCGAGTGGGGCGATGGTCTCGGCAGGGCCGTCATCCCCATGCCGCACGTCCCGCCGGTGATCGAAGTCGAGCAGCCGGACGGGCGGACCCGCCGCACGATCGGTGTTGTCCTGGCCCCGCGCGAACACGATCGCAGATTCCGGGTTGCCTCGGTCGACCTGATCCGGCGGGAGCTCCGTGAGATCGAGCCTCGGGGCGGCGACAACGGGCAGTGCGGCTTCACCCCCGCCAACCAGCCAACCGTCAGCAACACCCCTGGCCAGGCCTGGGTCACTGTGTGGCAGGGCGGGACGCGGCTGTGGCGGATGCTGGTCAAGCGCCCCGCCGGATCGTCCGGCACCAATGGTTCCGGGGTCGAGCTTCGTTACGTCGACTACCGGGACAAGCGAGTCCTGTGGCAGGCACACGTTCCGCTGCTCAACGTGCGCTATGACGCCGACGCGTGCGGCCCCTACCTGGACTGGCAGAACCAGGAGTCACCCTTCCAGGCCAACGGCACCGATCCCGTGCCCGGATTCAGACTCTGCACCAGCCCGGCCAAGTCCATCCTCGAGTCGGGCAGCGACGCCGGGAACTTCACCGGTGTCGCCGTATTCGTGGACGGCCCCGAGGTGGTGCTGCTCAGCGAGATGCAGGCCGGGTGGTACCGGTACATCAGTTCATGGTGCTTCCACATCGACGGAACCATCAAACCCCGCTTCGGCTTCTCCGCGGTCACCTTCCCGTGTGTCTGCAACCGGCACCATCATCACTGTTACTGGCGGCTCGATTTCGACGTCAGGACACCGGGAAACAATGTCGTCGCCGAATTCAACGACCCGCCCCTGGCCCCCGGCTGGGGCAACTGGCACGACAAGACCTACGAGATCCAGCGGGCCCGCGACGACGCGCGCTCCCGCAAGTGGCGCGTCACCGACACCCGATCCGGCGCGGCCTACGAGATCGTCCCGGGGCACGACGACGGAGTCGCGACCACGATGCCCGACTGGCCGTTTCCGCAGGGCGATCTGTGGATCGCGCGCTACAAACCGTCCGCCGAGATCGACAACGGCGTCTACGCCATCGGCCCCCCATACGAAGCGAACATCGGCAACTTCATCAACGGCGAGAACATCCACGGCCAAGACGTGGTCGTCTGGTACGGCGCACACTCCACCCACGACGTCGCCGCACACGCCGGGCACGTGGTCGGCCCGGACTTGGTGCCCGTGAACTGGTAGGGCGAACCACGGCGCCTTCCGCGGCCGTTCAGGCGTGGGCGGCGCTCGTTCGCACGTGGTTCAGCCAGCTGCCGATCTCGTGTGCGACAAGGGCGGGGTTCTCGCCGGGGAGCAAGTGGCCGTAGCCATTCAGGACCACGGCGCGACCTGCGGGGGTGCCGCGTGCGGTACGCAGCTGATCGTCCGGCGCCAGCACGATGTCGCTACCCGGAACCAGGTAACAGCAGGGCACTGAAACTGCGGCGAGCTCATCTTCCTGGCTCCAGAAGGTGTTGCCCGCACGCAACCAGTCCATCCAGGCGTCTTCCCGGACGCGGAGCATGTCCTCGACCATCTGGTTGTTCCAGTGCTCGATGTCGTATGTGGTGAGTTGGCGCACGCCCGCGTCGAGGTCCGCACGATTTCCATAGGCGCCTGCGAAGCCCTCGACCATGGCCTCGCTGTCCGGGCGCCGCGGCGTTCCGTGGGCCGGGAGCGAGGCGACGCCCACAACGGCTTGCACCCGCTCCGGATGATCGATGGCCAGGCGCAGCGCGACGCCGCCGCCCATCGAGTGTCCGACGCACGTGAACCGCCGCACCCCCAGTTGGTCCAGCGCACCGATCACCGAGGCTGCCAGGTCGGGGATGTGGCATCCCTTGCCGGCGGCCGCCGACTGCCCGAAGCCGGGCATGTCGATGGCGATCGAGGTGTACCCGTCGAGTCGCGGGATCACGTCATCCCACTCGCG
>JBOHER010000085.1:0-17662 GCA_050701115.1 Haloechinothrix sp. | reverse complement strand
GGACGGGCGTCGCGCCGATGAGGCCGTTGCCGAGTTTGATGTGGGCGTCCAGGAATCCGAGGGGCTTGCCGGGCTCCAGGGCCTCCAGCCAGAGGGACACCTTGGCCAGTTCGACGGCCATCGGGTTGAGGTCGACGCCGTAGACGCAGCGGGCGATGACCTCGTGCAGGGCACGGCGAACGGATTCCAGCGTGGGCTCGGGGTTTCGTTCCCGCACAGCGGCAACGCGCTTGGCGATCCGGCGGGCGGCGGCGACGAGGAAGTGGCCGGACCCGCAGGCCGGGTCGCACACCGTCAGGGACAGCAACTCCCCCTCGATGGATTCCGTGGGGTCGGAGTGGCCAGCAGCCGAGGCGGCCTGCTCGCCACGCTTGACCGCGTCGTCGATGACCGGATCCAGGGTCGAGTTCAGCAGACACTCGATCAACGAGGACGGCGTGTAGTAGGAGCCGGTCGTCTTGCGGGTATTGCCCGCCAGTTCGACCAGCTCGAAGGTCCGATCCACCGCGCTGTGCCTCGGAACCAGTTCCAGCAGCGACTCGTAGATGGAGCCCAGCTCCTCCGCGTCCAGATGCTGGTAGTCGACCGGACGCACCCGACGGGAGCTGGTGTCGCGGACCTGCGAGAGGTGGCGCACGGCAGCCAGCAGGTACTCGTTCGACAGGGACAGACCATAGAGCGGGGCGTCGGCTTCGGTGTTGTCGAAGATGCCACCGAGGCCGGGCAGGCCGAGTTCGGGTCGTCCCTTCTCGTCGCCGAGCGCATCCAGCACGATCCGCAAGGCTCGGTAGCGGTCGTCGTGCGCGGTGCCTCGGCGTCGCCGCGCGTGGTCGCGCAGCTTCGCCGTCGAGAAGTACGTGTCGTACCGCTGCCGAGCCTGCTCGTCCGACGTTGATGCGTGCAGGGCCTCCCGGGCCTCGGCGACGAAGACGAACAGCAGGCGATACACCAGCCGCAGCAGGGCGTTGTGCAGCGCGGCGACGTCGACCTTCTCTCGCAACCGGGCATTGTCCGGATGCTTGAGGAACCCGGTGCCCAGCGTGGTGATCGCGTGCTGAACGCCCTCGCGGAGCTGGTCCAATGCGCGGGTGCCGGACGCGATCGCCTCGATGCGCCACTTCTCCAGCCAGCACGTCGCCGGTGCCGAGCCGTCGGCGATCGCGAAGCGGGAGACGTGCAGCAGCCGGTACAGCAGGACGAACTCGCTGAACAGCTCGCCGTCGAAGGTGGCTTCCAGGTCGAACTCGACGTAGGAGGCGGTGGCCAGGGCGCTGGAGTCGCGTAGCAGCCGCAGCTGGCGGCCATTGGTGAGCACACCCCACAGGTTGGCCTCGGAGCGGTTCAGGCATTCCTGCACGAGCGACTGCGGCGGCACGGTGCCCGCGCCGCCCGGCCGCTTGTCCAACGAGGCGTTCCACGCGGTCAGGTGCATGGGCACGTGGTTCCAGCGGTGGCTGATCGCGAAGGTCTTGCCGCCGTCGTCGGACGGGATGCCCGAGGCGCCGATCGCGGTCAGCTCGCCGAAGCCGAGCTCGGCGAACAGCGGTGCGAGCCACTGCGTGATCGCCAGCCCCGTGGGGTCGGCCGGGGTGTCGGCCTCCGGGGCGGGAGGCAGCTTGTCCCTCAACTCGGTCCACACCGACCTGAGGTAGTCCCAGTGGCGTTCCGCCTCGTCGCGTACTGAGCGCGAGCCGACGACGCGGTAGTCGGCTGGCAGGCAACCGCTGACGTCCTTGCCCTCGGAGATGCGTACCAGCATGTCGGCGGGCAGCAGGCCGCCGACGGTGTGCACCGAGGAGAAGACCTGGTTACGGGTGATGGCGGACATCAGGCGGCCCCTCCCGACACCGGCAGGTAGACATAGGCGCCGAGGATGTCGGCGGGTTTCTGCGCGGTCACGTTGACGCCACGGACGATCTCGCCGGAGGCGCCGCGGACCCGGCGGTGGGAGGCGAGCAGCTCGGCGGCCAGTTCGTCCCCATAGGACTCCAGGTGCGGGTTCGCGGCGGGCAGCGCGTCCAGCACCCGTCGCATGGTTCGCTCACCGAACGCCGGGTCGGTGTTCTCGTCGGCGGTCAGGTCCAGCAGTCCCAGTGCTTCCTCGGCGGGCAGCCAGGTGGCGCCCGCAGGCGCACCCTGGAAGGCGAGCAGGCGGGCGTCCTCGGCGACCAGCTGCCGCTGTCCCGCCCTGGACGGCAACGTGAGATGGAAGCGGTAGCGCACCAGCAGGAGAGTCGTGCGGGTCTCAACACTGCTCGTGCGGATAACCCCGCAGCGGCGGGCGGGCCGGGGTCCGCCCGCCTTGCCGTCGAGGGCAGCGTTGAGCACGTACCCGGCGAGCGCACCCACCACCGGGTCGGTGCGGACCAGGGCGGCCTCGCCGCGCGCCACCGCTGCCGTCGCGCGCAGCGGCACCTGGCGTCCGGTCTCGACGGCGTCGCCGCCGAGCATCGGCGCGAGGGCGTCGCGCAGCCCGACCGGCGTACCGTTCAGATCCGCGGTGAAGCCGCCCGCACCGTCGTCCCGCAGGACAGCCTCCAGCGCGGAAAGCGCATGCCGGGCGAAGCCGTGGATCTCGTCCGCGCGGCCCAGGGCGTCCCGGACCGCGGCGACCTCGCGGGCAACCTCCTCCGGATGGATAGAACGCTGGGCGAACCGCGAACGGGAGGTCGTCTCCCGCTCGGCGGCCGATTTCCAGTCCACCTCCAGCGCCGCCGCCTTGTCGTTGACAGCCTCCACTTCGAACAGCTCTGCCTGCTCAGGACGGCGGTTGCGCATCAGCAGCCATTCGACGATCGCATCCGTCACGCCGGAGGAGCTGGCGTCGGGGACGGAGACCGAGATGCCCAGATCTTTCCGGATCTGGCGGTGCTTCTTGATCAGGACTTCCAGGACCTTGCCGTCGATACCGTTGTCGTTGCCGTAGAGGGTGATGACCTTGACGGTGTCCCGCTTCTGACCGTAGCGATCGACCCGGCCCTCGCGCTGGTCGTGTCGAGTGGGGTTCCAGGCCAGGTCGTAGTGGACCACGGCGTCGAAGTGATGCTGCAGGTTCACGCCCTCGGACAGGCAGTCGGTGGCGACCAGCACGCGCCGCGCCGCGGCGTCCGCACCGGCCTCCTGCGCCAGTTCCTCGATCCGCTGCAGGCGCTGCTGCGGGGACAGCGTGCCGGTCACCGAACGCACGACGGTTCTGCTGCCGAGGTTGCCGTCCAGATGTTCGGCGACGTAGTCGGCGGTGGGGATGTAGCGGCAGAAGACGATCGGGTGATAGCCGTCCGCGAGCAGCGCCTTGAGGTGCTTGACCAGGGCGGCAAGCTTGCGGTCCTCGGCCGTTCCCGCCAGCGCCGCCGCTCGCTCGGCCAGCTCGGCCAGCCGTGCCCCCGCGTCCTCGGTCTGCGCGCCGGGGGCGACGTCGAGACCTTCCAGCGCGTCGCTGTCGGAAGCGTCACGGGTCAGCGGGGCACCGAGCCGGTCGGCTTCCTCGGCGGTGGCGGCCGTCGCCGCCGCCGACCTCGTGCGCAGGGTCTGGGCGGCGGCCCTCGGCGAGGAGACCAGCGAACGCAGCAGTGCGATCGCCGACCACCAGGCGATCCGGGCCTCGCGCTTGCCCCGGTCACCGGCGGCGCTCACCCGCTCGCCCGCGTAGGCGATGGCGTCGTCGAGCAGTGCTCGGTAGGCGGGGGAAAGCCGGTAGGTCTCGTCCTTGAAGAACCGGTCCGAGGGGAACGTGGTGTCCTCGCGCAGGCTGTCGTCGGCCAGCCCGTCGTGCACGGTGAGGAACTGGCGCACGTCGGCTCGCTTGCGCTGCACGAAATGCGCGGCCAGCAGGCGACGTCCCGCGTCGGATTCGAGGTCGGATGCGGCCAGCTCCGGCTCGACCAGGCCGAGCAGCGCGCGAAAGGCGCTTTCCTTGCCGCTGTGCGGGGTCGCGGTCACCAGCAGCAGGTGGCGGTCGGTATCGGCGGCGACGCGCCGCAGCAACTCGTGGCGCAGCTGGCTCTGGGTGGAGGCGCCGTCGTCCGCCGCGACGCAGCTGTGCGCCTCGTCCACGATGACCAGATCGGGGCAGTGCTTGACGAAGTCGTCGCGGTGCCGGGTGGACTTGATGAAGTCCGTGGAAACCACCACGTGCCGGTGCTTGTCGAACAGTGACTGCCCCAGGTCGAGCCCGCGTTCCAGTGTGGAGACCGTGGAGGCAAGGACCAGCTCGGCGTCGATGCCGAACTTGGTGCGCAGCTCCTCCTGCCACTGTTCGGCCAGCGCTGGCGAGCACAGCACGGCCAGCCTCTGCGCGCTTCCCTGCGCGAGGAGCTCGCTCGCGACGAGACCGGCCTCAACGGTCTTGCCGATGCCGACATCGTCGGAGATCAGCATGCGCACGGTTTTCTGCCGCAGGGCCATCATCAGCGGGACCAGCTGGTAGGCCCGTGGCTCGACGGCGATCCCGGCGAGCGAACGGAACGGCCCGGCACCCGAGCGGAAGCCGATGCGCAGCGCGGAGCGCAGCAGGCCCGCGGCGAGTGCGTCGCCGAGGTCGTCAGCCGACGGCGGCTCGAACTCGGCCTGGCGAACCTCCTCGAACGCCGGGAAGACGGCCGCGACGTCGTCGTCGGCCCCGCCCAGCGGGCGCAGTACGAGCATGTCGTCGGCGCTTTCCGGCAGCACGACCCAGTCGCGTCCGCGCGTGGAGACCAGGGAACCGGCGGTGAAGGTGCTCGTCATCGTCCTCGTCGTCTCTGTCATCAGACGCCCACGCCGGGCCCGAAGTAACGCTTGAACTGCTCGGCGATGGCCGCCCAGTCGGCGTCGTGCGGGAACCGCACCACGTCCCAGCCCGTGTCGAGCAAGCGGTCCTCCGCTTCGACATCGCGTTCCGCGACCTGGGCGTGCTGATGCACGGGGCCGTCCACGAAGACCGCGACGTTGACGCCCGGCAGACGGTAGACGTAGTCGGGCCGGGCGAGCGCCTCGGGGACGAAGGGCTGCGCCTCGTCTGGCAGGCGCAGACCCTGGTCCTTGAGCCAGGTGACGAGCCTGCCTTCCAGCAGCGTGTCCGACTGCGCGGCGAGCCGCGCCAACTGCTCGGACCGGGATTCGCCCCGCCCCGCGGTGAGCACCTGCGCGCCCGCAAGCCGCCGCAGCAGCTCGCGGATCGAGTGGCGGTCGATCGCTCCGTGGTTGGGCTGATTGCCGTAGGTGAGCAGGCACTCGTAGCAGCCCCGCGCGCACGGCCGGTCGGGGTGCGGACCGCCCCGGTCGGTGCCGCCGGGCTCGAAGTGGCAGATGTCCAGGGCAACGGCCGCGGCCTTGTTCAGCGCCGCCGGATCCGACTGCATCAGCCGCAGCACACCCGCGCCGCCCTCGGCGGCCTCGGTGAACAGCATCCGGTCGCGGTCGCCCTCATCGGGTGGCAGCAGCTCGCTGGTCAGCTCGGAGTCCTCCAGCTCGAACGCGGCTTCGATACCGCGTTCCAGCGCGTACATCAGCGACAGCGCGACCGGCGCCGGCAACGCCTCGGCCAGCTTCACCACCAGGATGTTGCGGCGGTCCTCGACGTAGGGGATCACCCGCTTCTTGCGGCGCTTCTCGTTGCCGTCGGCGTCGACGACGGGCATCTCGCCGGAGTCGCCGGACGCCTCGGCGGCGTCGCGCTCGTTCATCCAGCGGCCGTCCGCGGGGTCGAGCCAGAAGCCGTCCGGCTCGTTCTCGGCGGCACGCAGGCGACCGACGTTGGTGATGCGCACGGTCGCGGAGTCGCCGTAGGTCATCGTGGCGATGTTGCCGCCGTCGGACACCGTGGCGTCCCGGCGGCCGGGGCGGGCGCCGTGGTCGTGGAACCGGTAGGAGGTCACCAGCCGGAAGCCCGCCCGCCGTCGCTCCTCCTCGTCCGAGGAGATCCGCTCGCGGCGCTTCGTGTAAACGGTGTGCAGCTGGAGCAGGCCCGCCGTCTTCACCCGCAGCGGCTCGTTGCACATCTCGCAGCGATCGGCGTTCTGGCGCACGTCGTGGTGGTAACCACAGGCGGTGCATCGTTTCGCTTCGGTGGTGACCACATCGCCGGTGGTGTCAGGGGGCAGCTGGATCCGGGTGACCTGGTAGCGGGCCCCCTCGTGGTAGATGAGCGCGCCAGGACCGAACTCGCGGATGGCCAGGAACCGGGGGCGCTGGAGATAGTCGCCATCGCCGAACCGGCGCCCGTTGGTGGGAATGTAGGCGGCGAGCGGCAGGCGTGGGAACGAGTAGCCGGGCAGGAAACCCTCGCTGGCGAGATAGCGGTAGGGGTTGAAGTCCGACAGCACCGACTTGCTGTCCACGCTCTCGTTCTTCAGGAGATTGAGCTGCGTTTCCGCTTCCTTGCGGCGTCCGACGGCGATGTTGCGGTCGCGCTCGGACAGGGTGTGGTCGAGCACCCTGCGGTTCTGCTCGGCCTGATCCACCAGCGCGGCCCTGAACAGCCCACGCCAGCGGTCGAAGCCGCGGTCCAACTGCTCGCCTGCGGTCCGGACGGTGTCCTCGACCCACTGGTCATGCCACCAGGCGGTCTCCGCGAAGTCGGACAGTAGGCCGCCGAACACCTGGCGGGCGGCCGCGACGGCACGCCGCTGCGCGCCGGAGTCGCGCAGCGCGGCCGCGATGTGGTCGTGCAACGCCAGCCCGGGGTCGGGCCTGCGGACGTCCTCTGCGTAGCCGATGTCGATGATCTCCGGGATGGCGCGGCCCAGCTTGAGCCCGGACTCGGCCAGCCAGATGGCCTGGACATGGGAGCGCACCAGATCCTCATTGGCGATATCGAGGCGCGGCGGAGCGACGGCTCCGGCGACCATGCGATCCGAGCGGCGAAAGTAGTACTGGTCGTGGCTGTTGCCGGTCGCACAGTAGGTGGTGACGAGCGCGGGTTGCCCGGATCGCCCCGCGCGGCCGCTGCGCTGCGCGTAGTTGGCGGGCGTCGGTGGCACGTTGCGCAACATGACGGCGTTGAGCTCGGAGATGTCCACGCCCAGCTCCATCGTCGGCGAGCAGTAGAGCAACTTGAGCGCTCCCTTGCGGAAGGCCTCCTCGCGCCGCTCCCGCTCCGCGGGGTCGACCTGGGCGGTGTGCTCCCTGGCGGCCATGCCACCGAGCGCGCCGGCCGTACTCAGGTAGAGGTCGCGGAAGAACGTGTTGACCCGCGGTCCGTCCCCGCTGGCGTAGGTGCGGGTCAGCGGGTCGTGGGTGCCGGTCTCACCGGTTCCGACCCGCCAGATGAGGGCCCTGGCCGAGATGCGGTAGCCGGTGACGGTCGCGCCCGCGGACCGCCGGAACCGGCCCGCACGCTGCGGCACCGTGTCGACCTTGTGCAGCAGCTGGGCCTCGGCCAGCACCTCAAGCAGATCCGCGATGATCTGCTGGGCGTCGTCGGTGGACAGACCCGTGAAGTGCACCCGGCGCAGGTACTTGCCGAACTTGCCCCGGCCGGAAAGGAACAGCCCCGATCGGTCCATGCCCGGCTTGGAGCCCCGCGGATAGGCCGTGCCCACCTGAGCGCGGTCGCCCGTCGACAGCACCCACGGGTCGACGAGGCGCTCCTCGCTGGCGCGCTGCAGGGTGTCGAAATCGTCCCGGAAGTACTGCACGTCGACGGCGAGGGCCCGGCGCATCTCGTCGAGCAGCACCCGCATGATCTCGGCGCGACGCCCGCCCTCGGCCTCGCGCAGGTCCGGGTGTGTCTTGGCCCATCGCCCGTCCTCGCCCGCAATCCACTCCAGGTCCTCGTAGTGGATCTCCAGCAGGCCGGTCTGCTCCAGGTTGGGCATGGTCACCCGCCAGCCACGCTGCAGGTCGAGGTAGAGCCGGAAGGCGATGACATCGCGCAGCGTCTTGGCGGCGTTGCGGGCGAGTGCGGGCGGAAGGTCCGCGGTGCCCGCGAAGTCGGCCACTTCCAGGCCCAGCGCGTCGGCGACCCGGGACGCGAGTTCCTCGTGCCGGATGCCGTCGGCACCTGCCTCCCGCGTCGCCTGATGCAGGGCGGCGCGCAACTGGGTGATCTGCACGAAGTCGTTGAAATGGCCCGCCTGTAGTGAGGCGTCCTGCCGGTTGTCGACGAAGGTGAGCAGCTTGCGGGCCTTCTTGTCGAGCGCCTCGGCGGGAACATCCTTGAGCGAGCGCACAATGGAGGCGGAGACGAGCGAGGTCGCCGAGGAGCGACCCTCCTGGTCGAGGGTGGCCAGCTTGGCGAAGTCCTTGCCTCGGGTCTGCTCGTAGCTCACCGCGCAGTGCAGGCAGAACAGGAACGGTGCGGGGATGAACGCGGCCGCGAGCTTTCCCTGGCCCTCGGTTCCGTAGGGGTCCACGGTGATGGCACTGGGCAGCCGCTTCTGGTAGGAGTCCCGCACGACCTCCTGTCCATGGTCGTCGATGTCCAGCCAGGACTCGGGCAAGCGACGATCGGCGATAGCCTCGTCGGTCGTGCGGGGCCAGGGGCGGTCGGGGTCGAGGTACAGGTAGCCGTCCCCGGCCCGGCCCCCGGTCGCGGCGGTGTCCCGGCGCGGCTCGTAGACGGTTCTGTCATCCTTCGACTTCCGCCAGACGGTCAGGTACTCCTGGCCACACTCCCGGCAGAAGGCGAGCGGCAGCAGGATCTTGCCGTCCGAGCCCGGCTGGACGCGCTGGTAGTCGCGGGTCAGATGACGGATCGCCTTGTCCTCGAGGGTGACATAGACGGTGTCGCCTTTGGACAGGAACTGGTGCAGCCGGAAGGCGAACAGGGGGCGTTCGGTCACCGGGTGCTTGGCTTGCGACCCCGCCTCAAGGGTCCGGCGGATCGCTTCCGCGCAGACCTCGTCGGTCAGCCCACTGGCCAGGGCGAGCTCTGCCGCCGCGGCCTCGATCTTTGCGGGGCGCTGCCGGACCAGGCGTCCGGTCCCCTCCTCTGTGGCGAGACCGAAGCTGGTCTCGATCCAGCGCGCGAGCGGGTCGGCCACCAGATCCGCGTAGGCACGCGGCGCGCCGGATTCCCGGAGCCGCCCTGCGGGCACCGTGTCTGGGGCCTCGCCGGTGGCGCGCACGAGAGTCTCGCCGATGACGTTGCCGGGGCTGACGGGAGTGCCGAACAACGTGGACGCGACGAGGGCGACAACCTCTTTCTGTTCCTCGAAGGTGCCCTCGCTGGACATGGTGGCGGAGGTACCCACGCACTGCAGGCGCTCGGACTGGCAGGCCTCGCGGACCCGGCGGATGAGCAGGGCCACATCGGCACCCTGGCGGCCGCGATAGGTGTGCAACTCGTCGAGGACGAGGAACTCAAGTCCGCTGGCCATCTTGATCAGCGAACGCCGGTCGTCGGGCCGGGTGAGCATCAACTCCAGCATCACGTAGTTGGTGAGCAGGATGTCCGGCGGGTTGTCGCGGATCTCCTTACGGCGATCGTCGCCCTCCTGGCCGGTGTAGCGGGCGTAGGTGACCGGCTCGTGGCCCTTGCCGTAGCCGTCGCGCAGGTACTTGTCGAGCTCCTTGAGCTGGCTGTTGGCCAGGGCGTTCATCGGGTAGACGATGATCGCGCGGACCCTTTTGGGGGCGCCGGGACCCTCTTGCCCGCGGGATTTGAGGACCTTGTCGACGATCGGCACGATGTAGGACAACGACTTGCCGGAGCCGGTGCCCGTGGTGAGGACGTAGGACTCGCCGGACCGCGCTATGTCGATCGCTTCGCGCTGGTGGCGGTGCAGCGTGAGCGGGCGGCCGTCGCACACCACGCCATCCTCGGACTTGCCCGCCTGGAAGATGCGCGTGCATTCCTCGTGCAGCACGCCGGAGTTCGCCAGCTCGAGGACGGTGCCGCCGGAGGCGAAGAACGGGTTCAGCGAAAGCCAGGGGTCCGGCCACTGGGACTTCGCGTCCAGATCATCCTCGACGAACGCGGCGATCCGACCGTCGCGGATGATCGTCCCACCCTCGGTGAACGCCCGGTAGTCCTCGATGAGCTTGCGGTGCACGCCGAAGACGTCCATCCCGGATGCGGCCTGCCGGATGTCGGGGACGGTCGGCTTGTGCACCGACTCGGCCGTGTGAACCTCGGCGAGTCCAGTCACCGGGTTCAGCTCCTCCCAGCCGGGGGGGCACTCCTCGCCCACCGCGAGCGGCACCAGCGCCCCCCGGACGGCGACCGCGTCGACCGGCCGGGCGGCCGGGTCCTTCGCCAGCAGCCGCTCGATGAGTCGCGCCAGGTCGTGGGGAACGTCCGGGCGCAGGGGCCGCACCGGGGGCGGCGGCTCGTTGAGGTGTTTCTGCCCGAGTTCGTGCGCGGATTCGCTGTGGAACGGCGGGACACCGGTAAGGAGCTCGAACAGCACGCACCCGAGGGCGTACAGGTCGGCCGCCTGGCCCACCGTTGATGCCTGGAACTGTTCTGGGGCCATGTAACGGGCGGTGCCGACGGTGACGCCGGTGCTGGTGACCTGGGTGACTTCGGCGTCGTCGACAATCCGACCCATCCCGAAGTCGAGGATCTTGACCGCGCCTGCGCGCAGCACCATCACGTTGGACGGTTTGAGGTCGCGGTGGATCACTCCGGCAGTGTGCGCCGCGGACAGACCGGCGGCGATCTGCGCACCCAGCGCAGCGACCCAGGAGATCGGCGACTGCGGATACTCCGAGACCAGATCACGCAGTGTCCGTCCGTCGAGATACTCCATCGCCAGGTACGCCAGGTTGGCGGAGTCCACGCCCCCGTCGACGATGCGGGGCAGGTTGGCATGGCTGAGCCTGTGCATGATGCGCACTTCACGGGCGAAACGCTGGGCTGTCTTGGTGTCGGACGGGGAGTCGATGAGCGTGCCGGAGCGGGTACGCAGGATGAGCTTGACCGCGACCACACGGTTCGCGGAGTCCTCGGCCGCGTCCAGATCCTCGGCGCGGTGGACCTCGCCCATGTTGCCTTTGCCGATGGGGCCAAGCAGCCGGAACCGGTTCGCCACGACCTCCGGGTTCGCTGGCACTTCGCCCTCCCACACCATGATCGACAAGTTCCGCATGCTGTACATCGACTCGAGCCGACTGCCCGTAACAGAGTACACGGAAACCGGCAGTATGTACACTGTACATTCTGTTTACAGGGTCAACATAGCCTCCGTTCTGTCGATGGCGTTACGGTGGCGCATGGGTGCACCTCGCAACAGCGCGCAACCGGGCGCTCTAAGCGCCACCGTGCCGAGACGGTGAGCGAGAGCTGTACCGACGGCCGAGACCAGCGAGACGGCCGACGCGAGAGAACAACCCCTGGGTGCGGGACAACTCCAAGGTGCGGGACGACCGTGCGGTGACTCTGGGTCACTCGATCTAACCCAGTGGTGTCAGCGACACGCGGCGGATGTCCGTGCGGTGGCGGCGCCCCGGATGCACCATGCACTACGACATTCGATAGTGTCGGCCGCCATATCAGCGACGACTATCGAGTACTTGACACACTCGGTAGCTTCTTCGTGATCGACTAAGGCGGATTCCCCTCGATCGGGGGATGTCCACTCGCGGGAGGTTTTCCGTTGCGTAGCCGAGTGCGGGACCTGATCAGGTCCGTGGCGCGCGGTGTCTTGACGTCGACAATCGTGGTCACCGGGGCCTTCGGGGCCATGCTCGCCTGGGCCGGCTCGGCCGTTGCCGAAGCGCCCGCCATGCTGGCCCAGACCCAATCGAGTGCAGCCCCGTTCGGATTGCTCGGCCCGGTCGGCTTGGGCGCCGTTGTGCTCGGTATGGCCGGAATGGTCGCCGGGTACGCCCGCCGTCGCCGAGACGCGATCACGCGAGCGAAGGCCGACCGTCGTGCCGCCGTGGCCCGCGCCGCCGCGGCCCGGGCCGCGCAGTATGCCCACCCCGAGGACTACGGCTCGTCCGTCCCCAGCCCGTCCCGGGTGCCGCTGGTCGAGCAGCCCACCCGGAAGCTCACACCCGTCGGACGCTCGCACGCCGCGTGAGACCGCCGTCACGTCGCTGGCGACTCGGCAGGACCCGGCCGTAGTGTCGCCCGTATGGCCGAAAGCGTGTTGATCACTCCACCCGAGCCTGCCCCGTCGGTCACGGCGATCCGGCGCGCGCTCCGGCGTGCCGATGACGGGGTCGCACTCGACGTGACCGAGGCGGCGGCCCTGTTGCACGCTCGCGGTGAGCAGTTCGATCAGTTGCTCGCTGCCGCCGCGCGGGTCCGCGACGCTCATCTCGCCGATCAGGGCCGTACCGGGATCGTCACCTACAGCCGCAAGGTGTTCATCCCGCTGACCCGGCTGTGCCGGGACCGCTGCCACTACTGCACGTTCGTCAGCGTGCCGGGCAAGTTGCACTCGCTGTACCTGGAACGCGACGAGGTGCTGGAGATCGCGCGTACCGGTGCCCCCACGGGATGCAAGGAGGCGCTGTTCACCCTGGGGGACCGACCCGAGGAACGGTGGCCCCAGGCGCGAGAGTGGCTTGAGGCGCGCGGGTACGCATCCACCTTGGACTACGTGCGGGCGTGTGCGATCGCAGTGCTGGAGGAGACCGGCCTGCTGCCGCACCTCAACCCGGGCGTGCTGAGCTGGGAGGAACTGCAGCGGCTCAAGCCCGTCGCGCCCAGCATGGGGATGATGCTGGAAACCACCGCCGAGCGGCTGTGGTCGGAGCGGGGCGGTCCGCACTACGGCAGCCCGGACAAGGAACCGGCCGTCCGGTTGCGGGTGCTGGACGATGCGGGCCGGGTGGGGGTGCCGTTCACCACGGGGATCCTGCTGGGTATCGGGGAGACGTTGACCGAGCGGGCGGATTCCTTGCTGGCGATCCGGCAGCGGGCGCGCCAGTACCGCAACGTGCAAGAGGTCATCGTGCAGAACTTCCGCGCCAAGCCGGACACCGCGATGCGCGCTACGCCAGACGCCGACCTGCTGGATCTGGCGGCCACCGTCGCCGTCGCCCGGTTGCTGATGCCGCCGGGGGTGAGCGTGCAGGCGCCGCCGAACCTGGTCGGCGACGAGCACGCCCTTGTGCTACGCGCGGGCATCGACGACTGGGGCGGGGTGTCGCCGGTGACCCCTGACCACGTCAACCCCGAGCGGCCGTGGCCGCAGATCGACGCGCTCGCGGAGCGGACACGTGCGGCGGGTTTCGCGCTGCGGGAACGGCTGACCGTGTACCCGAAGTATGTCCGCGCGGCCGAGAAGTGGATCGACATCCGGTTGCACGAGCACGTGTCCGCGCTGTCCGCGGAGGACGGGCTGGCAGACGAGTCGGCGGTAGTGGAGGGACGCCGGTGGCAGGAACCGGACGGTGGGCTGGACACCTCGGGCCGCGCGGATCTGCACGCCGCCATCGACACCGAAGGCCGCAGCTCAGACCGTCGGGGGGACTTCGACAGCGTGTACGGCGACTGGGACGTGCTGCGCACTCAGGTACCCCAGCGCGGCGTGCCGCGGAGGCTGGACACTGACGTGCGGGCGGGGCTCGCGCTCGCCGCGGACGCGCCGTCGGCGCTGCTCGAGGAGGGCAACTCCGACGCCGCGCTGGCGCTGCTGACCTGTGACGGCGAGGCGCTGGAGCTGCTGGCCACACTGGCCGATGAATTGCGGGCCGAGGTGGTCGGCGACGACATCACCTATGTGGCCAACCGCAACATCAACTTCTCGAATGTGTGCTACGTCGGCTGCCGGTTCTGCGCGTTCGCGCAGCGCGAGCGGGACGCCGACGCCTACCGGTTGTCCGTCGATGAGGTGGCGCGGCGCGCGGTCGAGGCGGCCGAAGCCGGCGCCACCGAGGTGTGCATGCAGGGCGGGATAGACCCGAAGCTGCCGGTGACCTACTACGCCGACATCGTGCGGGCGATCAAGGCCAGGGTGCCGGACATGCATGTGCATGCGTTCTCGCCGATGGAGATCGTGGCCGCGGCGTCGAAGGCCGGGGTGAGCATCGCCGAGTGGCTGACCGAGTTACGCGATGCCGGGCTCGGCTCCATTCCGGGCACGGCCGCGGAGATCCTGGACGACGAGGTGCGCTGGGTGCTGACCAAGGGGAAGCTGCCCGCCGCGACCTGGATCGAGGTCGTCTCGACCGCGCATCGGCTCGGCATCCCGTCCAGCAGCACGATGATGTACGGGCACGTCGACCACCCCGGGCATTGGCTCGGTCACCTGCGGGTGCTGGCAGAGATCGCGGCGGCTACCGGTGGTTTTACTGAGTTCGTCGGGCTGCCGTTCGTGCACCACAACGCGCCGATCTACCTTGCGGGCGTCGCGCGGCCAGGTCCGACCATGCGGGACAACCGGGCGGTGCACGCCTTCGCCCGGCTCGCACTGCACGGCGGGATCGACAACGTGCAGTGCTCATGGGTCAAGCTCGGCGACGAGGGCACCGCGCAGCTGCTGCGCGGCGGCGCCAACGATATCGGCGGCACCCTGATGGAGGAGACCATCTCCCGGATGGCCGGCTCCGAACACGGCTCGTCGCGCACCACCGGCGAGTTGCAGCAGCTCGCCGCGCTCGCCGGCCGGCCCGCACGCGAGCGCACCACGGTGTACGGAAGGGTGCAGGCGGCGGGCTGAGGCCCGCGTGTCCGCGCTCTGTGCCCGCGTGTCCGCGCTCTGTGCACGAGTGTCCGCGCCCTTGTGTACGAGCTCGCTAACGGATCGGCGCTGTACGGCAGCTCGTACAAGCTCACCGTTCCGGAAGCCATTGTTCGCCGAAGCCGGAACTGGGCAAACGCTTCCCGGGCTCGACGGTCGGCGTTGATTGAGCTGGGCAGCGAGCTCCATACGTATCTCCCGCAGGGAGCCGAGAAGGCGCGCGAGCGGGCGCGAGGGGTACTGCGTTCGGTTCGTTCAGCTATCGGCATCGCGCCCTGACCCCGACCGTCCCATGCGGACAGCCGAGCGGCGGGTTACCGTTTGCCGGTGCGAAATGATCAGGCCCAGCGCGCGGGGCGAACGGCCGAGAGCACGGTTTCTGATACATCTGGGAAGCTGATCCCTCGCCTGCGCCGAAAATACCCGTGGTTCGATCATGTTCTCCGTGCCTACGCCACGTTCGAGGAGCGTTACGGCAACCACTACGCGGCCGCCATCACCTATTTCAGCGTGCTGTCGCTGTTCCCGCTGCTGATGGTGGGGTTCTCGGTCGCCGGGTTCGTTCTGGCAGGCAACGAGGCCGCACTCAACAGGCTGAAGGACGGCATCACCGAGTCGGCGCCGGAAGGGTTGGGCGACTTCCTCAACACGATCGTCCAGGCGGCGCTGGAATCCGGTGGTGGAGTCGGTGTGTTCGGTCTGCTGCTGGGCCTCTACTCCGGGGTCGGCTGGATGACCAACCTGCGGGACGCGCTAACCGCGCAATGGGGTCAGGAGAAGCAAGCGCAGCCCATGGTCTCCGGCTTGATCAAGGACCTGCTTGCCCTGGTCGGTCTCGGACTGGCGCTGGTGGTGTCGTTCTCCTTGACCGCCATCGGTGCGGGCGCGGGAAGCCTTCTGCTCGAACTGGTTGGCCTGGAGGACCAAGCCTGGGCGAGAGCGTTGCTCGCCGCGCTCGCCGCGGTCCTCTCCTTGGCCGCCAACTGGCTGGTCTTCCTCTGGGTGATCGCCCGGCTGCCGAGACAACACGTCACCCTGCGCAGCGCCGTCAAAGGTGCGCTGATCGCCGCGATCGGTTTCGAGGTGCTCAAGCAGGTTGCGACCGTCTACCTCACCATCGTCGCCGACTCGCCCAGCGGAGCGCTGTTCGGTCCGATCATCGGTCTGCTGATCTTCGCCAACCTCGTCTCGCGCTTCCTGCTGATCGTCACCGCATGGACCGCGACCGCCACGGAGAACATGGTCGCCGAGCGGATTCGGCCCCCCGCGCCTGTCGTGATCCGGCCGGTCGTTCAGCTTCGCAAGGGCCCGAGCGTGGGTGACGTGGCCGGTCTGATCGGAATCGGTGGCCTGGTTGGTCTCGGTATCGCTTCGCTGCGCAGGCGACCTCGCTAGGCGGGCGTGCGCTTGCCGGTGCGGCGCAGCGCGATGATGCACAGTAGCGCCACTCCGGCGATCACCAGCGCCAACGCGGGCAACGATCCGCCGGATCCGTCCGAACCCGCAGCGTCATCGTCGGCGTCCGCGGCAGCGTCGACGATCACCTCGGGTTCGGCGGGCTCGGCCAGTTCCCCGACCGGCGCCGACCCCAGGTTCGTCAGGCGGAAGCCGTAGTCGAGCAGCTTTGCCGCCTGCTCGGACACCCGAATCGGACGTTGCTCGGCTCGCAGGAGCACCACGGCGAGTGTGCGTCCATCCCGCTGCGCGGCGCCTGCGTAGGTGTGCCGCGAGTCATCGGTGAACCCGGTCTTGCCACCAAGGAATCCCGGGTACTCGCCGAGCAGCCGGTTGTCGTTGTACAGGGTGATCGGTGGCTTGCCCTTCTCGGTCCTGAACTGCATCTGCTTGGTCGCGATGGCGTGGGTGAATCGGGGTTGCCGCAGAGCATGGCTCAGAATCAGGCTCAGGTCATAGGCGGAGGAGGACATGCCCGGACCGTCCAAACCGGACGTGGTCGCCGCGCGGGTGTCGTGTGCGCCGATCTTCGCGGCAAGGTTGTTCATCTTGTGCAGCGCCACATCGGTGCCGCCCAGTGCGGTGCCCAGCGCATGCGCCGCATCGTTGCCGGAGCGGATGAGCAGGCCGGTGAGCAGATCCTCCACCGAATACCGCTGCCCTCGCACGATGCCGATGCAGGTGCACTCCTGGCCGGCGTCCTGCCTGGTCGCCGTGATGACCTTCTCGGGCCGTAGCTCGTCGATCACTACAAGGGCGAGCAAAACCTTGATCAACGATGCGGGGCGCTGCCTGCCGTGCGGGTCCTTCCCGGCCAGCACCGTTCCGGTGTCCACATCGGATACCACCCAGGATGCCGCGGTGAGGTTCTTGGGCAGGCGCGGAGCACCGCTCGGAAGCACAAGCCTGCATTCGCCCATGCGGTTACCGCCGATCGGCGTTGCTGGAATCGGCAGCGGAGTCGGCGTCGGCCGGCCGGGCGCAGGCACCTCGGAGGTGTCCACCGGTGGCGGTGGCGCGTGCCGGTTGGTGCATGGTTTGGGCTCGGTCGGCGTGCTGGGCGCCGCGACCGCCAGCGGAGGCGCGGCGAGGGCACACAACACGGTGACGAGGACGAACAGCGACGTTCGGGGGGACCAGCGCGGCACCACAACAGGCTAGCTGGCTGTGCCGGCTGGACACTGGTTAGCCTGAGCCAATGAGGATGTCTCGCCCGGTCTCACTCTTCCTGCTCGGCTTCGGCGTGTGGTCCTGGGTCATCTGGGTGACCTTCGCCCGCAATCTCTGGGCCAGCGCCAACTCGCACGCCGCGGACGGCTCGCTGACGTCGTTCTTCTACGTGCACGCCGTCCTGACGATGGTGTCGATCATTCTCGGTACGATCAGCGGCGTCATCGGCTGGCGTGGCCTGCGTGCACCGGGCTCGCGTTGATGGGGATCGAACCGGCGTTGCCAGACGTGGACTACGACCACATGAAGCTGGGCATCAAGCTGTTGGTATTGCTGGTCATCGGCGGCATTGCGATCGCGTTCCTCAGGAAGCCCGCGCCGACGTGGTTCGCTCGCACACTGGGCGGGCTGGTCGTGTGCAACGTCGGGCTCGCCGTTTTCTGGACGTAGAGCGAGAGGCGGGGCCGCACGCTTATGCG